>JBMSSC010000014.1:0-33007 GCA_049424145.1 Bdellovibrionia bacterium
CTGAACCAATTTTTGGGTCTGAGCCGGAGCCCCTGCCACATCAAAAACCGCTAATGCCACGGACTCGGGCAGATCGCAGGGAAGCTGAGCAAAAATCCCTGAGCCAAATAAAATCGCATGCCCCCTCACATCAATCCGATCCGTCTCGGGGTGGATTTTTTTGATCTGCCGGATTTCAAGCGGGGTCAAAGTCAGGGAAACGAGGGTCGCAATTCGGTCACCCACGGCCACGGGCTTCTGCGAAACGGGGAACTTTGGTCCCACCTGCAGAACCCGACCAATGAGCATCCCTCCTGAGCCTGTGACCGGATTGTGATGCTTCCCCCTGCGAGCCACGAGGTCTAAAACATGGCGCTGCATTTGGACTTCATTCCGATGACACGCCTCTTGGATCTGATGAAAACTTGCCGAATCAATATTGAGGGACTCCACATCAATGAGCAGCTCATCTTCAGCAATCGGCAGGGATGGATCCAGCCGCAGAGCCTGCTGAGGGAGGACCCCCTTGGGCTCTAAAACCCGTTGAATTCCAAAATAGTCTGCCGGTCTGAACTGAGACATGGATTCACCTCGATTCTTTTACTGATTCCACAGGACAAAAGCTCACTTCTCAAACGCCGCTGAAAGTTGGGCTCAAGCGGGAGTAGGCTCACTGCCAAGGACTTCTCCCCAAACTGAATCCTACGCCCGCCGTTACACTTAAACTCCGAACCCATCCTGCATGCGTTCTGATTCGTTCTTCTTAGCTCTTTTTTAATCCTTTTTTGAGCAGAATCCGCTCTTCAGCCATTTGATCAGCCACCTCATGAGGAGGCCGCTTGCTTTGCATCGAGCGATCCAGAATCTCCGCAATGGTCTTTTCAATGCGAGCCACGTGCTCATAGGCTTTCTTCTGGCTGTATGGACCAAACTGGGGATTTTCGTAGTAAATATTGATCACGCCCCCAGCATTAATCGCATAGTCCGGGACATAAACAATCCCTTTCCGCATCAACTGATGGCCGATTTCCGGGGTGGCTAACTGGTTATTTGCCCCCCCAGCAATGGCTTTCGCCTTGAGTCGCGGAAGGGTCTCCGCGTTGATCACAGCTCCTAGAGCGCACGGGGAGAAAATATCACAGTCCACATCAAAGATCTTCTCCGGCTGAACCACCTCAATTCCGTATTTTTGAGCAGCCCGCTTGACCTGCGCAGGATCAATGTCACAGCCAATCACCTGGGCCCCCTCGGCCACTAAGTGCTCCAAAAGGTAGTAGGAAACGCTGCCTAAGCCCTGAAGTGCAATCTTCATCCCTTTTAATGAAGGGGTTTGAAACACGTGCCGTGCCGTGGCCCTCATGCCGTAGTAAACCCCAAGACCCGTAGCAGGCGATGGATCACCACTGGAGTTAGACTCCCCGTCAATCCCCAACACATGGGAGGTTTTCGATTTAATGAGTTTCAAATCTGGAGAATCAATCCCCACATCCTTGGCCGTAATGTAGTGGCCCCCAAGACGCTCGACGAACTCACCAAAGCGCTGGAGTAACTCAGGAGTTTTTTGAGTCTTCGCATCGCCCCAAATCACAGCCTTCCCCCCACCCCAATCCAATCCAGCTAAGGAGGACTTATAGGTCATTCCTCGAGAGAGTCTCAAAACATCTTCTAACGCCTCCCCCTCCGACCCATAATTCCACATTCTGCAACCCCCGGTTGCAGGTCCAAGCACCGTTGAATGAAGGGAGATGATCGCCTTTAATCCCACGCGCGAATCCTGACAAAACACCACCTGCTCAAAATCATGAGCCTGCACTTTTTCAAATACCATAATAAAATTCCCTCTCTTGAGCCTGACCCTAACAAGCCCTCCTTCTTCAGGCAAGAGCTCTGTGTTGAACTCGACACATCCAAAAAATAACGCGGTCAAGAATTTTGCTTTGGTTTAAATAGACTTTATGTGAAAATTAGAAACAAGACCGAGAAGAAACTATGAAAAAAATCCTGGATTCTAAAGCCAACTCCTCCGTTGTTTCAAAGTACCGCTTTGAGCTGCTTGCGCTACTCATTGGTTCAATTGCTTGTCCTTCGATGGCCTGGGCCGAAAAACGAAGCCTAAGCCTCAAGGAAATTCAATCGGTGATCTCTGATTTTCAAGTCCACATTGAGCCCATCTCCTCCCCCATTGATGATGAATACACGGACTCAGAGCGCCCTGAAGCGGAGGCCGAAGTCGTCTTCTACGGTGTTCTTTTTAAAGACTGCTACGAAGGAGCCCTCCAAATCCAGCCGCATGAAAACCCCAACTCAAGCTCATGCAAAAATAGTTTGGGATTTGAGTTTCTTGCCGACTACGAGGCCCTAAAAAAATGCGTCACCGAGCATCGAAAACAAAAACACAAATGCGCAAAGGAGCCCTCTCAAACCTCCTCTTCAACGCTCAACCAACCCTGCGTGCTGTTGTCACAAAATCCCCAGTTCAGAGTCCCCCTTCAAGACCCACTCACACGTGATCTTGGGATCAAGCTAGTCTATGAGAACCTCAACAAAGACAAGGATCGGCTCCAGTGTTTAGACTTCTCCTCAACCCCGCTGGTCTTCTCTTCCTCTCACCTAAAAAAAGAAAAGCTTCATCAGGAGCAAAAAGCCCAACAACTCGACCAAGAACAAAAAGTGAAATTCGAGCGCGCTCAAAAAATCACCCACCTTCAAAGCCAAATCTGCACTCACTGTGCGAGTCAAAAACAATGGCAGGAGGCGGTTTCAGCCAACGAAGAGCTGCTCGCCATGAAAGCGATTGAAAAAGCCTTGTTTGACCAAAACGAGGAGCATCTCAAACTTGCCCAGTTTGATCTGCTTTTGTCCAACATCACTCAGGGAAGTCTCGAGGAACTCGACTCAGTGGAGGAAAAACTCCATACCTGGGCAACAGAAAACCCAGCAGATGTCGAGAAAGTGGCCGATGGCATCCGATCCCTCGCCGCACGATACACGAATAAGCCCAATGCCAAACCTGAGGACTGGGAGCAGGCTGCACAGACCGTGAAAAAGGGCCTCACCTTAAAAAAGCTTCCTTATAAAAAGAAGAAAGCCTTTGAGCAGGCTCTGGGTGAAATTCGAGTGGGAAGAATCCAATCCATGGCCCAATATGGATCTTTAAGAAATCCCTATCCGTTTCAAATCGAATACTCCCGAGTTCTGCGAGAGACGGAACACCAAGCATGGAGTGTTTGCCTGGGCTTTCAGGCCAATCAAGAGCAATGTGCCGAAACCCTGAAACTCAGGCAGGCGATGCAGAACATTCCGGCCATCGCCATGGCTGCTGATCAACAGCTGGTGCAAGGCGCGCAACAGCTCAACCAAGCCCTCAATCCAAGCCTTCCGATGTCTCCGATTTCCTTACCCGGGGCACCCATGACTCTTCCTGTGGGCGGCACTCCGGCTCAGATGACACCCCCTCCGAACAACCCCCCTGTTGCGCCACTTGTGATTCCACCTACACTCACTAACACTATTCCTCAAGGAATGACTCCAGGCGTAGCCAGCCCGATTTATCCTTTTGGCGGGCAAATGGCGATGATGAACCCCATGGGAGGCGCCTTCCCGAATGCAGGAATGAACCCTTTTAACCCAATGACCGGCGGCATGTACCCAGGCGTGGGACTTCCTCCTTCTCCAATGGGGAGCATCGGATCGTTTCCTCTGGGCATGAATGGGCTTACTGGAATGAATGGTATGAATGGCTTAATGAATTATCCGATGCCTGGAATTCCTTATACCAATCCTTATAACTCGACTCCTTTTGGATTGAACCCCATGATGCAACCTTCCTACGGCAGCTCCTTTATGCGAATTGGCTTCTAAGAACATCGTAATAAAAAAAAAGAAAATTTTTTATTTGACGCCACAGCTAATCCGCGATTACTTCATTCCTTAGTTGCTCTTCAATTTTTTTTCTTTTCAGGGGGTGCACGAATGGCAACCGGATTAGTGAAGTGGTTCAACGACAGTAAAGGTTATGGTTTTATCCAGGCTGATGGCACTGAACGAGATGTTTTTGTGCACTACACAGCAATTCAAGGAGAGGGATTCAAAACTCTTGTTGAAGGCCAAAAAGTCGAATTTGAATTAATCGAAGGACCAAAAGGACCGCAAGCTGCAAACGTAGCCAAAGCAGTTCAATAAACCATTCATCCTATTTTAGAATGAAACCCTGGGGAAAAACGCAAGCTGTTTCGCCCCAGGGTTCTGGTTTTTCATCAGCTCCAATTCAATCCAGGCGTTTTCCCAGCAAGACTGGCCATCTCTGGCACCTTTTGCATCTCTAAACTCGCCACAGGCATTGCACAATACCGAGTCGCAAACACTGCCGTCGGGAAGTGATTTCCACTCTTTTTAAACCCACCAAACGGTAACCGAGAAGAGGCGCCTGAGGTGGATTTATTCCAGTTCAGCACCCCAACATCTAATCCCTCCCAGCATTGATCATAGATCTTTCGATTCATCGTAAAAACACTGGCAGCAAGACCAAACTGAGTTGCATTGGCCTGCAAGATGGCTTCCTCCACCTCATCCACTCCTAGAATCAACACGTTCGGAGCAAACAGCTCCGTCTGCTGATAAAGACTTTTTCGAGTTTGTTCTAATGAGATTTTCTCAGCCAGACAAATCGACGGAGTCACATAATTTCCACTTTGAGGCAGCTCCAGTTGTTTTCCCCTCATCACCACTTCACACCCCTCACGAGCTGCAATTCCAATGAATTTTAAGTATCGATCCACCGCCCCCTGATCAATCAACGGCCCCATCAAGGGATTGGCCGTCGGATGTCCAATGGAGAAAGCCTTTGCGCGGCTATGAAGTCGCTCCACGAACTGAGGCAACAGCTTTCTTTGAACCAACACTCGACTCGTTGCACTGCAGCGCTGACCGGTGGTGAGATACGCTCCTAGGATCACCTCATGAACAGCCAGATCTAAATGGGCATCCCCCCAAACAATGGCCGAGTTTTTCCCCCCCATTTCTAACGCCAAGAGCTTCCAGTGCTGATGCAATGTGTCCTGCTTAATCTTTAAGCCCACCTCATAGGAGCCTGTAAATAAGACGGCATCAACGGACTCATGAGTGACCAGCCGGCTTCCCACCTCACGCTCGCCATGAATCAGATTCACCACTCCTGGGGGAAACCCCGCCTCATCGAAACACTCGGCCATGATTTGTCCCACAAACGGGGTCTTCTCCGAGGGCTTAAATACGACCGTGTTCCCCATGAGCAAGGCTGGCACCAAATGCCCATTGGGCAAATGACCGGGAAAATTAAAAGGCCCCACCACGGCCATCACGCCCAAGGGGCGATGCCGACACCGACCGTCCACGCCATCAACTGAGGCCAACTCAAAATCAGCGGCAAACTTCAGCCCCTCTTCAAGCGTGATCTCCACTTTGCTCACCATGGAGGCAAACTCCGTTTTTGCTTCCCAAAGCGGCTTGCCCACCTCTCGCGCAATCATTTCCGTCAAATCCTGCTCACGGCGAATCAACGCTTGTTGATAGCGAACCAGTGCTTGAATCCGACTCTGAAGCGGCTGCTTTCTCCAAGAAGAAAAGGCTTGCCGGGCCGAAGCCACCGCCCGATCGACCGATGCATAGGAGTACTGAACCTGACCTATCTCGTCAGCAAATGCCGCAGGACTTCGACTCGTCCACTCGCCGCTCCACTCAAGAGCCAAAGTGAACTGACCTTCAATATAGTTCCCACGAAACTGAACCTTTTTAAAATCTTTCAATCCACGAGCCGACATCGGATTTCACCCCTTCTTCCTTCATATTAAAAAAACCGCTGATCTCAAAGCACTGCACCCATCCCAAGAGTTGACGTTGGGCTCTTCACGCTCAGTAATAGGGCATAAACGTGACGGTTTCCTGCTCACTTAAATCTAAGGTCCTCTGAAGACTCGGGGCATCTGAATCAAAAACACGAATCTTCCCCTCCTCGACCGCTGCCCTGACGGATACGGCTCGAAACTCACCTGCAGCTTGCTTGGTTTTGCACATCAAGCCCAGCTGCCAATCCGGCGAGTCTCCCACCTGAGAGACCCCAGCAAAGCTCAGGCTCTTAGAATGCTTCACCGGCAAAAGATCATCCACGTTCGCCCAAAGGTGAGGCCCCCCGTCAAAGGGATCCACTTGGTCCTTGTACTGAAAACCAATCTTCTTGAGCATGTGGAGAACGGGCTCTGTTTCCTTGCCCACTTTTCCGATGGAATTTTTCGCTTCAGCAGAAAAAAACGTCGTATAAATCTTCCCCGAAGGAAACAAGGAGAAGATAAACTCCTTGTTCTTTTGACATAACTGATCGGCTTCCCAATAATCCATATTGGTGAACCGTCGACCAATGGCCTCCCAAAGGGGCGACTGGCCTTTTTTATTTAAAGGAGGAAGCAACTCAGCTAAGAGCTTTCTCTTAAATCGACTTCGATTTAAGCTCAGAAATAAAAATCGCACAAACGAGATCTGGCGACCCACGCGAGCCTCGGAGTTGCGATATTGGGGATCTAAGATCAACCCACCAATCTCAGACGGGCCGTTGCTGTCGTACTTCAGCTTCAATGTTCCGTGAATAAAGCCCGTATTGATCGTACTGGAGAACTTCTGCTCACTGGAAACCTCAAAGTAAAAATGAGGTGACTCCACAGTCCCATGCTGACCCGCAATCATCGAGGTCCCCAGGATGAGCTTTGAGCTCAGATCCTCCGCCACAAAAAGGTACTTGCCCTCAAACTTATTGATCAACTGATCCCGAAACGAAGCCACGGACCGAGAAATCTTCTCTTTTAAAAAATCTTTATCGTTAATGAGGTTAATAAATCCAGGCGTCTGAGCCAGCCGCTCCAAGGCATCCAGATCCCTTTCTTGAATCTCCCTCAGTAAAATCATAAGCAGACTTTCTCAATGACTTTTTCATAAAAATGAACAGCCTTCTCAAAATGCTCTATAATATTGTGCTCGTTCGGGGAGTGACTGTTTCCTTGAGACACCCCAGGCCCAAAGACAATGGCTGGATAGCCTGCTTGAAAAAACTGAGCCGCCTCCGTGGAAGTGGCTTTCTTGGAGAACACAGGATCGATGCCCACCTCATGCATGGATTGGCGGCAAATCTGAAGAAGCTCATCTTGTAAACCCATGTTCAGCGACGGGTTCATCCGCTCACGCACAGCGGCCACATTCAGATTGGGATACTTCCCTGCAATGACTTGAATCCCGGACTTAACGGTTCGCTCCAACTCCTCAGGCCACGTGTCAGGCAACAACCGAAGATCAAAATGCATCTCAATGGTTCCCATGCCCTGTTTGATTTGCCCAAAATTCACCGTCGAAAAGGGAGGATCATACGTCGGGTCTTGAACCTTCCCGAACTCATCGGACATCCGTGTAAAGAAATTCACAATCTCCGTCACACAGGACAACAACTGCTCAGGCAAGAACTTCACTCCCGCATCGCCTGATCCCCCAAGCTCAATTCGAAACGCCTTACCGCCTAATCCAGACTGGGCCACTTCCCTAAAAAATCTCTTAAAATCCTCAAACTGATGGGAGGTTAAATAAAACTGGGTCACCGCATGATCGGGCACTTTATTTACGGTATCCCCCCCATCGATTCGAGTGAAGCGCATCTCAAAGCCTTGTTCCATGGCCCGATGGAGAAAATCGACTGAAGCGAGCACCGCGTTCACCCCTAAATGAGGATAGGAACTATGAGCTGACTTACCAAACGCATGAAGATCAATCCTCCGATTAAAACCCCGCGCATCCCGCTCAATCAATTGGTAGCCGATGGAAATTTTAAAAATATTTAAGCATTTGTGAGCATAGACGACTTTCAGCTCCGAGGGTTCTCCGACCAAAACATACTTAGGATTTAAGCAATTGGACTTAATTAAATACTTGGTTCCAAACATTCCGATTTCTTCACCACACGTGCCGACGAGGTAAATTGGATTTTTTAGCTTCTTTTCACGGAATCGCTCAATTGCATTTAACTTACAGAGAAAATCGAGCTTCACATCGGCGGAGCCTAATCCATAAATCTTTCCATCCTTAATCATCGCAGAAAAAGGATCCTTTCCCGTCTCCGTCCAATTGTCGTAAACTCCAGGACTCACCGTATCGAGATGGGTGCAAAGCAAGAGTCCTTTTCGGATTTTTCGATCCACCAGAGGATCCCCCAAAACTCCAATGACGTTAAACTGACGTTTGGAAATTTTCTCATTGGAGTGGGTGACATGCTGAATCTGGGTTTTCAACCCCCGATCTTGCATCAAAGCAGTGACGTAGTTGGCAATCTCTTCGTTACCGTCAGCGCTCACGGAGCGAATCCGGATCATTCTTTTTGCTTCTTCTAAAAAACGTTTCATACGCTTGCCTCAATGATTTCTTGGTTTCGTTGGAACAACAACTCGGTCAACCCAGTTCAATCTACTTCTTTTTCTCCTCTTCCCCGAAACCCCTGCTGAATGTCGGTCTTGAGTCGATGCCATTTCAATGCCTAGAGAAAAGTTCTGTCTGCCTGATGTGAATTTTTAGGTGTTCCCGTTCGTCCTGGGATCACAGAGTTTGGGGGCCTATTGTTCTGAGACTCCCTTAAGCCTCCCCCGTTGAGAATCGGTTCGTTGAAGCTTCCCATCTTCTTCCCACCTGAGTCAATGAGCCGTCTCCCGCTGTGGCCCCTCACAATCGACGGACTTAATCAAAGAAGGCCAGTTCAACTGCAGTTGGTTCGGTTCAGGCTGAGTGTTTGCGGACATGAAGAATCCCCCTATGCGACATCTGTGAACCTTCTCTCAGCGTTACCATGAGCGCATTTTTGTTGCAAGATCGCAACAAGCCCGCTTATTTTTGAAGAGAATGACTGGTTTAAAGCCCAAGTGGAATGGATTGATTTTGATTCTAGGATTTCTGGGACTTTTTTTTTCTTCGTTAGAAGAACACCCGCGCTTCGCTCAATCTGAACGAACCGCAGGTCGTCACCGGATTTTAGAGCTCCTGTTCCTTCCCCACGCTCAGGCTCAAGCGCCTGCTGAGCCTCCCTCTGAGTCTCAAGAACCACCCACCCTCTTTTCTCTGTTTGATAAAAAAGAATACGCTCAAGCCTTAAAGCTCTTGGAGGCCAACCCCCCCACCACCGCTCACGACCACTACAACTTAGGCACGCTTTACCTCAAACTCAATCAGCCAGGAAAAGCCGTGGCCCACCTCAAGAAGGCGCTTCATCTTCACCCCCGCGATCCCGATGTGAAACAGAATCTAAAACTAGCCAAAGAAGCCCTCCTGAGCCAGCTTGGGAATCCCACCTCACTTGAGCCAGCGGTAGGTCCCCTAGGCTTACTCCAAAACTTTCTTCAGACCGATGAGCTTCAATGGATCCTTCGATGCAGCAGTGTTGCTTTTTTAATGCTCTGGCTTGGGACTTATCTCAAACACCGCAGCCTAAGAAAAACCCTGCGCACCCCCTGGGGACTCACAGCCTTCGTTGGCCTAGGGATCTGTTTTTTAGGGTGGAGCGCACAGCGCCTCCCCATCGGCACGAATCCGGCCGTCTGCCTGGAATCTGAACCCATCCGAAGTGGCCCGGGACTTCATTATTCCATCTTAGGAAAACTCGAAAGCGGCATCGAAGTCGAACTTCTGGTTTTCACTTCAGACGAACCCAAAAACAGCAGCGAGACCCCCACTCAAGACTCTGAAGCCTGGCAACAGGTTCAGTACCAGTCCGGGGGAATTGGGTGGGTTCGAGCCAAGAGTTTATTGGTGCTTTAGACGAGAAAGTGTGTCAGAGGTCAAGCTATGCTTCAGTTCAAAAATGAGCCCCACACTCCCAGAGCAACCTCATTTGATCGTTACGTGACAACCTTCAACCGAGCATCACGGATCATCGTCTTCCTTCTTTTTGCCTGCGTTTCACTCGGGGCCTGCTCCAGTATTGCTGTCGATGAGAATGATCCCGCCTCTGTAATGGCCGACGCTGAAAATGAGATCAAAAGCTACCATTACCTGCTCGCCGTCGATAAACTGAGGATGATCAAAAATAAATTCCCTTACTCCAGCATTGCAACCGATGCTCAGCTGCGAATCGCTGATGTTTATTTCCTCCAGGAATCCTACATTGAGGCTGCAGCCTCCTATGAAGCCTTCAAAGACCTCCATCCCAAACACCCCAAAGCAGAGTACGCGCTTTTTCAAATGGGGCGATCCTACTTCAAAGACATCCCCTCGGTCACGGCTCGAGACTTGGCCTCTGCTCATCACGCCTTAGAGGGATACCTGCACTACCTCTCGCTTTATCCCCATGGAGAGTACACCCCACAAGCCCAGCAAGACGTCGCAGAGATTCACCAGCTTTTGGCCGATAAAGAGCTTCTCATTGGGGATTTCTATTTTAAGAGAAAACTCTACGAAGCGGCCCGCCCCCGGTATGAGCAAGTTTTAAAGACTTACCCAGGGACTCAGGCGGCTCAACGTGCTCAACAAAAAGTGGATCAAATCGAAAAACTCTCCAGCCAAAATCCCCCAAAGGAACCCACTCGCGATGATCACTCCCTCTGAACCTCAGGCTTTTGAAAAAAACCCCACCGACGAGCAAATCCAGGAACTCTTAGCCTCCAAGCAATTTGCTGAGGCCGAAGCACTCATTCGGCAACGCATGCGAAAGGACCCCGAGAACGCTGACTCCTACTACCTGCTCGGTGTTTTGTACTACTTTCAAGGCAATGTGGGCCAGTCGGTGGAGAATTTAAAAAAATCCCTTCGCATTGACCCCAGACATACGGATGCAGCCATCTGTCTTTCAGTCCTTCTGAACGATATTGGAAAATATGAAGACGCCAAGAAGGTCTTCGAACAAGCCAATCAATCGGTCATCCACAAACGAAGTGGAGAGGACTTGGCAGTGGACAAGAAATTTGCTGTCAAACACCTTGAGCTGGCCGACCTTTATTTTCGTTATCGCAGGTACGAAGAATCCATTGAGGAGTACTCCAAAGCCGCTCGCTTAGACCCTTCGACCTTAGAGATTCGAATTCGCCGAGCTAAAGCTTATGCCAAAAAGGGATTCTTAACACGCTCCATGCAGGAACTTCAGCAACTCAAGCGCGAGCATCCGAAGTTCGTACCCGCCCGGATTCAACTCGGACTCCTGCACTACAGCCAAGGAAACGTTCTCGATGCTGAGCTAGAGTGGGAGAGCATTGTTCAATTTGACCCTCAAAATCGAGAGGCAATGGCCTATTTACAAATGGCAAAGCGTGAGCGCATGAAGCACTCCCCCCAAACGCCGGAGGCCCCTCACACAAACTAAGCCGATCTCAGACTTTCTGGCCTCCGATTTTGCCAAGCTAAGCCGTCGGATGAAGCGTTCGAACGGTCAGCGACGGGGGAATGTTTCTCACTGAAACAGGGCTTCCTGAGACGGCTTGCGATTGCTCTTTCCCTTGAGCCGAGGAGAGATGAGAGGAAGGTGAGTTCACTCGTCGTGCATGCACACTCAGCAGATGCATCTTGAGTTCTTTAAACATCTCATGCTGAATGCTGTACTCATTTTCTTGTAGGACCACCTGCTTGGCCACTTGCTCCTTGAGATTAATGACTAAGGGGGCCTTCAAATTGGCGGTCATCTGAGTGACACTTTCGGGAATGGTGAGAATGGAAAATACGGCTGATTGATTAATATTTTCGAGCTTTAACTCGCGCAGTTCCAGAGCCGACAAACGAACCGTATAATCTGGTTTAAAAATTTTAGGCTCCAGAATCGGAAAAGCTAGATCGGCATGATCAACGGCTTGAAGCCACAGAATGAAGGTGTCGTCTCCTGGATCGACGATGAAAAATCGCTTGTAATCAGGAAAGCCTAAGATCCCCTGAGGAATATAGATCATCTCGTCATTTTCTACGCCGAGCTGTCCAAAACGTCCTGTTTTAACGATCACGCTCAACCTCTTTGGTCCGGTTAGATACTATGTTTAAAATTACCCCTTTAAAACTTTTGAAACCTGAGCAATTCCAGCTGCAGTTTTCACTGCCTCTTTATTTTGCTCTTGAATCGCTGTATACACTTCTTCGCGATGAATCTTGGTCTCTTTTGGGGCTTGGATTCCCAAGCGCACCTGTTTGCCCTTGATTTGTACCACAACAACCTTGATGTGGTCATCAATCGCAATGCTTTCCCCAAGCTTCCGGGTCAATACTAACATAAGATCTCCATCTTTGCGTCAAACAAGTATTCCGTTACCGAAGAAACCTTTAAACTAACACCCTGCCACTTGCAACCTATTTCTCTGTGCGTCAGAGCGTTTACCATCCCCATTACCTTAAGAAATCCAGCAAGCTGGGCTGAATTAATCGCTTCGAGGTCATGAGGGAGTTTTTAAAAATTGACTCTTCTTTATTTAACTCCGTTGAAACGTGCGCCATATCCGCATCCTCTAGGACTGAGCTCAGATTGATGTTCGTTAAGTTTTGACGATCAATCATACTCATACTGGAGGCTAGCCCTTGCAGTCGGGAGCCCAGCTTAGTTCGAGTGCTCACAATTTTTGAATAAAGTTGATCAAATCGATCTAAGCTGTCATGGATCATCTCCATGTTGCCCGTCAGCAAGGCAATTCTAAAGTTCTGTAACTCATCAAAGAGATTTACATTCTCCAAACTTCCCTCAGTTGAAGGTACGCCCTCCTCTGAGGAAGAATTGAAGCGGGACAGATCTTGACCCCACTCAGGCTTTGCATTCGTATTAAAAGCCTCAGAACCCGGAATATTCATCGTCAGAAAAACATCCTTGGCAATCTCGACCATCATCTGACCGCGATCTCCATGATAGCGACCATCGGCATCAATCGGAGGCTTTTGCGTCTTAAACCCTCCGAATAGATAGCGATCCCCCACTCGACGATTCGCCACGGCGATGGCTTGTTTAAAAATTTGCGCCACCTCCTCGGCAACCCCAAGCCGGGTATGATCACTGGCTGTTGCCGAGTTGGATTGACCTAAGGCAATTTCTTTGGCACGAAGCACCAGCTCCGACACTTCAGCCAAAGCACTGTCCGTATTCTCCAAAAACGTTTCAGCCATCTTGGAATTCATCTGATACTGGTCGTTATTCATTCGATCCGTCCTCACCTCTAAAACCTTTGCGGTTCCAACGGGGTCGTCCGATGGGGTATTAATTTTTTTCATGCTCACGGACTGAATCTGAAGCGTGTTCATTTTATCCCGACTTCTTTGAACCGCATCACGAACCATGTCAAAATTGCTATGATCAGTCACTCTCATGATAAAAATCCTTTATTCAATCCCAGAGCTAATCCCTCTTCAGCTGAAGAATCGTCTTCAGCATTTCATCGGCCACTTGGATCACCTTGGCGGAGGCATCAAAGGTGTGTTGAAACTGAATCAAATTTGCGGATTCTTCATCAATGGAGACTCCAGAAATTTGATCCCTAATTTTTGACAGCTGTGTCACCACATCTTTTTGATGATTCATTGCAGAGCGAACCCGACTACTGGCCACCCCAACGTCACTGACAATCGAATTAAACCAATCATCCGCCGTGGACTGACCCTCGCCAATGATCTTTTCATACTGAAGAGAAGAGATGGCCACAGCAATTCGATTATCGCCCGGAGCATTGGCTTCCAAAGCGGTGGCAATACGCCGGGAGTCACCCTTCACTTCATCGGAGAGATCAAAAAACTCCGCTGCTCGCTCTTGAGTCTCAAGCCGCTTAAAGTAGTTCACACCCGTTTCACCCTGCGCATTAACCCCTTGCGAGTGAACCCCGTTAATGGCCTGGGTGATTCCATAGGCTAACGCATCGAGCCGATCCAAGACACGAGATCCGATGAGATCCCTAAGCTCAATGAGCGCTCCTAAGCGCCCGCCTTTTAATTGATGAGTGATCTGATTGAGGGCCGATCCCTCGGCGCGAATCTGCATCAGGCCTTGTTTTTCATCTGAACTGACGACCGAGCCTCTTTCAGCGATCAACTGGCGAACCGTCATTCCGTGGACCACAGGGCCTACATTTTTCACGTCCACTTGCACCACACCGTTTTGATCCTGAAACGTGCTGATGTCACAAAACGAGCCTAACTTCTTTAACGCCTGATCGCGGCGATCCATCAGATCATTGGCATGACCCACGACCGACTCCATGGCCTTAATCTCTTGATTTAAATCAGCCACGTCTTTACACGCCCGATTGAACTCCTCGGTGTACCCTTCAATCCGAGAATCGATGTGCTTACTCACTTCTTTTACGCGGTCTCTCACCGAACGAAAATCATTGACCATGGCTTGAGAGGCTTCTCGCACCGACTCCCTTAAGGCCGTGTTCTCAGGCTCATTGGCGAGTTTTCTAAATTCATTAAAAAATCGACTCATGAGCCGATTAATGCCATCCCCTCCGAGCTCATTGAAGATATCCTCGACCTGAGCAAGCCCCATTCCTTTTTCTTCATGATAGGCAATCTCTCGTTGTGCATTTCTCAGGTGTTTTTCTAGGTAACTATCATTGATTCGATCCACGCGAACGACATTCACTCCATTTCCAATGGCGTAGCGACCGCCCTCTCCTGCGCGTGGATTGCGCGTCTCAACGACGATCTTCTGTCGGGAGTAGCCTTCGGTATTCGCATTGGCAATATTGTGGCCCGTCGTGGAGATCCCCGACTTCGATGCCACTAGGCCTGAATAACCGGTGTTGACAATATTGGCTATTCCCATCTCTGCCTCAGATCTCCCTCGAAATTAAATGTGAGGCCTGAACGCCTTGAGAGCGATTCCCTTGATGGGTATAGGTGCTGGATTTCATGGATGCCTCACTGATGGCATTCTTCTTCATGACCTGAACGTGACTGAGGGCCTGCTGAAGGAGGAGTTGGTTATCGGCGTTTTGTTCGGAAATGCGCGATACCAAGTGAGTTAACGCATTGAGTGAGCTTTGAAGCGACGCAGCCAGCTCTGGGTGAGACGTCTGAATGGAAAGGATGAGCTCATGGAGCTTAAGGCTCTGAACGGGTTTTTTTAAAACCATCGCCAGCTCATCAATGCACTTTAAGCGGTTGTACTCGACCTGATGAATCTCCTCACACAGCGCAAGTTTCGCTTTGGAGACGGCCCCAATCTTGGCCAAATCCGCTGAAAGGAGATGGGTTTTCTCCTCGCGCACCAGCTCCAAAAGCTGACAGTGAAGACCCGTTAAACGCTTTAAACTCTGATGAACCGACTGTAGTAATTTTTCCAAGCCGCAATCCTCCTGATTGCCTACGGATTCAACTCCATGGGTTCGCCAAATCCTTTGGCGACGATCTCAATCCTACTTAAAAACCCCAGTTCAGCTTCAATACGTCAGTACAAAAACCACTTAAAGACGGCGAGGAGCACTCTTCCGCTCCCCCGGGCCCCTTAATCCTCTCGAGAGATCAGCCGAAGGTGATCATCCACTAAACGATCAGCAATGGCATTGGAGTCCACTTGATACGACTTCTCTGCAATCCTCTTTTTTAACTCTGCCACTTTATCTTCTCGAATCTCAGGCGCACTGGTTGCCACTTCCTTGGCCTTTCCAAACTCTTTACTCTTGGCTGAGATTTCACTTTTCACATCCAAGTTAACTGGCTTCTTCCCTGATCCTTCAACCCCAGAGGCGGCATCCTTCTCCGTTCGCTTGAGTTCTGAGGCCTGAGCTTGCTTCCCCGTCTTCCTTGCATTGGCTAACTCTGGATTACCACCGGATTGGCCGACTTTCATGAGGTCTCCTTGGGCACAGAATGGGGATCGCTCTTCTCTCCCGACTGATGGCCCTGAGTTAAATGATATCTGTTTGATTCCAGATAAGCAATAATCTGTTCAGCAAGACCAATTCCACCATGACGAGCCGCTTTTTGAGCCACCTCAGAGTCCATCATTCCCCGATAAATTTGAGTCGCAGGAGACTCTAAATCCATCTCATTTTTGGGAACAGTCTCCCGCATGACTTTCATGAGGTAATCTAAAAACATGGCCTCCATTCCCTGAGCGGCCTTCAGCACTTCAGGACTCACCTGGGAGCGATCCACAGGCACCGTTCGCTTGGCGGAGGAAACAGACCAATCCCCAGTATGTTCATCCTTCACACGGGGTCGTGAAAACTGAAAAGAAGAGGGAGAAAGCCCTGAGGAACCCACAGACTTAGACACACCCAAGGCCCCCCCCTCCACCATAAGCACCAGACTCAGTCGGCAGATCCCCAGCCTCCATGCCGGACTCATTTGAATCAAGACTTGTAGCGCCCACCATCCTAGCAGGCCAATTCTGCTGTCCTGTTTCCTGGAATGGGTCACCCGTAGATGACCGATTGAGTTGACTCGCATCTTCCATAATGCCGAGCCGACTTGGCTTGTGCTTAAAGCAAACCCTAAAACTCACATCATCTCCAATTCAGCCTGAAGGGCACCTGCCTCCTTCAAGCTCTGAAAAATCGCAGTTAAATCCCTGGGCTGAACCCCCAACGTATTGAGGGCCTTCATCAAGTCTGAAACCGTAGTCCCCGACTTCAACTCCGCCTACCGCTCGGGCTTAGTTCCCTTTGGAGCGCCCTTGACGTCAATGGCCAGATCACCATGCGAGATGGCCACCGGAGCAATACTGAGGTGTTCCCCCATGACCACGGTCCCGGTTCTCTCATTGAGCACCACTTTGGCCTTGGATTCCACGTGAATATTCATGTTCTCAAGCAAGGCCAAGAGTTCAACTGAATTCCCATCGTAATGAAATGGGACCACAACATCAATAGTACCACTATCCCGAGCTGAAGCAAATTTCCCTCCCAGCTCGCCGTTAATCACCATCGCCACTCTGGCTGCGGTCGTGAAATCTGCTTGATGAAGGGCTAGTCTGAAATTCTTCTTGGCTGCAAAGTTGAAGTCAAAGTCTTTTTCAATAGTGGCTCCGGATACGACTCGACCCACTGTCGGAAAATTCTTTGAAGCCCCATCTAAAACGCTACCAATACTGATCGGACCCTGCGCCACAGCATAAACGTTCTGATCCCCAGCTCGCAAAGGAGTCACCAGCAAAACCCCTCCTTCCAGACTGCTTGCGTCCCCGATGGAACTCACAGTGACATCCAATTGACTCCCCACTCGGGCAAATGGAGGAAGTTTGGCTGTGACAATAACGGCTGCTGCATTCTTAGATTTTACACTAGCATTGTTTTGAATATCTAGTCCTAACTTTCCAAAAAGACGAGAGAGGGACTGACTGGTAATTTCTGTACTGGAGTCTCCCGTTCCGCGAAGACCAACTGCAATGCCGTAGCCAATTAAGATATTCTCCCTCACCCCTTTGACCGAGGCAATGTCTTTGAGGCGAGCACCGAGACTGACTTGAGGCAAAAAACTGAGCCCCATCACCAGAATCAAAACAGAGCGAAACGCTTTAGCGTGCAACGGCAACTTGAGTGTCATACAATTTTCCAGAGTCAAGTGAATCGGAATCTTGAGCTAAATCGGCTTCCTTCACCAGTGCAACCACGCGTACTTCGCGCGAGTATCCCTTTTTCATTAAAACCCTTTTTGTGGCTTGAATCTTATAGTTTCCGTTGGAGAATCGTCCCAAGACTTCGGCCATCATGCCATCCCCCACTTTGAGCTCAAGACTTGAAGAAATATCCAGGTCTTTAAAGTTCAGTTGCGAGAGTTGCCGATCCACATCGGAGGCCCCAGCGGAATCAGATTTCTCAGAATCAGAGGAAGCCTCCGGCGACTTGGAATCCCCTGCGTTGTCTTTTTTTGAGCCCTCTGTGGATTTCGAAAGTTGATCTCTGAGCTTTGAGCGAGCTTGGGAGAGCTCCTCATCTCGTTCATCATCCGAAAGAGAGCCTTTGATCTCAGCTTGAATGTTTCGCAAAAGCTCGTTTTCAATTTTAACAGTAAACAGATCTCCCGGAGCCCGGATCTTGTTGCGGGTAAAATAATAGTTCGTCTGCCCGCTGGATGCCCAAAGAGAGCCTTCTTCCTGAGATTGATCAATGAAATCTTCTCGTCTCACTCGACTTCCTTTTCGAAGGGCCCCGGCCCTAGGCCCGTTCTGGGCATTTTGCTTCCCTGCTCGCTCATCCCTCATGAAAGCCGACTCAGAGAAGTCTCTTTCCCGCTCCTGCTCATCTGCCTGCTTCAGGCTGTTGACGAATTGAGCACATCCTGTATTAAACATTATAAAGATATTTAATAATAAAATAAAATATTTTCTTAAGATCACAGCTTCACCTCGACTTTAGCATCCGGCAGAAGTTGTCCTAAAAGCTCTTTTTTTGTCTTCGAGGTGAGAACCCGAATTGGCTGATGAACATAGCCTGGCTCTTGGGCAATTCCTGAGGTGGTGAGCACTAGGCCCTCTTTCATGAGCTGGATCCTCACCACATCCCCACGACGCACGGCAGGAACAGCACGAACCGCTGGAGTGGTGAGAAACTGACCTTCTAATAAGGTTTGAGTCATCTCCAGCTCAGAAAGCTCACGCTCGGGGGAAAAAAGAACACCTCGGTACTCACCCGCTAGCCCTGAGGCCACGTTGATTTTTCGGTTCACAAACAAATCCTCTTTTAAAACCTCACCCGGACGAATCCGCCGCACGGCAATTTTTGCAGGAACCCAGGCCTCATACGTCAAACTCCCCTGCGCTCTTTGGCCTTGATCTCCCACGACCGAAAAGTGAACGGTGCCCGGCGGGCCTTCACTTTGAATCAAGATCTCACCATAGAACCTAGGTTCTTTTGACCCTTGCCAAACAATGTCTTTAGGGAATTTCACTTCGGCATGACCCATTTGAGAGGAGAGTTGAGCTCTTAGATTCTCGAGCACTCGAAGGGGGCTCAAATTCGGACTCGCTAAGGCAGAAGGCCCCGAGAGAGAAAAACAAAGTCCCACGATCGATCCTTTGAGACGGCCCGAACTTGGGCCAGAAGTTTGAGGATTCATCTCAGTTTTCATTCGATCCATGATCCGGTTAAATATGAAGTTCATTATTTTTCCACTCAGCATTCGCATGATTGCTCTTATGATTTGCATTTTTTATTTCACAACTACTTGATATTGACCGTTGCTCCCAGCATCTGATCCACCACGCCCATGAGCTTGGTTCCCATCTCATAGCCACGCTGAGTGGAGATCATATCCACCATGCTATTGGTCACATTCACGTTGGAACCCTCAAGCTCCCCTTGTTGAATAAAGCCTAGACCCGCTTCCCCAGGAGTCCCCTGGGTTGCAGCGCCGCTTGAGCCTGAAGTCTTATACAGGCCTTCGCCAAGGGCAATCAGTCCCTCAGGATTCTGAAAACTGGCTAATTGAAGTTGACCCACCACCGTGTCGCCCGAGCCTGGAACCTGAACGATGACCTCGCCGGAATGAGAGATTGAGATGCTGGCTGCATTCTTTGGAATCGTAATTTGGGGCAAAATCTTATGTCCCCCACTCAGTTGCACCATCCCCTGAGCATCCACGTGAAAGGAGCCTGCACGAGTGAAGGCCACCTCACCTTGTGGGGTTTGAACTTGAAAAAAACCCGTTCCCTGAATGGCCAGATCCAAAGGGTTCCCCGTCACACGCGAAGGGCCTTGCTCAAAGTTCTTGTGCGCAGCGCCCACGCGAACCCCCATGCCCACTTGAACACCGACGGGGGACTGAGTGGATGCACCAAGTGACCCGCCCGGCTCTTTGAGCGTCTGATACATGAGGTCATGAAACTCCGTATTGGTTCGCTTGTAGCCATCCGTATTCACGTTCGCCAGATCGTTGGCAATATTGGCAATCTTGGCCTGTTGAGCCTCAAGACCCGTTGCAGCAGTAGAGAGAGCGCGAATCATAATTTACCTACCTCATTGGCTTCCTTACCTAAGAGTTCACCGTAAGTTTTTAGGGCTTTCAGATCCTGCTCAAACAGCCGATTGGCCGTAATGAGCTTGGTCATTTCTTCCACAGGATTCACATTGGAGGTTTCCAGAACTCCTTGGCGAATCGCTGTTCGCGTTGCAGCAAAGGAATTCTTTGCATCGAGGCTCTCAAACAGACTGCCCCCCGTTTTTCTGAGCTTTCCTAGGTTCTTAAACTCAACCAGATGAATCTTGGCCACCAGATCATTGCGATCGTAAATCTCACCCTGCTCCGTGATCGTCAGAGCGCGGCTATGATCCGCTAGATTGATGTAACGCGCAGGGAGACTCAGCGAGGGATTCAGGGCTGCCTCAGGCGTCTCATTGGGACTTGCTAAAACGGAGAACCCTTCGGCCGTCACCAGACGCCCATCCGAGGAGAGCTTTAAGTTGCCCTGGCGCGTGTAACGAATCCCCATGGGCGTGCTCACCTCCAAGAACCCAGGACCATCTAACGCCAGATCCAAAGGCTGCTGCGTCACTCGCAAATGCCCCTGCTCGTGCAGCGTATGAGTGCCGTCCATCACCACAAACGACTGATCTTTTCCATCCAAAGGATACAGCTCACGGGTCTGAATGGGTCCGCGTGGGATGTCTTGCGTGGGATGCTCGCGTTCGAGGGTGGCGAGGTACTCTTTGAAGGTAACGGCGTCTTTTTTAAAAGCGGTGGTATCCGCGTTTGCCAGATTGTTGGCAATCGTATCGATACTTTGAGCCTGTGCGGCTGCTCCACTTGCTGCTGTCCACATTCCAGTGGCCACGTCTCACTCCTGAGAGGTTTCGTTTCAGACATCCTGATCTGAAAGGCTCATCCTGAGCACACTCCAACTCATCTCTCTTCCTTCGCAAGTTTCGTACCTTCCATCATTCCAAAGGATTTCAAGGGTCTTCACACCCCCTGGGCAAACTTTTCCCCCAGAAATCGGTCAAAATCTGCCGCCTTCACTGGGAAAAATCTGCAACACGATGCCGTGCATGAGTGAGCGCGTGAACCTGAAACGACATGCGTTTTACTTGGGCTAATGGTATGAAGGACATCCGATGATTGACTTAAACGCCAAACCGGTTCTTGAGAAACTTCGCTCCCAAATCCAAAACCGAACGGAGCGCTTCTTCAAAAATCATCACAGGCTCCCCAAGCTCGTGGTGGTTCTCGTGGGAGAGGATCCAGCCAGTGAAATCTACACTTCCAAAAAGCGCCAAACGGCCCAAGCCTTAGGGTTTGCCTCAGAGACGCTGCACCTACCCGGATCCACCGAACCCAAAGCCGTTGAAGACCTCATTGAACAGCTCAACCAGGATCCAACAGTCGATGGGATCTTAATCCAACGACCCCTACCCCGAGCATTTGACGAAGCGCAAGTCCTCTGCTGGATCAGCCCCGAAAAAGACGTCGATGGGTTTCACCCTCTGAATGCGGGCAAGCTTTTTTTGAATCTCCCGGGTCTTAGGCCCTGCACCCCGGCTGGAATCCTTGAGCTCCTTCAGCATTACCAGATTTCTCCCGCAGGAAAGATGGCTTGCGTGGTTGGACGAAGCGCTATTGTTGGAAAACCCATGGCTGCCCTCTTGCTCAATGCAAACGCCACCGTCTTTCATTGCCATAGCCAAACCCCCAATTTAAAGAAGATCACCCGTGAAGCTGAAATCCTTGTGGTTGCCGCAGGAAAAAAAGAGTTCATCACCCGAGACTATGTGAGGCCCCAAGCCGTGGTGATTGACGTGGGCATTCATCGCACCGCCTCAGGAAAAATCACAGGTGACGTTCTTTACTCCGAGGTGGCTTCACAGGTCTCAGCCATCACGCCCGTTCCCGGGGGAGTGGGCCCAATGACCATTCACCAGCTATTGCTCAATACCATTAGCGCTGCTGAAGTAAGGGCCGAGGCAAGCCGGTAAGACGCCTTGACCGGTAAGACGCCTGGAGATGATACGGGGTCATTGCAGTCGAGAGTTTTACCTCTGCTTACGGATTTTATCCAATCCCTCTTTGGCTAAATACTCTCCCCAGACTTCATCCATTTTTCTAAAGGTCTGAATGATTTGCTCAGAGGATTGCCGTTCGGAGATCCCTTGAACGGCTGCCAACTGACGAACGGAGTTTAAGATTGCCTGAAACGCTGCGCTCTGGGTGAGCTCCTGAAGTTCCGCACTTAAGTCTCGCTTGGACTCAGCAAGGCTCGAGACTAAAGCCGTATTAAACACTCGCGCACAATCGGTTTTCACGCCTCGCGCAGCCTGAGTTCCTGACTGAGACGCATAGGCCACCGTCTGAGCAGAGGATCGAGAAGGAGTAGGAGAAGCCACTGGAGTTGGAAATGAACGTTGTTGCATTTGAGGTAGAGTATCCCGCATAAGCTGTGTATAAGTTGAGCTGAAGGGAAAGATACCCTCAAGCGGCTGATTTTCTCAAGTCTCTTTGTAAGAAAAACGGTCAAGGTGTTTTTTTCTTTTTCTGATGATTTTTTAAGTTTTTCTGGTGACATAGGAGGGGCAACTCTTCAGTCACGCACTTCAAAAAAGGTGGGAACATGGAAACTCGTCACACGCAATTGGCTCCATCCTCTGAATCCTCTTTGGATTCGTTTGTTTCTCGTCACATCGGACCGAGTGACTCGGAGATTCAAGCCATGTTGGGCTCCCTTGGAGTTGCCTCTTTAGACGAACTGACGGACTCCATCGTACCGAAGAAAATTCAAAGTCAAACCCCTCTCCATCTCAAGGCAGGATTAAGTGAAAAGGACGCTCTTCAAAAAGCTCAAACCTTGGCCCAGAAAAATCAACTTTTCAGATCGTTTCTCGGAATGGGATACTCCGATTGCTTTACCCCACCTGTCATCCAAAGAAATATTCTAGAAAACCCCGGCTGGTACACTCAGTACACCCCTTATCAGGCAGAAATTGCTCAAGGCAGACTTGAGGCCTTGCTCAACTTTCAAACCCTCATCATCGAGATGACCGGTCTTCCCGTAGCCAACGCCTCTTTGCTGGATGAAGCCACTGCCGCTGCTGAGGCCATGAGCCTGTGTTGGGCTGCAAGTGAAAAGCAGGAGTCTCGAGTTTTTTTCGTCTCAGAGAACTGTCACCCTCAAACTCTTGCCGTAATTCAAACTCGAGCAGATGCTTTAGGCATTCCAATTGTTGTGGGAGACCATCGCACCTACTGCTTTTCTCCGGCTCCTTTTGGTGTTCTGCTTTCCTATCCCGCCTCAGATGGAGAAATTTTCGATTACCGTGAGTGGATCCAAAAAGCCCACGAAGCAAAGGCACTTGTGGTCATGGCCTGTGACCTCATGAGCTTGGCTTTAATCACCCCACCGGGAGAACTGGGCGCTGACATCGCCATTGGAAACTCCCAACGTTTTGGGGTCCCCTTGGGATACGGTGGTCCCCATGCCGCTTTTTTATCCGTAAAAGAAAACTTAAAGCGACTCATTCCTGGGAGAATTGTAGGAGTCTCCAAGGATCGCCATGGCAGGCCCGCAATTCGACTGGCTCTACAGACTCGAGAGCAGCACATCAGACGGGATCGCGCAACCAGTAACATCTGCACAGCTCAAGCACTCCTGGCTGTCATGGCCTCCATGTACGCCATCTACCATGGACCAAAAGGAATCCGAAGGATCGCACAAAACATTCACCAAAAAACCTGCTTTCTTAAGACGGCGCTCACAGCCCTTCAATATGACGTTGGGAATCACTCTTTTTTTGACACTCTTCGCGTGTCTGTGGGCACGGACTTATTGAACCCCATTCTCGCGCACGCTTACGCCCAAAAAATCAATCTTAGGATCTTCGATTCCAAAACTCTAGGAATCAGCTTAGCTGAGACCACCACTGAAGACGATTTATCCGATTTAATTGGAATCTTTGCTCAAGCCAAAGGAAAACCCATCCCGAACGTGAAGATTTCTGATCAGCGCTTGGAGCTTGAGCTGTCCTCTCTCAAACGCACGAGCCCGTACCTCACGCATCCCATTTTCAATACTCATCACTCTGAAACCCAGATGCTTCGCTATCTGTTTCGACTCCAAGCCAAAGACTTATCCTTGGCCCACTCCATGATTCCCCTGGGATCCTGCACCATGAAACTCAACGCCACGAGTGAAATGATCCCCGTGAGCTGGCCTGGGTTTTCTCAAATCCATCCCTTTGTTCCCCTGCAGCAGACGGAGGGTTATCAGACCCTCTTTGAAGAGCTCGAGCAGATGATCCAGGAGGTCACAGGATTTGCCGCCGTCTCCCTCCAGCCCAACGCGGGCTCTCAAGGAGAGTATGCAGGCCTGTTAGTCATCAAAAAATACCATGAAAGCCGGGGCGAAGCGCACCGAAACGTTTGTCTCATCCCAAAATCCGCACACGGGACCAATCCTGCCAGTGCGGCCATGGCAGGCTTTCAAATCGTGGTCGTCGAGTGCGACTCTCAAGGGAACATTGACCAAGTGGATTTAAAGACCAAGGTGGATCTTCATGCCCGAGAGCTCTCTGCTCTGATGATCACCTATCCTTCGACCCACGGTGTGTTTGAGGAGACCATCACAGAAGTCTGCCAAATGATCCACGACGCCGGTGGGCAAGTTTATATGGATGGCGCCAACATGAATGCTCAAATTGGACTGTGTCGCCCCGGGGAGTTTGGTCCGGATGTGTGTCATCTGAATTTACATAAAACCTTTTGCATCCCCCATGGGGGTGGAGGCCCGGGAATGGGCCCCATTGCCGTGGCTCAGCACTTAGCGGAGTTTTTACCCTCTCACCCTGTGGTGAAAATCAAGAAGCAAGCTCAGCAAAAGGCCCCCGTCAGCGAGAAAAGCACCGCCGTCTCAGCAGCACCTTGGGGCAGCGCAAGCATTCTACCCATCTCCTGGATGTACATGACACTCATGGGTCCACAGGGCTTAAAAAAAGCCACCCAAGTGGCCATTCTCAATGCCAACTACATTGCCCGAAAATTGGCTCCGCACTACCCGGTGCTTTACCGAGGAAAAAATGGCTGGGTGGCTCATGAGTGCATCTTTGATCTTCGACAATTTAAGGAGTCCTGCGGCGTTGAAGTGGAGGATGTGGCCAAGCGCCTGATGGATTACGGGTTTCACGCCCCCACCGTCTCTTTTCCTGTGGGCGGAACGATGATGGTGGAGCCCACGGAGAGCGAATCCAAAGCAGAGCTAGATCGCTTTTGTGAGGCCATGATCTCCATCCGGCAAGAGATTCGCGAAATTGAAGAAGGAAAGGCAGACCGACAGAGTAATTTACTGAAAAACGCTCCCCACACGGCTGAACATTCCCTTCAGACTGAATGGACCTACGCCTACTCCCGTGAACGAGCCGTTTATCCTCTGCCTTGGGTGAGAGAATCAAAGTTCTGGCCCTCCGTGGGACGAATCAACAATGTGTTAGGGGATAAAAACCTCATTTGTGCCTGCTTACCCGTTGAGGCTTATTCGAGCTAACGCGGGGTAATCGAGAAGAGAAAGGACCGTGCCGTGCTCAAAAGAACCGCTCTATTTGAAGAACATCGCCGACTCGGGGGAAAGCTCATTGATTTTGGCGGCTGGGAACTGCCGGTGCAGTACTCAGGGGTTTTAGAAGAACACCTGGCGTGTCGCTCGTCAGTGGGGCTCTTTGATGTCAGTCACATGGGAGAGATTCATCTGGAGGGGGCTGATTCAGAGGCGTTCCTCAATTACGTCGTGACCAATGACGTGAGCCGTCTTGCCATCCACCAAGCGCAGTACACGGTCATGTGTCATGAGCAGGGGGGAATTGTCGATGACCTCGTGATCTATCGACGGGCGCAGGATCGTTTCTTGCTTGTCGTCAATGCCGCCAACACGGAGAAAGACTACGCACACCTCCTTCAGACCTATGCCCAAGTTCAATCCAACTATCCCAGCGTGAAATTGAGCAACGAGAGCGCCCAGTACTCGCAGATTGCGCTCCAAGGCCGAAACGCAGCGCAGGTCCTTGCCCCTCTCACGCGCACCGATCTCCACTCGATTCAAACCTATTGGTTTGCCGAGGGGGAAATTTTAGGTATTCCAGCGCTCATCGCTCGCACCGGTTACACGGGGGAAGATGGCTTTGAACTTTACGTGGCCTGGGATCAGGGACCTAAAATCTGGCGTGCGCTCGAGGAGCAGGGAAAACCCTTTGGTTTAAAGCCCTGTGGACTTGGAGCACGCGATACGCTGCGCCTGGAGATGAAGTATCCCCTCTATGGAAATGAACTCAACGACCAGACGCTCCCACTTGAAGTTGGTTTGTCTTGGGTATTTAAGGCAAACAAGGGCAATTTCTTGGGAAAAGCTAAAAATCTTCAGGCCAAAGAAGCCGGACTCAAACACCAACTCGTTGGCCTTCGCATGCTGGAGCGTGGAATTCCGCGCCATGGCTACCGCGTGTATACCCAAGGCGGCGAACGGATCATCGGTGAGATCACCAGCGGCACTCAATCCCCAAGTTTGAAACAGGCCATTGGCCTTGCTTGGGTTCAAATTGATTCGGCAAAAATTGGAACAAAGGTCGCAATCGAAATTCGAGGAACTCAAGTTCCTGCTGAAATTATTCCGACTCCGTTCTATAAACGGCCTTATTAGGAGAACTCAGACCATGCGCTTCCCAGAAAACTTAAAGTACACCAAAGATCATGAGTGGGCTAAATTAGAGGGCAGTCAAATGACGGTAGGAATCACAGACCATGCTCAAAGCGCATTGGGAGATGTGGTCTATGTTGAGCTCCCACCGGTCGGAAAGGAACTCAAAAAGGGTGAGCCCTTTGGAGTGGTTGAGAGCATTAAGGCGGTCTCTGACCTCTATGCTCCCGTTAGCGGGAAAGTCGTGCAAACCAATCAGGCATTACTCGATGATCCTGCCCAAATCAACTCCGACCCCTACGAGGCAGCCTGGATGGTGAAGCTAGAAGTCACGGATCCCAGCGCGACCTCTGAGCTCATGGACTCTCAGCGCTACACCCAGTTTGTATCGCAGCAAAAGTAGGCTCTAGGTTTTCAGGACAAAGTCCCAGAAGATTTGCACCTCACGGTTCTGATCGATGATCCCTTTGGGTGGGTGAGGAAACGGTCCTGCTTGATTGAATGCGGAGACTGCGGCCCAATCTAAGGCCATCGTTCCAGACTCCCCTGTGATGCTCACGCGAATGATCGTTCCTGTTGGATCCAGCACGACCAGAAGCCGGGTGACATGGTTGCGGTGGTCTTTTAGGCTTCCTCCACGCTGAAAATAAGCGGAAAGCTTCTCTTTTAGGCTCCGACTCCAGGACTGATCCAAGCGCTCCCGAATTCTCTGAAAATACCCATAGTATCGGTACTCCCGGGTATTGAGCACGGTTCGATCGCCCTCAGGCAAAGCATCCAGCTCCTCGCCCGCCTCTCCCGCCATGGAGCCCCTGGTCAATGAGCGGAACGAAGGCGCTTGAGCCCGGCCCAGGAGGTTGACACCCAACTGACTGAGAGGGACTCGATTCTTTGGGGCTTCTGCCAAACGATGGCCCAAAACCCCGGAGGATCGCCTGCCACGCGTGGGCATTGCGACCGTTTGAGTCCGCTGCCCTAAGTAGGCATCCGCACGAGGATTCTCACGGCGGCCCTCAAACTCGGTTTCCACGATCCGCAGGTGGGTCTTTGGCTTGGGCACGGAAGGCTTTGCTTTCTCAGTCCATTGCACCTCCACCCACTGACTCCTTGGGCGATCCAATGGACGCGGTGCATTCCATGAATTCCATAGCCCAAACCCAAGCAGCAACAAGGCGTGGAAAACCAGGGAGAGGCCCAAGGACAACTGAAGCCGACTAATGAATCTGAGCCTGGGTTTTGAAATAGACCGATCCCCCTCCCCTGGGGATCGGCATTATTCGGTGTCTTCTTTAAAGAAATCACTGGCCGATTCAACGGCTTCTGAGTCCTGAGAGGTCCTCTGGGTGGGCTCACTGCCTGAAACAAAGGCCTCTGAGATGGAGGAAGGCGTCGCCTGGGAAACGGGTTTTCCGGTGGTCGCATCAATTGAGGTGAACACCACTCCTGGGGGAACGGGAAAGTCGACATCCGTTCGAGACTTCACGGCGGCCTTCATATAATTCAGCCAAATGGGAAGAGCCACCCGAGCGCCCGTCTCACTACTCCCAATGGGTTTGGCATGGTCAAAACCCACCCAAACTCCAGTGACGACATGGGGTGTAAAGCCCATGAACCAGGTGTCTAACGACTCATTGGTGGTGCCCGTTTTACCCGCCGAGACACGACCTAAGTTTTTTGCCTCCTGACCGGTTCCATAAGAGACGACTTCCTTCATGAGGTGTGTCATGACGTAAGCGACCCGGGGATCCAAGACCTGATCCGGATCCGACTCTAAGGGATAGGTGGGAAAAATCTTAGGCGTCGAACTGACCGGCGAAAGGCTTGCGTTTTCTCGAGCCAACGCCTGCTGGATTCGAGCAAAAACCTCATCGGCCGCAGGCAGAGGAGCAGGCTTATTTTCCTCTAAAACCTTTCCATCTCGATCCTGAATCTGATTCACAAAGATGGACTCCACTTTGCGTCCGAGTCGGGGAAAAAGAGCGTACACCTGAGTGAGGTCTTTTAGGGAAATGGCAGAGCTTCCTAGGGCAATGGAGAGGTCTGGATTAAACTGGCCGTTGATCCCTAACCGCTTGGCGTACTGAATGAGGTAGGGGACTTGAACGGCTTGCACGATTTTTACGGTCGGAATATTTCTGGATTTAATCAGTGCCTGACGAAACGTGGTGTCTCCGTAGAATTTCTCGTCATAGTTATTGGGCTTCCAGGCACCTGTCCCCTCAGTGTCTCGAAAGATGATCGGCGAATCCACAATAATGGATGCAGGCGTAAAGCCCTTCTCTAATGCCGAGGCATAGATAATGGGTTTAAAAGCGGAACCCGGTTGCCTTTGAGCCTGGGTTGCACGATTAAACTCCGACTGCATGAAGTCAAAGCCACCCACCATGGCTAACACTTCCCCAGTGCTCACGTCCATGGAGTACACGGCCCCTTGAATCTGAGGCTTCTGCTCCAAAGCAAAACTGAGCTCAGGCTCCTCTTTCTTACTCACTCCACCGAGAGGACGAGAATTCACCCAACTCACCCAGATGACGTCTCCCACGTGAAACACCTGAGAGGGCAAACCTGAATCAAAGCGGGGAATAATAGGACTTCGTTCATCTTTCCAGTTGCGAGCCCACTTCATGCGATCAAACGAGAGCTCGCCTTTTGCGGCTCCCACCATCACACGCGCCGTTTTGCGCTTCGGATCAAACCCCGTCACTACAGCGGGATAAAGCTCATTGGGCTCAAGCAGAGCCGCCTCCGATTGAATGCCGCCAAACTTCATGGCTTCGATGGGATCCAGTCTTCCATCGGCTAAGAGCATTTGATAGCCCAGTTTCTTTTCAATGAGCTTGCGTCTTTGATCGGATAAAAACTTTTCAATTTCCTGAGGCTGAGCGAGGTGACGCTCAATGCCTCGGTAACCGATTCGCTTATCCACCTGGAGGAGACCGTCTCGAAGGCTCCGGGTGGCCGCTTGCGCGAGGTCCACTTGGAGGGGAGTATATACGGTGATTCCGTCCTCATAGACCGCTTTCTCTCCGTACTTCTCCACTAAGTAGCGCCTTAAGTGCTCCACATAATAGGGCGCATACTTATTATTTAAATCGTCATCCTGAAACACCTTCAAGGGTTCTTGAGTGGCTTGGGCCCATTGCTTTTCAGAAATAAAACGATTCTCATACATGCGCCTCAGCACATACAGCTGGCGCTCCTTGGCTCGTTTCGGATTTAATAGAGGACTGTACTTTCCAGGCGCCTGAGGCATCCCAGCCATTAAGGCAGCCTCAGCAATGGAGATCTGACCAATGTCTTTTTGAAAGTACGTTCGACTAGCCGCTTGAGCACCATAGGCGCCATGGCCCAGGTAAATCTGATTTAAATAGAGATACAAGATCTGCTGCTTGGTTAAGTTCTTCTCAATGCGACTGGCTAAGATCACTTCTTTAATTTTTCGACTGAGGCTCCTTTCAGGGGTCAAAAGAAGGGACTTCGCCACTTGCTGAGTGATGGTACTGCCCCCCTGAACGACTCGTCCTGCTCTGAAATTTGCAAGACTGGCTCGCAGCATACTGATCAGGTTGATCCCACCGTGTTCAAAAAAGCGATCATCTTCGGCAGAAATAAACGCTTTAACGACATGATCAGGAAACTTCTCGTAGGGGATGAGGTAGCGCCGCTCTTTGTAAAACTCACCGATCTCAATCGGAGTCAACGAGGGTGCAGGAGAAGGGGTTGGCTCAGGGGAAGAAAAAGGAGAGCCCGGAGCAGGCAACTGGGCCACCGCCTTAAGTCCAAAAATTCGGGTCACCCCCAGAGGCCGATAATCCTCCACGGTAATGATCCGCGGCAGATCCCGTGCAAAACTCCAGTAAACCAGCCCAGCGCCAAGAATGGAAAAAAAACTCCCACAGACCACGAGGATTAAACTCAACTGAACGACCCAGTGCCCTGGAAGCCGTTTTTTTAACCAAGACTCCTCGCTTCGATCCATCCCTGTCTGAGTCACCTTTTCTCCCATCCCTGATCATTCTGCGTTCGGCCCATCAACTGAAATAACTCCTTGAGTTTCATCTGAGTGGCTTTTTTCCCCAAGAGCGCGGCTTGCGTGGCCTTTTGAAAATCCAGTTCCCCAATCCCGTTGAGCTTGGGGCGAATCACCAAATCAGCAAACCGAAGATCGTCCGTGGTCCCCGGATTTGGATCAGTCTGCTCTATCCCCTCCACCAGGACCACGAGTGATCCTAAAGCAGCGCTTCGAGCCTCGCGAACTAAGGCGTGATCCCCACTCCCCGGATCAGATCCGCTTGCCTCCTCCTCCCACGTTTGAGCCAAAACGGCAGCACAGGAGCCGTCCTGAATCAGGGAGAAGCGTTGAGAGATGGGATCAAAAACGCTCACGTGGACAGGGATTTTCATCTGACTGAGCTGTTTTTGACCAAACACTCGGCTTAAATTCGCTTGAAGGGCGGAAGAATTTCTCTCCAACCGCTTTTCAGCAAAGAGAAAGCCTGTTTTCGGACGATACACCTCATGGAGCTTCAACTTCAGGAGCCCCCACTCAAGCTCATTCACATTCCCATGGAGTCCATAAAGAGCTCCCACCACGGCACCCATCTGTCGGCCATAGATGGCAGCAACCTGCACTTTGGCCTGTTTTAAGGCCTGAAGCACTCCTAAAAACGAATAACCCCGCGCAAGGCCCCCTCCTAAAACTAAGGTGATGGGCTTTTCTTGAATCGGTGCCGGACCGTAGAGCGGAGCACTGCCACCGGATGCTGGATTCCCAGTTTCTTGGGCTAGGCTTCCAGGGCCTTGAAGTAAATGGGATTCATTCTGAAGAGAGCCTGAGTCTTTCATCCCCACGCGAGCGGTGGAGCAGCCTGAGCCTGCAAGAAGACCCACCAGAAGGCCACCGAGCAGCATTCTTTGGATCCCACTCTTAAAACCAAATGAACACGACGAGGTTAGATTCTTCAACTCAGCTTCCAATGGATCAGGTATTCAACGTTTCCTTCGGCACCCGTTATCGGAGATTCTATCAAGCCCAAGGGATGGAGGCCAAGGTTTTTGGCAAAGCTTTTGACTTTTTCCAAGGCCTCTTGCCGCAACTCGTTTGAATGAACCACGCCCCCTTTGCCTAGTTTTCCTTTGCCCACCTCAAACTGAGGCTTAACCAGGGCCACCCAATGAGTTTTTAGTTGAGCAAACTGAAGCAAGCTGGGGAGGATTTTTTCCAAAGAAATGAAAGAGACGTCAATGACAATCAGATCCACGTGTTCTCCAATTTGATCAAAACTCAAGTAGCGAGCGTTGAGTTTCTCTTGGACCACCACACGGGGATCAGATCGAATTTCCCAGGCCATTTGATTATGACCCACATCGATGGCGTGAACTTTTTTGGCCCCCCTTTGCAGGAGCACCTGGGTAAACCCACCGGTGGAGGCACCGACATCCAATGCAATGAATCCTTGGGGATGGATCTGAAAGGCTTCTAAGGCAGCACTCAGTTTAACACCTCCGCGTGAGACATAAGGGTGCTCAGCGCCTCGAACGCGGATTGAGCAGGACTCAGCCACCAGGTGACCCGGTTTGCTTTGAGGTTGGTCCTCCACCAGAACATGACCGGAGAGGATCAGCGCTTGAGCCTTTTGCCGTGATGGAGCGAGGCCTTTTTCTAAAAGAAGAACGTCGAGTCGTTTTTTAGCCGTCATAACGAAATTCGTGCTTGTCCATCTTGAGACTTCAATTTTGGGCCTTGGATCATCGTGAGTGTCGCAGGGGGAGCCCCGCGTCCGATTGGATTTTCACCGGCTCTCAGGGCCACTGAATCGGGGATTCAGAAAAGGCTGAGTTTCCACTCCGCTTCCATCCGCTTTCATTAAAAGCTCCACTCGTTGTTCTGCGGCCGTTAAGTACTGCTGACAAACGCGCGTTAGTTTCACGCCCTCTTCAAATTGCTTCAGCGCTTCATCCAACGCCAGCTCTCCACTTTCTAAGCTTTTGACCACCTTCTGAAGGCCAAGGAGGGAGGACTCAAAGCTGGCTTTTTCGGCTGCCGGGGTGGACTCCGGCGACTTGGCGTTCAAATTCTGGGAATCGTTTGGATTTGACATTCCCCTCGGATATATCAGGAACCAAGGAAGCCAGAAAGAGTTTAATTGCTGGAAGGAGCGTCCGCACCCACCCACGTGATCACATGGGGAGACGCAATGGTCAGCTCAGACCAAAGCACCGCTTGCTGGCTGTCTGAGATTTGCACCAACGCGGGGCCCTCGGGAACCTCAAGACCAATGAACTGAGACTCATCCTGTTGGAGGGGACTTTGAACGTTCAGCAAATTCGTTGGAGTGAGAGTGTAGGTTTCGGGAATTAAGTTGAGTGATTTGATCACCGATCGAACACTTGGAATCAAACTCAACTCAGGGAATCGGCCGACCACTGAAGAGGCCTGCGTATAGATGATCCCGCTGTCCGGGCTCACTC
>JBMSSC010000015.1:0-31556 GCA_049424145.1 Bdellovibrionia bacterium
CCCCCCTCCACCTGATCCATCCAGTCTTGTACCTGGTTCCGAGAGATCCGATGAAGCGTGATGTTCTGAAGATTTTTAGGCAGAATTCGGTAGCGATGAGTGAAACCATTTCCCTTATCCGTCTCGGCAAACAGGGGGTAGTCAGAAACCACCAGAACGGGATCAATCGAAAAAACGCCCCCTTTGCCCGTCACACCTGCAGCCTTTGGCTGACCCACGATCCGAACGGAAGCCCCAGAGAGGAGCCGCTCAGGAGAGTCGGCGCTCTCGGAGAGACTCACTCGCCCTGAAAACTGAGCGTACGAAATAGAAGTCAAATCCAAGTAGGTGGCCATCTGAGAAAGCACTGGAAAGGCGACAGCACCGCTCGAAGAGTTCCCCAAGGACTCGAGGAACATCAGATGTGCGCCTGGAACTGCGTTTAAGAACACAAAGTAACGATCCATCTCGGTGTCCGAGGGGCCCAGGGGCTTGAGATCCCTTGAAAGGTACACGGGAGCCTCAGCTCGTCCTGAGAACTCGAGCTTCCAACCGGCCCTGAGCTTTCCAAAGACAATCCCTGAATCTGAGCTCAGTGCAACTCCGGCCAGTGAGCTCAACACCCGAGCCGCGTTCTCTGAGATCATTTGAGTTTCTCGGTCTTGAAACGCGCCTCCCACCCACTGCACCGTCGGCAAGTGAAAAGAACCGTAGGAGATCACCCAGCCCGTCTCGCCCGGCTCTTGGGAGAGGGCCTCCGTATAGGCGTCATGAATTGGCGTCTGCGCTTCAAAGGCCTCCAGGTAGTGTCGTTGCCTAAGACTCACGTCGGAGGAATCGGCTGAAGCAGAACCTTCGGAAAGGGGATGAGAAACGCTGATCTGAACCTGATCCGTGAACACGCCTGGGTAATTGACGGCCAGCTGAGTATGAGCCTTCTCAAGAGTCACAGCCTCACCCACGGGGTCTACCCCCCCTTTTTGATTGGCTTGTGCCTTGGCCTCAGCCTTCGCCGCTTGATTCATCCAGGAGGCAAACGCATTGCGCTGCTGCATGGCGTTGGCCGCAAGATAGTATTGAGTGGAGGGCGATTCAATGAGTGCGGCCAAATTGGAACGTAAGGCCGAGTACTCAAGCTCATTCAAACGCTCCCTCAAGGCAACGAAGTCAAACTTTTCAGCCTGCCCTCGAACCTCAATAGGGATGTCACGAAACCCTTGGGGGATGAGTTGATTCCATTCCTGAACGCACCGAACCCATTGGGTGACCTCATCCGGCTCAGGACTTGGAGGGACAGATGGAGCACGCAAGTTCCACTGAGAACTTGTCCCATGAACCACCTGGGCCAGCACGGGGTTTGGCCCGATCGCAAGAACCCCACTGAGCACTCCCATCACCCAGAGCGTTGGGCTTTTCGCCGTAGGAACCCTAAGAAAACGTGGGCTCAACCAAGAAAAGGGACTTCGCAGTTGGGTGGTGTGAAATTCGCGTGGTGTCATGTGGTTACCCCGATGCTCCACCCTAAGAGCGTGAGCAGAGAGAGCCCTCGCTTTTTGGGTGCTCCCTCCATGCATACACGAAATTCTGTTTTTTTCAAAGTCGCTGAAAATGAGGCTGAGTGAACCCTATGCCCATCACCCAGCAGATGACCTGAAGAACTGACGACCGAATTGAATGGATCCGTGTTTTTGAATTCCATAATTAATCTATAATTATAGAATAAATTAACAACACCTTTCTGACAAGACTCAATTCAGCTGAAGATCACCTTGAGAGCTGACCCTATTTGACGCCAATTTGTTGGCGAATGAGCGCCCGCTGAAGCTTCAACTGATACTTCTTAAACTGATGCTCATCCAGATCGGCCTGCTTGAGCGTCTCCTCAGCCAAAAGCTGAGCCTTTCTTGCTCGACTCAGGTCAATCTCCTTGGCTAGCTCCAGCGTCTCAGCCATCACTTGGATGCAATCCCCCTGAACTTCAAAAAACCCAGAGGAAATCACCCCGCGAACAAAAGCACCGCTCTCCAGTTGATACTGAAACAGCCCTGTCTCCAGCGTCCCAATCATCGGCCGATGCCCGGGCAAGATTTGAATCTGTCCTTCACTGCCTGTGAGCACCACCTCCCGAACCGTCACGTTCTCAATGAGACGACGCTCAGGGGAGAGAATGCTTAGCTTTAAAGCTTCACTCACGATACCTTCTCCTTAGCTCTCATGGGGAGAAAACTCCCGCTGAAGTGCTCTTACTTTAAGGTCTTTGCTTTTTCCACGGCATCTTCGATGGTGCCCACTAAGTAGAAGGCCTGCTCTGGAAGATCGTCGTACTTTCCTTCAGCAATTTCCCTAAACCCTCGAATCGTATCCTCGATCTTCACGAACTTCCCTTTTAAGCCAGTAAATGCTTCAGCAACGAAGAACGGCTGGGAGAGGAATCGTTGAATCTTACGAGCGCGAGAGACTACAAGCTTATCTTCTTCCGACAGCTCATCCATACCTAAGATGGCAATGATGTCCTGCAGCTCTTTATAGCGCTGCAATACGGATTGAACCTGACGAGCCACGGCATAATGCTCTTCGCCCACAATCTGCGGATCGAGCACGCGAGACGTGGATGCCAGAGGATCCACGGCTGGATAAATCCCAAGCTCAGCAATTTGACGCGACAAGTTCGTGGTCGCATCCAAGTGAGCAAAGGTCGTGGCGGGAGCAGGGTCGGTGTAATCGTCGGCAGGCACGTAAATGGCCTGAATCGAGGTGATCGAGCCCTTGTTCGTTGACGTGATGCGCTCTTGGAGCTCACCCATCTCCGTGGCCAAATTGGGTTGATACCCCACGGCCGAAGGAATACGACCTAACAAAGCCGACACTTCAGAGCCTGCCTGAGTGAACCGAAAAATGTTGTCCACAAACAACAACACATCCTGATTCTCTTCATCTCGGAAGTACTCAGCCACAGTCAAAGCCGACAATGCGACCCGTGCACGTGCTCCGGGTGGTTCGTTCATCTGTCCATAGACCAAGGAGGTTTTACTTAAAACTCCCGACTCTTTCATTTCCATCCAAAGGTCGTTACCTTCACGGGTTCGCTCACCCACGCCAGCAAACACGGAAAAGCCCCCGTGCTGAGTCGCGATGTTATTGATGAGCTCCATAATCAACACGGTTTTACCGACCCCTGCTCCTCCGAAGAGCCCAATTTTTCCGCCTCGAGCATAAGGAGCCAGCAAATCCACCACTTTAATCCCCGTGTAAAACGGCTGAACCGTCACGGACTGATCGCGAAAGGGAGGAGGAGAACGGTGAATCGGATACTGCTTCTTAGCATTCACAGGACCTGCTTCGTCCACAGGCTCACCAATCACGTTCAAGATTCGACCTAACGTCTCTCGTCCAACGGGAACCTGAATCTGATCCCCAGTGTCCAACGCCCCTTGGCCTCGAACTAAACCATCGGTGGAATCCATCGAAACACAGCGAACGGTGTTCTCCCCTAAGTGCTGGGCCACTTCTAGCACCAGGTTCCAATCCGATGCATTGATCGCAGGATTGGTCACTCGAACGGCATGGTAAATGGACGGAAGCTTTCCGGCCTCAAACTCCACGTCGACAATCGGTCCGATCACTTGCTTGATCCGGCCCAAATTCTTTGGTTTTGCTGACGCTGACATAAATCCTCTCTCCTTCACTCAATAACGAAACACTGAAACATTAAAAAATTGAAACTCATTCACCCTTTTTGAGACTCGCTTCCGGCAATGATCTCCAGAAGCTCCTTGGTGATGCCTCCCTGACGCTGCTTATTGTACTGGAGCGTGAGGGCTTGAATCATCTCTCCGGCGTTCTTCGTGGCGTTCTCCATGGCGGACATTCGCGCACCATGCTCACCCGCCTGAGACTCCAGAAGGATCCGAAAGCACTGAATCGCAAAATGCTTGGTCATCAACTGCTCAAAAACTTGCTTGGCCCCAGGCTTCACCAAAAACCCAGATGCGTCGGTGATCACTCCCTCCGCGGACGCAGAGGAACTGGGCAGAGAATCTGGCATCAATGGCAAGAAGGTCTCAACGACCACCCGCTGCGAAACTGCGTTCTTAAATTCATTATAAATAAACTGAACGCTCTCCACGTCTCCCTGCTCGTAACGCGCCACAAGAGAGCTAGCCAGCTGCCTTGCTTTGAGGAAATTCACCTTCCCGCCTTGCTCCGCGTAGTAGGTGCCAACTTTCACACCCTTGTGCTTAAAAAAATCGTGCCCCCTTCGTCCAACGAAGGCAAATTCCACGGGCTTCCCACGGTTCTCAGGAGCCGCCATCCACCTCTGTGCCGTCTTAATGACGTTTGAATTAAACCCGCCACATAGACCACGATCCGAGGTCACCAGCACCAACACGGTGAGTTTCTCACTGACCCCTTCACGAGCTCCCGCTGAGAGCGGCTGACCCACCAAGGGATGAGTCCCCACTGCCTCGTCGACCGAAAGCTTCTGAATTAAGTTTCGGGTCGCCTGCGCATAGGGACGTTGATTCAGGATCGCTTCTTGCGCCCGCCTCAGTTTCGCTGCCGAGACCATTTTCATCGCGCGGGTCGTCTGCTGTGTGTTTTTCACAGTGCCGATCCGCTTTTTGATGTCTTTTATACTAGCCATGAAGAATTTGCCTCAATTGCAAAATTAAGCCACAAACACTGCATCAAAGTCTTGAAGAGCCTTCTCCAATTTTGCTTTCAAAGTGTCGTCAATCTTACCGCTGGAACTGATTTCCTTGTAAATCTCAGGATGAGTCTTATCCAAATAGGACCCAAGCTGAACCTCATACTCTCTGAGCTTTGAAACCGGATACTGATCTAAAAACCCATGAGTGCCTGCGTAAATGATCACAATCTGACGCTCCACTGACATCGGTGCGTATTGAGACTGCTTTAAAATTTCAGTCAACCTCTGACCTCGAGCCAACTGCTTTTGCGTGGCGGGATCCAAATCGCTTCCGAACTGAGCAAAAGCTGCTTTTTCTCGGTACTGAGCCAAATCCAATCGCAGAGTCCCTGCCACCTGCCTCATGGCCTTAATCTGAGCCGAACCCCCCACGCGAGAAACGGAAATCCCCACGTTCACCGCAGGCCTCACGCCTGAGTAAAACAGATCGCTTTCTAAGAAGATCTGACCATCGGTGATCGAAATCACGTTGGTGGGAATATACGCAGAAACGTCACCCGCCTGAGTTTCAATGATCGGAAGAGCTGTGAGAGAGCCCCCTCCGAGCTTATCGGAAAGCTTTGCTGCTCGCTCTAGAAGCCTGGAGTGAAGATAAAACACGTCGCCCGGATACGCTTCACGACCGGGAGGACGACGAAGCAGAAGCGACAACTGTCGGTAGGCTTGAGCCTGTTTTGTTAAGTCATCGTACACAATTAATGCATGCTTGCCCTGATCCCGAAACCACTCTCCCATCGTCACACCCGTATAAGCAGAGAGGAACTGAAGGGGAGCTTGATCCGATGCTGTTGCAGCCACCACAATCGTGTGCTCCAACGCACCGTTGGCCCGTAACTTATCCACGACCTGAGCCACAGTGGATTGCTTTTGGCCAATCGCCACGTAAATGCAATAAACGCCTCGGCCCTTCTGATTGATGATCGTGTCTAAGGCCACCGCAGTCTTTCCGGTCTGACGATCGCCAATGATCAGCTCTCGTTGACCCCGACCAATCGGAATCATCGCGTCAATGGCTTTTAACCCGGTTTGAAGCGGCTCTTTCACCGACTGACGCTCGACAATTCCAGGAGCCTTGATTTCAACTTTTCGATACTCTTGGGTCTGAATCTCACCTTTTCCATCGATCGGAAGCCCCAAAGCATTCACCACACGGCCCAACAGGGCCTCGCCCACGGGAACCTGAACGATCTTATTCGTTCGCTTCACGACGGAGCCTTCACGCACCAACGTGTCGTCTCCCAAGATGGCAATCCCCACGCTCTCTTCTTCCAGATTGAGAATCATCCCTTTGACGCCGTTTCCGAAGTCCACCAGCTCACCGGCCATGGCCTTTTCCAAGCCATACACCTTAGCCACACCGTCACCCACGGCAACCACCGTTCCGGTTTCTGAGACGTCTAGGCGTTTCTCAAAGTTCGCAATCTGCGATTTTAAAATCTGTGTAATTTCTTCTGGACGAATTTGCATACCTTCCTCGAAACAATGAAGTTCAGTGATTTAAGCGTATGAGCCGGGAAGCCCGGTTACAAAACGATCACGGAGTTTTTGAAGTTGAGAGCGAAGCGTACCATCGTACGTCACTCCATTTACAGTAACTTTGAGACCCGCAAGTAGGGACGGATCTAGAGATACTTGAAACAAGACTTTTTTTCCAAACTTTTTAGAAAGCGCAGATGAAAGAGAATCCATTTCTTCTGCAGAAATCGGCTCAGCCACCACCAGCTGACCCGAAATCGAGCCTTCTTTTTCCAAGCGAAATGCGTGAAAAGCCTGAACCATGTCCGGCAATAGAGAAAGGCGCCCTTTTTTCACCAAGAGGTGAAAAAACCGAGTTTCCAAGAAGCTCAAATTCAGTTTCTTGGCCAAATCATCGATCACTTCGCTCTTTTCCTTCAACGTTGAAAGAGGGCTCATCAAAGCCACACACGCCTCAGCTGAGGATCGAAGAACCGAGACCAACTGCCCCAGACGAGTCTCCACATCCTGGATCTGACTCAGTTGATTCGTTCCCTCAAAGGCGTAGTAAAGAGCATGAGCGTAAGAATGGGCGATACTCATTGTACGGTCTCCGGTTGTTTTTTCATCTCCTGGAAGGTCTCCAACTGACGAGAGAACTCCTTTTGAATGCTGAGTTGATCCGTTTTGGTGAGCCTTTGAGAAATCAAAACCTCAGCTCGGTCTAGGACCTGTAAACTGAACTCGGTATAAAGTTGATTTTTCAGGTCCGCAAAAAGTCCTGCAGCCACATCTCGTGCATCAGAAATGCTCATGGAAGAAAGCCGCCGCGCATCCGACTGAGTGCGCTGCTGAAATATCTGTGAATCTTGTTTCCGCTGTTCCCTTAAATTTTGCACTTCTGCGTCCACAGCCTTGAGCTTAGCTGAAAACTCATCGTACCTTTCTTGAGCCTGCTGCAGCTCTTGACGAACGGATTCGAGCTCTTTTTTAATCAGCTCGTGACGCTCCAGCACATACTGCCGAATGGGACCCTTGGTTTTATAAAACAAAACCGCAATCAGAATGGAGAAATTTAAAAATGAAATCAGAAGACTTTCCATGGTCCTAGGCTTTCCTTGACAGTAAACGATCGGAGACTTCTTGCGCTAAGCGCTCCAGATCGGCTTTTAAACTGGCTTTCAGATGGTCCCGCTGTTGAGAAACCGAGTCCACTGCTTCTTGAGTGATTTTTTTAGCCTCAGCCCGAGCATCGGCCAAGATCTTAGCTTCTTCCTTTTTTGCCTGAGCAACGAGGAGTTCATAGTCTTGTTTCATCGCCGCTTTTTCTGCCGACAAAATAGACTTGTACTCTTCCCATTTTTGTTCAGCTTGGGACGCAAGCTTGGCAGCAGATTCTCGGTCCTCAACCGTCTTCTTGTGCCTCAGCTCAAAGAGCTTTAAAAAAGGCTTAAAGTAGACCTGCGAAAGAATGAGAAAAATCCCCGCAAGAATGGCCAACTCATAAAAAAATGTCTTGTCTAACCCTAACTGGTTAAGAAGTGCGTCCACGTCTACGCTCCAAAGATTTCTAGGCGTTTATGATTGGGAAACTTAGACGGTGGCTAACACATCGCCAAGCTCCGGGTCAAGCCAACATTTGGTTCTACTTTTGAAAATCGGCCTGCGCCGGAACTTGAACCGGAGCGTGAGCCATTTTATTGCTCCCCTCGAAAATCACTCCATCGTCCACACTGAGGCTGGGCGTGAGGATGTCACCACGAAAAATTGCTGGCCGATGAATCTCCACTCGGTACTGGGCCCGCAAAGTGCCCTGCACTTCACCACTGATGATAATCACGCCGGCTTCAATCTGAGCCTCCACGCGGGCCCCTTCCCCAATGATGAGGGTATCAGGAGTATAAATCTGCCCTCGAAAAATGCCCCCGATTCGAACCGTCCCGTGAAAGCAAAGCTTCCCCTCAAACTCACACCCCTGGTCCAAAATGGCACTCACCAAGGGCTGAGTCACTGGCACGCTTAAATCCTTTGAGTTCGCCATTGTTCTCCCCCTTCTTAGCCTTGAAGTCCTTCTAAAATCCGATCCAACTCCTGGCGTGAGCCATAGTGAAAGACAATTTTGCCCTTCTTTTCATTTCCTTTCACTTCCACGCGCGTGGACCACTGACGCGTGAGATCTTGGGCTAAGTTCGAAAGCCGCTTTGTCATCGGATCAGCCTTCGAATCGGGAGCAGACCCATTTTCAGCCTTCTTACTTTGCTTCATGGCCTCCACGAGCGCTTCGGTTTCGCGAACACTGAGCTTCTTTTCAATCACCTGGTTTCTGGCTCGCAGACGCTGTTCTGTGTCGTCCAGGCCTAATAGGGCTTTTCCGTGACCAAAGGAGAGGATTTGACGCTTTAAATCCTCAATCACGGCCTCAGGCAGGCGAAGCAGACGCAGGTAGTTGGCCACAGTGGCCCGCTCTTTTCCGACACGATCGGAGACCTCTTCTTGGGTCAGGGAGAATTCCTCGATCAACTGAAAATAAGCCAAGGCCTCATCAATGCAATTGAGGTTCTGCCGTTGAATGTTCTCCACTAGGGCTAACTCCAGCATTTCTCGATCCGTTGACTTACGGATCACCACAGGAACTTGCTTTAACCCTGCAATCTGAGCCGCACGAAGCCTTCGCTCCCCGGCAATCAGTTCAAATCCGCCTTTAGGCAGCTTCCTCACCACTAGGGGCTGAATAATGCCATTGGCTCGGATCGATTGAGCCAACTCCTCAAGCGCCTGATCCTCAAAATCTCGTCTCGGTTGATAGTGATTGGCCTGAATATCCTGAATAGCCGCCAAACTAATGCCCGGATGTCGGTCCTTATTCTGAGTACTCTCTGAGGGAACCGCAGGCGGCTTCACTGCCGCGCCGGATTTTTCAGGCGGCCCGAGCTCCACAGGCGAATGCGGAGTCACCACCGGCGAAGGGGCGGCTGCCCCCAAATTGGGCAGTAAAGAGGCCAAGCCTTTTCCAAGAACATTTTTTTGAGCCATCGTTTTTCTCCATCCAATCGAGCAAAAGCTCTCTATAGTTGACTAATTTAGTTCGTTAATGGAAGTTTTCTACTTGTTCTGCAGGATCTCTCAAGCTGGATTCTGAGCCTCACGGTGAGCGGCTGAGCCTTTAGCCCGGGACTGAGAGGAAGCTGAAACCAAGGGTTTGGTTTGATTTTTAGCCAATAACTCCTTGGCTAAGTTTAAGTAGGCCAAGCAGCCTTTGGAATCAATATCATAAAGGACAATTGGCTTTCCAAAGCTCGAGCACTCGCTCAGCCTGACATTTCGAGGCACCACCGTATCAAAGACCTTCTCTCCAAAGTGAGAGCGGACTTCTTTGACCACCTCGTTCGCCAAATTATTCCGACTATCGAACATGGTCAGAACGATTCCCTCTTCACTTAAGGCTGGATTTAAACTTTGCTTCACTAAAGAAACCGTGTGGAGCAATTGAGTGAGACCTTCTAAGGCAAAGTACTCGCACTGAAGCGGAACTAAAAACGTATCGGCAGCCGTGAGTCCATTGATCGTCAGTAAGCCCAACGACGGAGGGCAATCAATCAGGATGTAGTCAAACTGGTTTTTCACCTCACTGATGGCCGCCTTTAACTTGCCTTCGCGAGCAAACGCTCCCACGAGCTCAATTTCCGCGCCAGCTAAATCGGGAGTGGCCGGAGCAACAAATAAGCACTCCATTTCCGTCGGCTGAATGATGCGAGACAGTTTGACTTGACCGATTAAGGCTTGGTAAATGGTGGAGCGCTCACCAATGGATGCACGATCCAAACCGAAAGCCGAGCTGGCGTTGCCTTGAGGATCAAAATCGATGACTAAAGTCCTCTTTTCGGCAATCGCTAGAGAAGCAGCCAGGTTGACAGCGGTCGTTGTTTTCCCCACTCCACCTTTTTGATTAGCAATTGCAATGACTTTGCCCATTGAGTACTCCCATCTCAACGCTCCTTGGTTCTGAGTCAAAAGAGCGAATTTCAATTCGTTTGGATTGGTTTGGATTCACTTTTTAACGATTCAAATTGAGATTGAGAGTATCCGCGAAATGAAACAGACGCAAGGCGAATTCATCCTAAAATGTTCCACGTGGAACATTTTAGGATTTGAGTACTCGTTTTAAGAGAATGATTTTTCTTTGCTTGTTTTCGAGAGCAATTTCATAGTCTCGCTCATTTTCAACGCGAAGCTCTCCTGAAAACCGGGACTCCTGAAACTCCAACCACTCCTGGTGCCATCCGGGACCTTTTAAAAGCACCAAAGTGTTCCACGTGGAACATTTTCGGATCCAACCGTAGATTTTCTCGACTTTTCCCACAGCCCGAGCCACCACACTGCCTAAAGCATGTGATTTTAAATAGGTTTCAGCCCGATCGGAGACCACCTGAACCTGATCTGAAAGACCTAGAGTATCCACACAACGACTTAAAAACTGAGCTTTTCGACCTTCAGATTCGGCTAAAACCCAGTTTTGGCCCCCAATCAGTGCAGAAAGTAGCCCTGGAACGCCTCCTCCTGAGCCTAGATCTAAAGCAGGAAACTCTAAACCCTCTTCTTTGAGCAATTCCAGGCAGTCTTTCACATGATACTGACAGAATTCCTGGGGTGAACTGAGCCGAGTGAGGTTTTGGACCTGATTTTCCTTCTGAAGCAGATCATAAAACAGAATCACCTGCTCTAACCGCTCCGATGAGAGGGAAAAACCCTCCTTCTCCAGCATTTTTAAGAGATCCTTACGAAGCTCCATGGGTCACCTTTTCTTGCTGAGAGGCCTCAAGCTTCAGATGAATCATCAAGGCCGCAACAGCAGCGGGGGTCACTCCCCCCATGCGAGAGGCTTGACCAATGGTCTCAGGCCGGGTTTTCTTCAGCCTGCCTCGAATCTCACTGGAAAGCCCGGCCACTTGATCAAAATCTAAGGATTCTGGAATTTTAAGGCTCTCGTTCTTCCTCATCCCCTCTAAAAGCTCAAGGTCCCGCCGAATATAACCCTCGTATTTCACCTGAATCTCCACTTGCTCGCGAACCGTAGGTGAAACGTCCCCTGCTAAAAACCCCAGCTCCAAAAGAGCGTCCCAAGTGATCTCAGGCCGTCGTAAAAACACCTCAGCTGAGACCCGATCCTTCAACGGATTCATCCCCCTTGCCTGCACCCAAGCATTCGTCTCAATCGTGGGATAAACATGAAATTGATTCAGCTCTTTTTTCCAGTGCTCCACTTGCTCCATCTTTTGGGTGAACCGAGCAAACTGGGCATCACTTAAGAGACCTAACTTCCAGCCCATCTCACTGAGCCGGGCATCCGCATTATCTTCCCGAAGCAAGAGACGGTATTCCGCCCGAGAAGTGAACATGCGATAGGGCTCATCAGCGCCTTTAAGCACCAAGTCATCGGCCAAAACCCCCATGTACCCATCCATTCGAGAGAGAACCATGGGTGCTTTCTCTTGAACCTGCAACGCTGCATTGACTCCGGCAATCAAACCCTGCGCCCCAGCCTCCTCATAGCCTGAGGTTCCATTGATCTGACCCGCAAAAAACAGCCCTCGATAGTCCTTCGATTCAAACGTGGCACGCAATCGTCTTGCGTCAATGCAATCATACTCCACGGCATAGCCAAATTTCGTGAACTGGGCTTGCTCTAGGCCCTCAATGGACCTCACAAAACGCTCTTGGACGTCCCTGGGAAGACTGGTGGAGATCCCATTCACATAGATCTCATCCGTTGTGAGCCCCTCAGGCTCTAAAAAGATCTGATGTCGCTCGCGCTCGGCAAATCGCTTCACCTTATCTTCGATCGAAGGACAGTAACGAGGCCCCACCCCTTGAATCACTCCCGTAAACATGGGAGAGCGCGAGAAATTCTCCGCAATCACCTCATGAGTCTTGGGATTCGTATAGGTAATATGGCAGGAAACCTGCGGCAAAAGAGGAAATCGCTCCGGCTCATAGTAAAACGAAAACGGCACCGGGTTCTCATCTCCCGGTTGTTCCTCGAGCCGACTCCAATCAATGCTGTCGCGGTGCAGCCTGGGGGGAGTCCCCGTTTTCAATCGCCCCAACTCAAAGCCCAGCTGTTTGAGACTCAAACTCAACCCGACTGAGGCTCGATCCCCTAACCTCCCCCCCTCGGTCTGCTCAAACCCCACATGCATGACACCCTGTAAAAACGTGCCTGAGGTGATCACAACCGTACGAGTCCGAATGACACTGTCATCGGCAAGCCTCACGCCGCAGACTTGGGTGCCCTGCGTTAAGATTTCCATCGCTTCAAGCGGAAGGATCGTAAGACCCGGCAAAACCTCCAAAAACTCTTGCATGCGCTGAGCATATAGCGCCTTATCACACTGGGCTCGAGAGGACCGCACGGCTGGCCCTTTACTGGAATTGAGTCTTCGGTACTGAATCGCAGTCTTGTCGGTATTCATCCCCATCACACCGCCTAAGGCATCGATTTCCTTAATGAGCTGACCCTTGGCAAGCCCACCCATGGCCGGATTACACGACATCAAAGCAATTCTTTTTTTATCAAGAGATAATAGAGCCGTTTTACATCCCATGCGCGCCGCAGCGTGAGCCGCTTCACACCCTGCATGCCCGCCTCCAATCACCACTACATCAAAATCCAGCATGACAGGGGGGATACCATTACCTGTGCTAAGCCGTCAACTGCTGCCTCAACCTCCGCGCCCAAACCGAGCCAACCGTGAAAGAAACACAATTGGCACAATCTCAAGCAAACAAAATGGGAAGGCCTCACCCCCTTCATCCAATCAAAAGGTCTCCCCCTATCCCAAATCAACGCTCTACCTCTGTCATCATCAAGGCCAGTTTGATCCCAGGTGAGAAACGCTGACTCAACCGTTCTCATGAGCGATCTCTGAATTGAACGTTTTATTGCATTTGTTTTAAAAAATTAGGAAATTTTCCGCTTTTTCCCTTGCATCTCAGCGGTTTCAGATTATTATCCGGCTATTTTTATTATTTCTAAATTATGGAATTTTATAAATGTCCTATTCTTATCCCCTCGCACCTGAAAAAGTTCCGTTTGCTCCATTTCTGATGAACCTGTCTAGAAAATTGGCCTCCGCCTTCATCCTGCTTTTTTTCGCTCTCATGGCTCTCTCACCGGTTCAATGGTCTTTCCCAACCCAAGCGCATGCGGGCACAGCAGCCAATTTCCCACCGGGAACTCAGGAAATTGTCTTGGAATGCTATGCAAAACGACGTGGAAATGATCCAGACTCAACCTGGGGAGCTCCGCACCATCGACCTGAGTCTCACTGCGCCAAGATCTGGGAAGCCCCTGAAACAGGAAGTCCCTGGGCCGTCCTAATTCAGGACGTCCGCATCACTAGTCGAAACCAAGAAGATGTCACCCAATACTCCTTTCACATCACTCCTTCTACCCAAAATGTGAAAAAAATTGAACTCTCAGCACACGCGAATTACTCCAACGGTTTCAGGGGACTCTTCATTAACCCTCCTTCTTCCTGGATTGGCGTTCGGGCATTCATTCGCCTAGCGCCTCATGCCGACACCCTTCCCTCTTTCTATCAAGAGATTGCAACTGCCATGAACCATGAACACAAGCAACGCATCCTAAAGGGCCAACGAGACGAGCTCTCACAGCGACTCCATGACATTGACGAAGCCGAGCCAGAGCTAAGAGGTCAAATCATCACCAAAACCAACCAGATCATTGACTTATTTAACCAGAATCAACTCGATCTGACCCAAGCAGTCGCAGCGCTTTCACGGGAGCAACAGAGATATGAACGAGGCATGAAGCGTGCACGCTTTCATCTGCTTGATCTCCAGCACCACTGGAACGACCCGATCAACAAAAGCCTACATGAAGACTTAAGACGCCTCCAAATCACCCCGGTAGATCCCCAAGCTCAGCTCCTTTTAGACGATCGCCTGGAGTACCTCTCTGAACTCCAAAGTGCGATGTCCCAGGACATTCAGTCTGCAATGCTCGAGCTTGCTCCTGCTGGGCTTCAACGCACCAGCCCTCCCCTGATTGCCCTAAATCCCTTGAATTCAAGTGACTTTGCAACTGTGTGCTTTTTTCAGAGCAACCCGTTCGTTGGGTGCTTAGAAATCTACCGATTCATGGGCGATCAGTACTGCAAAGAAAGTGCTCCCCCAACTCACACACACCTGCAAATGGTCGTGGATTACGATCAATGGCGTAATTTATTTCATGAAAAAAAATACACCGGAGAGTGCAAACCTTTTCGGCTCCTGGAAGACCCAAATGAGCCTGAAGAACTGGAGCAAACCCCTCCTCCACTTATGCCCAGCCCCCTTCTCACGCAAACCCTCCCCGAACTCCATCAATCCGCCGCAACTGAGGCTTTAGAAGCCTCTGCAGTGGCTCCTGAACAAGCTGTAAGTCTTCGGGTTCCAATCTACAAAACCGAAGGCGGCAGGAGAGTCCTCAACCACTACGAGTATCGGAGACAAATCTCAAACCCCATTCTAAGGACCTTACCCAAGAAGGCCGCTCAACCCAACCATAGGAACCCTAAAACTCAGCAGCAAACCCGAATTCTCCCCTTCATCCCACTGACTTCAGGCTCACTGCAGGCTCCCAATGGGCTTGAATCCTCTGGAACTGAGCCCTCCTTCTTTCCGAGAAACTCCGAGCCCACCCAAGACGGATTCGAATTTAACGCCTCATTTTTACCAGAACCCCCAATCCTTCCCTTACTGCCGCTAGGCATCTCCCCGATGCACTCAAACCCCGGTGAAGTCGATGATATTTCTAGACTCCTGTCTCAGGGATCTTTTTTTAAATAAAACTCAAGGAACCCATCTCAAATGACTACAATTATAAAAAATCGGATCCAAAAAAATCCCCTCAGAATAAACGGTCTGACGAGCCTCCTTCTCATGGTGATGAACCTTCAGCTGGCCTATGCCGGTAAAGACTGTCCCACCTCCTCCCACTATAATTATGATTTATTGGGAAAGTCTCACTGCCCGAACTGTGAAAAACCAGCTCCCCCACCGGCAGCCGACGAGTCTGATGACACACCCTCCTGGCGCAAACACTACGAGTCCACCTATGAGCGCTGGAAACGAGAGGAGGAAGGTCGATATTACGTCATTCCAGAGCCAGACCCCAACGACGAAATGGCACAATTCGGCAGAGCGTGGTTTTTCGGCGCCAAAACAGCAGATCCAAATCCCACGAAAGATCAGACAGTACCCGAGCGCATTACTTTCCCTGATATCAAGCAAGTCGCACAACGAATTGAACAGGAAACTCTCGAACATCAAAAGAAAACTCAACAAGCCTCTGAAGAGCTCGAGAAAGAAAAAAAAGCACATGACGCCTGCATAAAAGACCTTGCCGAATCCTTTCAGGACCAAAAAAAGTTCTTTGAAAAAAGCAAAGCCATCAAAGAGAACATTCGGGAGCACCTCACCCACATTGACCCGAAAGAGGCCAATGCCCTCAACCGCGCCATCACGGGATGGGATTACCGCAAGGCCAGCCCTGAAATGATTGCAGCAGCCTGCTCGGCTGAGAATCTTGCACAAGCCAGCGCCTACTACGAGGAAAAAGCATCAGAAACCCTTCAAGCCGCTCATGAAATCGCCAAAGAGGCTTTGGGATTAAGCCTACATGAACTCACCTCTGCAGCAAAAGCCCTGGTTCGTCCCTCAGAGATGGAAGCAATTGCTCACTCCATTGAGTATGCCGACATTGCCCGAGAGCTCGCATTAGCCTTAGTCGACGTGGGCACCTCGGTCACTCCGGGCGTCTCCACTGCCCGCGATGCCTACGAGCTCATCACGGGAAAAAGCCTCATCACAGGAGATGAGCTTTCTGATCTTGATCGAACTCTAGCTGGATTAAATCTCGCCACTTTAGGCATTGGACACGTCGCTTCAGGAACTCTGAAAGTGGCTGAAAAAATCGGTCATCTCGCTGCAGCCAATCAACGAATTGGAGCCATCGAGCACGGACTTGAGTCCTCCATCCGCTCTGCCGAACACATCCTGGAATCGTCTATCGTGCCTGGGGGAGCAAAAAATCGGGCAGCTCATGAACACTTTTTAAAAGAGATGAGAGAAGCAATGGAACGTCCTCACGTAGAAGACCCAAAGTTGTTCAATTTCATGAAAAATCAGTATCGCCGAAATGCAGAGATAGGAAGTGGAAGCACTGCTGCTGCCATTCGACATGAGCTGACCTCAGGAGACTTAGTGAAAGGAAAAACGCATATTGAAAAGGGTCAAAATGATGTAAGAGGATTGAGACACTGGTTGAAAGAGAATCCAACTGCTCGACCAGGCGATCGAGCTGCGGCCGAAAATGTCTTGAAAGACCTCGTCGATTCCCTTGGAGATTTAGCGCCATGATTCAAGAAAAAGACTGTATGGAGGCCCTCCTCCAGGTTGCGCCAGAATTCAAAGCCAGGCTTGAAGCGCACCTTCTGGAGTGGGGTAGTGAATCCAATTTACACTTCCAAATGGCTGAGTTTTCCTACTTCATCAAGGAAAAATTCAGACAGGGAGATTATTCCAATGCTCCGCAGGTCTTCGCTCGGATTGAATTTTTACTCTCAGGCCACAATGCATCCGAAAAGGTCAAAAATGCAGTCTGCACCTGCTTTTTAGAAAACTTAATCAACGCTTTTTCTGAAGAATTGAATCAACTCAAAATCTGGATTCCTCTTCTCGGCCCGGAATCTCGGGAGTATTGCAAAGCATGGGATCAATTTACGGGAGTCAAGACGCCTGGCTTGTGGGATTGACGAGGTTGTTCAATTTCATGGAAAGTCAGTATCGCCGAAATGCAGAGATAGGAAGTGGAAGCACTGCTGCTGCCATTCGACATGAGCTGACCTCAGGAGACTTAGTGAAAGGAAAAACGCATATTGAAAAGGGTCAAAATGATGTAAGAGGATTGAGACACTGGTTGAAAGAGAATCCAACTGCTCGACCAGGCGATCGAGCTGCGGCCGAAAATGTCTTGAAAGACCTCGTCGATTCCCTTGGAGATTTAGCGCCATGATTCAAGAAAAAGACTGTATGGAGGCCCTCCTCCAGGTTGCGCCAGAATTCAAAGCCAGGCTTGAAGCGCACCTTCTGGAGTGGGGTAGTGAATCCAATTTACACTTCCAAATGGCTGAGTTTTCCTACTTCATCAAGGAAAAATTCAGACAGGGAGATTATTCCAATGCTCCGCAGGTCTTCGCTCGGATTGAATTTTTACTCTCAGGCCACAATGCATCCGAAAAGGTCAAAAATGCAGTCTGCACCTGCTTTTTAGAAAACTTAATCAACGCTTTTTCTGAAGAATTGAATCAACTCAAAATCTGGATTCCTCTTCTCGGCCCGGAATCTCGGGAGTATTGCAAAGCATGGGATCAATTTACGGGAGTCAAGACGCCTGGCTTGTGGGATTGATAGACTGCAAACTCCTCTACTCGGAGTTGTAACCAATTTGAAGAACTCAAGCCTCACGGGAAGGGAACGCCGAATTTAAGCACGAACCCCTGATAGCTCGGCCGTGACCGAACCGATTTTTACGAGACCTGGTAATCACAAAAATGTGCGAAGGATTTATCCGATTAAAATCATAGTTAACCTACAAAAGATTGATCGAGTAGTCATTGATCCACATTATGAGAAAAAACACAAAGATCACATGAGTGATGAACTCATCCTTGCTTTAGTCGAGACCCTGGATGGTCAAAGATTCATCCCAACTGGCTAGGTACCTTCGGGATTTAGTTACTATCGATTGGTTTGGTGTCAGCATCCAAAAGAAAACTATGTCGGTGTTATTACAGCGTTTAGGAGACGTTATGGCAAGAAACATGAGATTCCCAGGAGCAGATGAGCTTCAAGAAATGAGACGTAAGGCCGCTCAATCTAAGGGTAGCGTTGTTATTCCGAAAGATGCAGACCCATTAGATCGCACCAAGTACGAACTTTGTCGTGCCTTTGTCGACTACCTCCTAGACCATCAAATCACCCAAAAACAATTAGCAGCTCGTATGAAAGTCAGTGAGGCACGAGTCTCTGAAATTGTTCACTATAAAATTCATCGTCTCACATTGGATCGACTTGTAAAATATATGGGACGACTTAATCCTAAGTTTAGTCTCAAGGCTGCGTAGTGTGGCTCTTCACGGTTGATGGTGGGTAGCAGATGAAAATGGCGTGCCCGAGAGGAGTCGAACCTCCGACCTTCAGCTCCGGAGGCTGACGCTCTATCCAACTGAGCTACGGGCACAGAGGACAACCTCTTATCAGATTTTGATGCCCAGAGCGAGGGGATTTAAAATCCAGACCCTCAAATCACGCCTACAGAAATATGAATCATGCTTGGGTCCTTCCCTGGACTCGGGTTGACCTTATGAGCCCAATCCACGCGAAACGGCCCAACAGGAGTAACGTATTGAAACCCAATGCCGGCACCATAGTACAGCTCCGAGAGAAGCGAGTAGCGATCCATTAATAGGTTACCGGCATCCACAAAGAAGGCCACTCGAAAATCCCCCGCAAAAGGTAAACCCAGCTCCGTTCGATAGTTCACAAACGAAAGGGCCGTACCTGTTAAGCGCGACTGAAAATTTAAGTCCTGAAGCGGATAGCCTCTTAAACTTCCTGGCCCCCCCAAAGAAAATTGCTTCACCAACGGAATGGAGTCTCCCTGTAGAGGAGAGGAAAACGCCCTTTCATAGCCACTGCGGAAGCTGAAATAAAAGGAGATGTCTCGGGTGATGGGGAGGTGATAATCGGATCTCACCTGCATACGATAATAGGAGATCTGATCTCGAGCACCGAGGGTGGGCAAAGCTAAATCAAAAAAGGCGTTGGCAAAGACCCCAGAGGTGGGCATCAGAGGATTGTCTCGTAAATCCAAACTGAGCTTCTGAGCGATGGAACCGATCACCAATTGCTGATTATCTACGCTATTTCTTGAATTAAACTGCCGAATGCTTTCAAACAGATAGCTGAAATCAGCCACTAGATTCGGATTTGAGGCCAGCTGCTTCTGCCAGGAAGCCCCGACGGTGAAATTATTGGCTGAGAAGTTGATGTACTGAATCTGTGAGAACGAGACTTGGGGCCTAAAATAAAGCTCCCGGAAAACAAACCAAGGCCAACTGTAACTGACCTGAGCCTGCCCTTCGATGAAGTGGTAGTTTTCAAATCGGCGGTTCACAGCAAGGGTCACGCTAGCGGTATGATTTCTCCCCCAGAGATTCGTATAATCCAACTGACCAAATGCCCGCAGCCCGATATCATTTCTCCAGCCTGGACCTCCTGAGATCATGCCGCGATCCCCTTCTTGGAGGAGGATTTTTAAAACCCTTCGGTCACTGGAGTGAGGTGATTCTTTAATCTTCAGTGCCACACTGGAGAAAATCCCCAGTCTTCGCAATTTTCTCTCCGTTGCACTCATCTCGCTTTCCGAAAGAACATCGCCGTCATGCAGCGTAAGCTCGCGCCGAACCACTTCCTCCTGGGTGATCTTCAAGCCTTCAATTTCAATGTGATCAATTCGAGACTGAAGCCCCTCGTCAAACTCAAGAAGGATATCAACCGAGCGATTCTCCTGAGAGTAGCGCACCAGATTTTCATTCGCCTCACTGAGAATCCTGGCATCCAAATACCCGTGATCTCGGTAGACCTTCTTGAGCTGCTCAATTCCCTCGGAGAGGGCAAAAAGATTTAAAGGAGCTCCCGTTTCAATGCGTAAGGTTTGCTTCAGCTCGGTTTCGTTTAAAAGGTGGGCCCCTGCAATCTCAATGGAGCGGATCTGAGTTTGCACTCCCTCATACAAATAAACCACCACATGGAGCGCACTTTTTTTATCCCGCTCCGAGAGATCCGAGCCTGAACTGGCTTGAATGGCTACGACTTTTGCGCCTAAATAGCCTTTTTGCTTCATCCAATCAATCAGACGCTCTCCTGCTTTTTGAAGCTCTTTTTCGGCATAATACCCATTCTGAATCAGCTTTGAAGCACGAGAATAAAAGATCTCTTTTAGTTCTTGAGAGGAGAAAACAAAATTCCCGTCAAAATCCAGGGATTGGATTTTCACTCGAGGCCCCTCCGTGATCAAGTAGAGAATCCTGCGCCCTTCGGAGGATTCAAACGTCTTCACTTGAATGGAGGCCATTGAATAACCTAAAGCACGGTACTCGTCTAAAATTCGAGAACGCACCACATCGACATAATCTTTCCCTAAACCCAAAAGCCGTAATTCTTTGACCAAATCATTTAAAGCCGTCAGTGTTAAAACTGAACTTCCACGAAATGCAAATCGAACCCGCTCCCCTAATTCAATTGAAAACTGAAGAGCAATCCAGCGAGCAGCTCCGTTTTGAAGCTGCGGCATATTTTTTTTGAACTCTTGAGGAACCAGACTTTCAGTCACCTCCAGCACTCGAGCACCCACAAAACCCTGGAGGGCCAAATACTCCTGGATGTCACGCTTGATCTCGGCGATCTGATCCTGATCCAAGCGGCTCCCTATCTTAAGCGGAATCCGAGAGCGAATCTGATCGAGGATTCGAGAAGAGTCCTGAGGGGAAGATAAAACGGCATTCACTTGGACCTGTGCCACGCGATCAGGTAGCCCTTCTCTCACTTGAAACTCTAGAACCGTCTCAAAAGAGTTGTTGGCCAACTTACGACGAATGAGCCGACTTTGAATCCTCACCTCTTGAAATCCATGAGCGCGATAAAACTCTTGGATTTTCTCTTCCGTCTTTAAAACCTTCTCTCGTTCTAGGCGATCCCCCGGAGCAATTTCCAATAAGGTTTCAATCTGATCTCCCGTTAAAATCGTCACCCCTGAAAATTCAATTTGATCAATTTCAATTCCGGAGACAGCGCGTAGGGAAGAATCGGCTGGAATCACTTGAAGTCGGTTGGAAGGACTCGCCACCGATTCAAGACTCTGCAGAAGGAGCGGCAAAAGGAATAGACTGGTCAACTTGAAGCGTCGCATGGAGTGTTATTTAAACCTCTTTTGAAACTTCAAATCGAGCCCCAGGGAGTTGGGATTAGTGCTCGTCTGCGTTCCTAGGGTATTAGGATTAGCATTGGTTTGAGTCGTTGTAGAGGTGTAGGAGCCGTAGTTGTTATACACCCCTGAGATGGAGACATCGGGGGTTACAGAAAAATCCAAGTTAACTTGCTGATTAGCGATGCTACCAATTCCAATTGTACTTCCTGCCGATAAGCTTAAGCGATCGCCCAGGCGTCGTCTGAGTCCGATTTTTGGAGCCACCAATGCATCGGTTTGACTTTGAGGCTTAAACGCACTGATGCCTTGTTGAGGATTCACGGACTCATCCACCTGAACTTGAAACCCTGTTTTATCCTCAAGATCGCGATTAAAATCCAAGGAATGAAGCACTAAGGAGGCCGCTTCTCCCTGCTGAACAACGCTCAAATCATTGGCACTCAGCCGTTTGGCGTCATTGGAGGTGAGCCCCACGGCCAAAAGCGATAAGATCTCTGACTCGGGCAAAGCCGGAGTCGAGGTGAGCTCAATGCGGATCTTATCGGGCTTTCCTGAGGCAAACATCTGGATCTTCGTTCCATTCACATCCGTGCTCGCATTTAAGTCAAACTCGGGTGAGAGTTGATTGGGATTAAGAAATTTAGCTGCTGCGTTGTGAATGGTAAAAACATGGTGTTTAAAAATGAGTTTCCCGCGAAGCACTTCAGCATTTCCAACCACTCCTGGAGACTCAAGCAGGTTGACTAATTTCAGACTCCCTTTGGCCTCCACGTCACGAAAGATATCGTTTTGAATCATCACTCCCCCAGGAGCCTGAACATCGATGTTTAACTTAAACTTCGAAAAGCTCCCCTCACTGGGACGCGAAGGTGGGGGTGAGTATTGAAGCGCCTGAGTTCCGGCTGACTTTTCTCGCGAACCTAAAAACTTTTCTTTCGAAATAGCTGAAACCACCTTCACGGCCCCGTCCACCAGATAAGGTGGAGACGTTCCTCGGACGTTCATCTCAGAATTGATTTTAGCCAGCTGAAAAGGAAAGACTTTGAGTTTTGCGCCCGATGCCATGGCTTTTAAATCCAGCTCGGGGTAACGATCCACATGCAGAAGAATCTGACCTAAAACCGAGATCTTCCCCTCCCCTAAATCGGCTTGAAGATTGGGAATTTGAATTTGACCATCTTGAATTTGAAACTGGCCCGTGACGTTCTCAAGCGACGTTTCTAAGGAAGCCAGTCTAAGGGTTCCACCTGAGAAGCCAATGGAACCATTGATCTTAGGCTCCTTTAACGTGCCTAGGACTTTTAAATCCAACTGAGAGAGGCCGGAGGCATAAGCCAGCGTTGATGAGAAAAACTGAGAAAAAGACAAATCCAACTCCCCTGTGATGGCGCCTTTGAGTACTCCTTCAGTGCTTGAAAGCTGGAGGTGGGTGTCTCCCCCTTTTCCATGAATTCCTAAATCGGGGATCTGAAAACTCCCCTGACTCACCTTGGCTTGGATGGGGCGAATGAGTTCAAACTTCGTGTCGGATCGCCCCAGTTCGTACTCCGAGATAGAAAAAGAACCATTGGCTTTTTCACTTTGCCCGGAATGAAACTTCAGCTCAAGAGCGCCGGAGAGGTATCCCAAAAGTCTCGGGTCCTGAATGGACTTCGAGTTAAACAGCATTAAAATTGGGGAAAAGTCCAGTCGATTGAGTCGAAGGAGAACAGAGCTCCATTCCTTAGAATTGAAGTCATATTGACTCTCGAAAACCCCTTGATCACCCATGATCTGGGCGGAAGAATGGATTGAACCATTTTTCGTCGTGAGCGAAAATTGAGACTCAGGAGCTAAACGACCCCGAACCTTAAATTCAGAGAGTTGCACTTCGGTGGAAGAAGTAATTTGAGCTCCAAGGCCCTGCCCTTGAGTGGCCACTTGGAGCTTGCCTCGAATGGGGACATTCAGCTGAGCGATGTAATCCAAATCATTCAGACTGAATGCTTGGGTCTCCAACTTCCAGTCATACCCCTGATGCTCACTGTAGCTGATTCGGCCTGAAATCAGACCTGACCTCTTTTTCAGTTGAACCTGGGAGAGCTCATATTTTCCGCGATCAAACCCACCGGCCAAAAACACGGTTTGAAAGCGCTCACCCCAAGTCTCCCAGTTGGATCCCTGAAGCTCGGATTGAATTTGAATCTCAGACAGCCTCAACCCCCCATTCACCCGAATCCAACCCTGAGTGGATCCATTGAGATCATGCGGAAACCAGCCCAGCGGATCAGTCAGTCCCCGAAAGACATCAATTAAATCCTTCACATCCCCTGGATGAACATTCACCTGAAGGTGAGCCTGATTGTCGTGCGAAAAATCCAAGTCCCCATCGACCGTGAACTGGCTTTGCGCCTTGGTGAGCACGGCCTTTTGAAAAACAAGTGCATTCTTCCCGTCATCCCAGAGGATCTTCCCCTGGACGTTCCCTAAGTGAAGTCCCAGATAGGAAGCATTTTTTGCGTCCACATCCATGTCCACTAAAACATGCGAGGAGGGTCCCACCACTTGAAGGGCTAAGGTGCCCTGACCCTCAATGGGATTCTCAGCGATCTGGCCCAAATCAGCTAAGTCCACATTGCCCAAGGCGCGTAGGTCGTAACCCGCTTTAAAATCCACTTTGCCACTTAAGTTTAAGCTGGTGTGAGGAAGACTGACCTGGAGATTCTGCGCCCGAACAGCTCGAGAGTCCACCCAGAGGCCACCTCGGAGTCGAATGGAGGGCAAATGAAACACTCGCTTTAAGGGCTTGGAGACCCCCCAACGCTGATTGTCCAAACTGAAATTCTCCAAAGCGGCATCCAACGACGCACTGACCTCCCAACCCCGCGTGGCCGTCGGAGGGACCACGGTGGTCAGTACGGAACCTGTGAGTCGAAAATCTAAGGGGTAGATGGACTTCAAGGCAGGTTGAGCTAACCAATGAAGATGGGCCTTTTCAAAGGAAAGGGGCAATAGAATTGGGGCCGAGGAACCCCAAACCCACTTCACAGGACCGAGCTGAATTTTTCCTCCGCCGCCTGGCTGAGACCCCCCGGCTCTTTCCGTGATCGGAGCGGACGCAATGAGTTTTTCCACGCTCAGTTGTCCACCCTGCGCATTGGACTCCCAAGCTCCACGCATTTGAAGCGAGCCCAGGGTGAAGCCTTGGATGCTAGGATCCTGGAGCTCACCCTCCAGCTCAGCGCGCAGGGTTGTGAGCGGGTCCTTGAGATTGAGCTGAAACCGGGAGGAGATGCTGCCCTGGCCCTTGAGCTTGAGCTTTTCAAGCTGGTCTGGGGAGAGACCATGGAGGCATGAAGGGAAATCGCCTTGGAGTCGAACCTCTCCTTCTGCAGGCAGGCTTTTGGACTCAAACACATTGCCCTTGACTTGGAGTTGAGCCTGGAGGCTCGCTCCCCGCTGCGCGAGATTCACCTGCTCAACGGTCAGTCCTAGGGCATTGACAAAGGCTCGTCCCTCTAAGACCTCAACCTGCTCAGGCACCCAGGCTGAGAGTTTCTGACTGAATCCTTTTTGGTGAAGGTCCAAGAGTTTAAAGTCAAGAAAGTACCCCAAGCCCCCTTTACCACTCCATTGTGCCAGCTCGAGGTGAGGGATTTGGGCTTGAGCCGTTTCACCCGAGTCCTGAAAAGAGAGCTGAAGTCGGGTGTCTTTCAAAAGAACGGACTCTGCTCGGACTTGAAAGAGCTCATCCCAATGGATCCCAAAACTCGGCGTGAGTACGGGGGTCCGATGAGCAGAAGGCAGTTGGGAGGCCAATTTCAGGTGGATCTTACCCTGAATGAGGGTAACGGTATGAACCCGAACGTGACCTGAGAAAATCTGAAACGGATGAAATGAGAAATCCATCCGGTCCGCCTGAAGTTCGGTTCCTGCTTCCAGGGGCTGGATTTTTCGCGTATGCAGGACCACCTTCGGCTGATGAATGGAAAAACCGGGAGGAAAAAACTGGACCTGGATTTCTGAAAAATCCACCTCAAGTCCTAACTCTCGGGGCAGGGACTGGGAAACCAAGGACTTCAGAGCGTTGGCAAAGGATGGGGTTTGAGTAAACCATAAAAGGCCTGCAATCAGCCCCCCGACGATGAGAATGAAGAGAAAAAAAGGCTTTCTGATCATCCGATTCTCACCCCTTTAGATTGGCTTTCCTAAGGTTAGATCCAGGTTCCGATAGAACGGATCGAGCCTTTTGACTTCTTGATAAAATTGAGTAGCTAAACGCTCCTGCCCAATCGACTGGTGAGCACGTGCCAGCCAATAATAAACTTCAATTCGAGCCTCCATAGGAAACTCAGACTCACGGAGCAAGGGCTGAAGCCGAGAGAGGACTTCAAACGGCCTCCCCAGACGCAGCAGGGTTTCAGCCGTAAGACAGGCTGAGGCCAACCGAGCAGGCCCATTCATCGCCGAGCCTGCTTTCTTATGGGATTGATCAAAGAAGTGGCAGGCCAAAGTAAAAAGCTCCATTTCGAAAAAAGCAATTCCCACATCCATCCAGTCTTGAGGATCTGAGGAAAAGAGCTGTCTTTCAAGGTGTGGGGCTTCTCTGGCTTCGTCTAAAGTCTGAGCTGAAGCCAAGTTTTCGCTCCAACGCGCCCCAGAGGAGGAGACAGTGGGCGCGACCAAGAGGCCCAAGTCAAAGTCTTCATCGAGCTTGCGCAGCAAAAGATCTGGATCGTCTGCGTGAGTCGGGCTGGGAGTGGCGCGGGTTTGCTCCTCTCGTGCAGATAACCTTCTTTGAAGCGGTGCGCCTGAGAAAATTTGTTTCAACTCCCTCTGCTGGAGGGTGACCATCAGATCCATGGCAGGCCTATAGTTGGGATCGACCATCAGAACCTGATGGAGGACCTTTTTGGCATCCGAAATGAGGTTCTCGTTCAAGAGAATCTGAGCGCTTTGAACGGATTCCTGAAGAGCCGAGGTGCGATCCGGGTGACTTGAGGGGAGCGGATCTTTTGGACTCGGATTGACCTCAGAGGATTCTGTGGTGGCTGAAATCTGAGCGGTTTTTTCAAATAGATCCTCCCCTAAATCAACCGTCGTGAAATCTTCTAATTGACTAGAATCGTCGGATTTATTGGTCATGGTAAATTTAGCGCTAGTCTAAATTTACTCGTATTTCGGCAGAAATTCTTCCAAAAAGTGCGTATCGTAATCGGCTTCCCGAAATTTCTTACTGGCCAGAATTTTTTTATGAAACGGGATGTTCGTCTTAATTCCTTCCACCACAAACTCATCGAGCGCCAATTGCATCTTAGCAATCGCCTCAGCTCGAGTGGGGGCATGAACAATGAGTTTCCCAATCATAGAATCGTAAAAAGGAAGCACCTTGTACTGATCATAGACAAATGAATCGATTCTCACGCCAAAGCCGCCAGGGAGATGCAATCCAGTGATCTTCCCAGGCGAGGGAGCGAATTTTTCAGGGTCTTCAGCATTGATTCGACATTCAATGGAGTGGGATTGAATGCGAATATCCGATTGACGAATGGAAAGCGGGACCCCAGCAGCAGAGCGGATTTGCTCTTTAATCAAATCAATGCCGGTGACCATCTCCGTGACTGGATGTTCCACCTGAATCCGGGTGTTCATCTCCATGAAGTAAAAGCGTTTATCTCGATTATCGAGGAGAAACTCAACAGTGCCCACGTTCTGGTAGTCCACTGCTTCGCACAGACGCAAAGCGGCCTCTCCCATTTTTTGGCGAATCACGGGATCGAGCACAGGACTTGGGGATTCCTCCAGAATTTTCTGATGCCGCCTTTGAATCGTACAATCTCGCTCGCCCAAAGAGATTCGGTTGCCAAATTGATCGCAGAGGACCTGAATCTCCACGTGACGAGGGTTCTCGCAGTACTTCTCCAAGTACATGGCAGAATTCCCAAAGGCTGCAGCCGCCTCCGCACTCACGCGCTCAAATGAGGACAAAAGCTGTTGCTCATGGTGAACAATGTGAATGCCCCGCCCCCCTCCTCCAGCGGCTGCTTTCAGAATCACCGGATAGCCAATTTTTTTGGCCTCCTCACAAGCCGCTTCGGCATGGGGAACAGCAGAAAGAGTGCCGGGTAAAAGCGGTACCCCAGCCTTTCGGGCAATGGCTCGAGCTTGGGTCTTCTCTCCCATGGATTTGATGTTCGCCTCAGTGGGACCAATGAAGGTCACCTTACACTCCCGACATAAGCGCGCAAACTCGGAGTTTTCCGAAAGAAACCCGTATCCCGGATGAATGGCGTCGGCTCCCGTGATATCTGCAGCAGACAGGATGTTGGCAATATTGAGGTAACTGAGTTTCGACTGAGCAGGCCCGATACAAACGGCCTCATCCGCAAGCTTCACATGAAGCGAGTGCTCATCGGCAACCGAGTAAACTGCTACGGTTGAGATTCCCAACTCACGACAAGCTCGAATGATTCTCAGGGCAATCTCACCCCGGTTGGCAATTAAAACTTTCCGAAAAAGAGGCTCTGAAGCTGTCATCGGGGAACTCAAGGCTCAAGGATAAAAAGAGGCTCACCGAACTCAACCGGCTGCCCGTTTTCCACTAAAACCGACTTAATCTGACCGGCAAACTCCGCCTCAATTTCGTTCATGAGTTTCATGGCTTCAATGATGCAGAGCACATCACCTCGCTTCACCGACTGCCCTTCACGAATGTAGGGGTCCGCATCAGGCGAGGGGGCTCGATAGAAGGTCCCCACAAACGGAGAGAGAATTTGTTTTCCTGAGCCACTTGCAGTCTTCGGATCTGAGGCTTTCGACTCCGAAGAACCCGCTTGGCTTGCGAGCGCAGGTAGTGAAGGAAGAACCGGGGCTGCAACGTGAGCCTGAGGGCGATAAATGGCCGCTTCTTCTGTCACGAGCGTTTGCGTCAGGGCATGGCGAGACCTCAGCTTCAGGCGCTCTCCATTTTTTTCCCATTCCAACTCCGCAATCTCATTTTTCCCCATCAACTCAACAAGGCCCTCGAGTTGAGTTAGGGAAAGAGAATGATGGATCTCAGGATGATGTTCACGTTTGACTTTTGGAGAATGAGATGACTTTTTCTTTGCCACGTTATTTATTCGCCTTCTCGACGTAGGTCTGATCCCGGGTGTCGACTTTAATCAAATCGCCTTCCTTCAAATGAAAAGGAACGGCCACGGTGGCTCCGGTCTCAAGCTTCGCAGGCTTCGAGCCCCCGGTGACGGTATCTCCTCGAAACGAGGGCTCCGTCTCCACAATCTTTAAGACCACAAATGTGGGTAGCTCCACTCCGATGGGTCGCTCATTAAAATACATGACTTTAATGACGAGATTTTCTTGTAAGAAATCTTTTCCAGAGCCCAGCTGTTCTTCACTGAGTGCCACCTGCTCGTAGTTGGCATTATTCATAAAGTGATAGCCTGCTGCATCGTGATAGAGGAACTGCATCTCTTTTTCTTCAGTGTTGGCACGATCCAACTTGTCACCTGAGGTGATGGTTCGTTCGATGACGTTTTGGTTGAGCATGTTCTTGAGCTTTGTGCGAGTGAAGGCGCGGCCCTTGCCTGGACTGACATGCTGAAAGTCCACAATTTCGTAGGGGATACCTTCTATCTCAACTTTGAGACCTTTTCGGAACTGATTGGTAGCGTACATGCTTCATAGGTATCCGAGACCGATACCCGTGTCAACTCAGACTAAGCGGGGAGAAAGCGGATTTACGCCTTGGATTTCAGCTCTGACTCGGTATCGCTCAAGCTTTTGGAGGACGCCTTGAAGGGTTTGGATTTTCGAAATACGCCCTGCCTTTAAGGCCTCAGGATCCTCCCCAAACGCCGAAGGAGCCGACTTCACACTGAAATCAGGCAGAACCTCAGGCTCGGGAGGATCGCTGCGGAGAGTCAACACCCCCCTCTCGTAAGCCTGAGATTCAATTTCTTGCACTAATTTTGCCGTTTCCTCATCCTGCGGAACGAAATAAAGCAGCATTTTGTAAGCCTCTAAGGCAGCAGGGAGGTTTCCCAAAATCAACTGGGATTCGGCCACGAGCTTTTGAGCTACCAAGTTATCCGGATGATCCAAGATGAGCGAAGAAAGCTCGTCGATGACTTGCTGATACTGTTTTTGATCAAAAAGGGCTCGAGCCAAAGCCACCCGTCCTCCGGTGAAATGAGGGTGAATCTGAAGGCCTTCTCTTGCAATTTCAATGGCTTCATCGACTAAACCCGCTTTCCGATAGGCTTCAGCAAGCGGGGCGAACACCCTTGAGCGAGGATCCTCTTGGTATTTCTTTAAATAACGGTAAATGAGCGGATGATCGGGAGATTTGGACATGCTTAGCCCAATCCTGACTCTTTCACATTGAGAATCTTCGGAGTGATAAAAATGAACAACTCGGAACGACTCGTATTGTCGGACTCATCCCCGAAAAGAGCTCCAATGAGGGGCAATTTTCTTAAAATAGGAAATCCAGAGCTCGTTCGATTGGTCTCCATCGTATAAATTCCCCCAATCACCAAGGTCGAGCCGCTCTCGACCAGCACGGTGGTTTTGATGTTTCGATTACCCACCGCATTCCCCCCAACAAGTGCCACGGGTACATCCTTACTGACGGTGAGTTCCATTAAAACACTGCCATCATTGGTGACCGTGGGCCGCACATCGAGTGAAATATTCGCCTGAGCAATCGTCGTGGCAGGAATCACCTGACCCGTTTGTGCCGTCGTGGTTGTAGGAACTAAAACGGGAGTGCTTTGAACGATGGACGAGCTTTCTTTATTGAGCACCACGGTCTTAGGCGAGGAGACCACTTTGAGCTGGTTTTCGCTTTCCCCCCAACTTAAAACGGCATTCAGTCGAGCCATTCCAGGCAAAAAACTCAGCGTCGGCGAAAGACCAAAAGATCCATTTCGGGAACTGGCCGCCCCGGTACCGTTTGAAATAGCCGCGCCTGTCGCATAAACCCCTCCTGTCCCCAAAAGTGGATCCAGAGGATTACCCCCAGCGAAACTTGCAAACCCACTGGTCTCCCCTGAGGATCCAAACCCCAGGCTTCCCGTCAATGATTGCGTGAAGCCCTCAGTGGCCTCCACCACCTTAGCCTCAATCATCACTTGAGGCGTTTGAGTATCTAAAGCCTCAATCAACTTTTTGACTTTCTCCAGCTTCTCCACCGAATCATGAACTACGATGGAGTTGGTTCGATCGTCAATTTGAACAATTGGTGTATCGCTCAGCCCTGGAATACCGCCTTCGGAAGGCTGAGAGCCAATAAACTTTGAAAGCAGGGCCTGCAAATCCGGGAGCCTAGCATAGCTAATGGGAAAAACACGAGTGACCAAAGGCATGGCGGCCTTCGCTGCTTTGATCGCTTGCAACTCGGCTGTTTTTTCAGCAGTTAAATTCGCAAGCGTACTGACTCTTAAAATATTGTTCGATCGCTCTGCACCCAAATGCAAGGTATGAAGCACCACATCCAAAGCCTGATCCCAAGGCACATCCACAAGAGACAGGGTGATCTTACCTTTGACATCGTCACCAATGATCACGTTAAAACCACTGGCCTCTCCAATCAGTCGCAAGACATCCTGCACCTCAACATCTCTGAGTTGGAGGGTTACGGGTTTACCGGTAAACTTTTGATTCTCTTTGTTCTCAATAAACTCGTCGAGATAACTCCTGTTTGCCTTTTTCGAGGGGTCGTCATCACCGAGAGAAGGATAAATTAAGACCCGCAACCGATTGCCCGAAGGGAGGAGCTCCACGTCAGGGAGAGCCTTGAACTGCAACGCAATGCGAACTCCAGTCGCCTGCCCCTCCATGGGGTAAGGGCTAATCCGACTTAAATTCGGACTGAGAGCGGTCGTATCAATCGCCTGCGTAGCACTGCCCTCAAGCGGTGCCTCTTTGATCTCTAAGATCACCTGTCGGTCCGCTTGAGAAATCTGCTTCTGAGCATCAATTGGCCCATCAGCATCAATCACGAGCTCCTGAGGATTGAGGCTGGCATCAAAATTCAGGGAAACGATATTGGTCACGGCCCAAAGTTTTGGAACTCCCCCACTCAGCAACACTGCTCCCAGGATCCTCAGCGCTCTTAGGCTCATCCATCTTCTCTCCACCATCATGCACACCTCCTTCAATCCCCACTTCATCGTTGACCAATCCCTGCTTGAAGATAAGCGGCCCAGCCCATTGTAAACGTTCAGTTCCGTTTTTCAGCCATCCCACCGGAAATCTTCGAGGCAGCCTGAACTTCCTCATCCGTTAACGGGCTCTCCCGATTCTGAGAGATGGACCCAGCTGAGGGTGGTGCGTCACCCCGATCATCACCCTCCGAATCAGGAGCACCCTTCTGTT
>JBMSSC010000016.1:0-30743 GCA_049424145.1 Bdellovibrionia bacterium
CTTCAGAGCAGAAAACCACGTCCCCACGGACTCGGTCAACCGAAATAGAAAGGGGGGAATCGGGAGTAAACCTGAGGCCTTCCGTTCTCAACACCCAGCCTCGGATCCGAAACGGAGTTAAGCCACCTCTTCAGAGGAACCGGGTCGAGGGATTTTTCGCTTATCGAGCTTATATTTTTCAACCTTCATGATCAATCCGGCCCGAGAGATCCCCAGCTCCTTTGCCAGCCTACTTTTATTCCAGTTGGTCCGCTTTAAGCCTTCTCGGATCATCGTCTTTTCTAACTCTTCTAGGGTGTCCTTGAGTTTTCCAGCCACACGAACGCCTTGCACCTTGGACTGCTCCCCAAAGTCTCGAATCCTGGGAGATAAAAGCTCAGCCGGAATTCTCTCATCCTCTCCACTTAAAACAATCAGGCGCTCCACTTCATTTTCAAGCTCTCGAATATTGCCTGGCCAAGGGTAATCGAAGATCTTTTCCATGGTTCTTTTGGCAAAGCTCTTGAGCTTGACGTTCTTCTCCTGACATCCTTTGGACAAGAAGTGGTCAATCAGGATTGGCATATCCTCTTTTCGGTCACGAAGGGGAGGAACAACCAGGTTGATCACGTTAATCCGATAGTACAAGTCTTCTCGAAACGTCCCATCTTCAATCATTTCTTTTAAATCTTTATTGGTTGCCGCCACGACTCGGACGTCCACCTTCCTCTGCTCGGTCCCCCCCACAGGAGTGAAGGTTCCTTGCTGAATCACACGCAGCAACTTCACTTGCATCGACAGCTGCATGTCACCAATTTCATCGAGGAAGAGAGTTCCATGGTCCGCCGTTTCAAAGAGTCCCTTTTTATCCTTCACCGCTCCCGTGAAGGCACCTCGAACATGACCAAAGAGCTCGCTATCGAGTAGGTTTTCATTAAAAGCTGAGCAGTTGACCGTGACAAACTGAGCTTTTTTTCTAGGTGAGTTAAAATGAATGGCTCGAGCGATCAGTTCTTTCCCGGTACCATTCTCCCCCTGGATCAAAACGGTGGACTCGGAGTTTTGGATCTTATCCAAAACCTGATAGAGGTCTTGCATGGGCTTGGACTTCCCAATCATCTGATCATAACGGTAGCGGTTGCCCAATTGATTATTCAGGGAGTGAATCCTCTCCTCTCGTTTGGTGATTTCCGTGTGAAACGTCTCGATCTCCTCAGCCACTAGGTCCACGAGCTCAAAAAAGTACTTCTTTTGAGATTCCGACAACGTATGAAGTTTTCCAGCAGCCTGAGCAAACAGTTCGCCTTCGAGTCCAAAGGCGTCCATCGTCGTTTGAATCTGAGCCTGAGTTTTTGGGTCCATCTCGTTTTCAATAAACGAATAGGCCACCACACTTCCTAGGAACTCCTTGTCCACGACAATCCGAGAAATGAATAATTTTTCAATGCCCGCGGGCCCGTTTAAGATCAAATGATTTTGATCTGTTTTGAGCACTTTCTCATTGGCCTCCACCAGACACTGGCTGAAGAGGAGTCTTCCTCGTTCCTTCTTAAAAAATGCAGAAGCAAGGGGATTTTTCAGTGAAGCATCGGCTTGAGTGAGATCGAAGTTCTGAATTTGACCTTTTTCATCCACAAAGAAAATATCGGTCTCAAACCATTGGGCTAGGATCTGCTCCAGCTTTTTAATCACATGGATATGCTCTAACTCTTCCCAATTGATCATTGCTCTACCCTCTCCTGATAGCATCGGACGAAATTGGACAATTATTGAGAAAAAAATGTAAAGAAAGGTGTCAAAGGGTGTTTCTGCAGTTGATCCAAGGACTTAGACCCAGAGCCTTCGTCTACGTCCGAACCCAAGCCGAAGGCTCGATTGGGTGATCAGGGGGGACTTAAGACGGCGTATTTTGATCCGATATCCACCGCCGGAGGGCTTTTTGAAACTCCGGTTGATCCCAGGGCTGAGGGCCGACCCATTTTTGGACGATTTTCAGCTCAGAGTTGAGCAGATAGGTTTCTGGGAACTGAAAGGATCCATAGCGATCGGGGACCTGGCCGCTGGGATCCAGAAGGGAGACGAAATGGGATAGGCTGGGCTGTGGGGGGAGAATCTTCTGAGCGTCCGACCAGTTGGAGTCCAGGCTCACGGCGACAAACTGAAGGGAACTTCCTTGCATCTGCTCAACAAGACTCAGCCATTGTGGAATCTCCTCTAGGCACGGGGGGCACCAACTGGCCCAAAAGTGAAGCAGAACAGCAGAGCCTTTGAGCTTGCTCAGAGTGTGAGTTTTTCCCTGCGAATCCATCAATTCAAACCCAGGGGCTGAACGAAGGGAGGCCCCCTCCTGAGATGGGGAGAGGGGCTTGGAACGGAGACTGACTTTTGAGTGCGCCCCCTGGTTCAGGAGGACAGCACCCAGGATGAAACCCACCCCGCCCAAAACACTCATGACGCCCGCAGCGACGCCCACTCTCTTGTTTTCTCTTAGCCTTTGCACCTTCATCAGGTCCCTGATCCTAGGGTTTTCCGTTCCGTTTTTCAAGTTGCATCCCTCCTGCTGCAAGAAGGGTTGCAACCGATTTGAAAAACCCTTTATACTTCCCCTATGAGCCATGCGTTGCTTCTCAATGCGTCGTTTGAGCCCCTCCACATTGTTCCCTGGCAACGGGCAATGCAGCTGCTGTTTCAGGGCAAGGTGGAAGTGGTTGAAGAGTCCGATCAAGAAGTCAGGACTGTCCGCTTCACCATGAAAATCCCCGCCGTCCTCCGACTGTTGCACTATGTTCCACTGACGAAAAAAAAGCAGATCGTCCGCTTTTCTCGGATGAACATTTTTTTACGCGACGGGTACGTGTGCCAGTACTGTGGAATCCGGTTCGCCAAAACGCAGCTCACGCTCGATCATGTGCTTCCGATTGTGCAGGGTGGAAAAAAGTCCTGGGAAAATATCGTCACGGCGTGTAAGCCGTGTAACCAAACCAAAGGGGGCCGAACACCGCAACAGGCCAATATGCACCCCATTCGGCGCCCTAAGCAGCCCATTTGGCTGCCCACGGCCAGCCTTCAGCTCGGGATCACTCAAACTCCAGAGCGTTGGAAAATCTACCTCAAACTCGAAAAACCCCCCTTAGGAGGCTCGAGCAATGAGGATCCCGGCTCGGCCTGGGACTAAGACATCAAAGATGGGAGACCTTTTTTGAGCTCAGAGAAAACCCTCACTCACTATGTTGAATCCTACGGGGATCTTTTATTTCATCTCTGCTCATCGGTTCTTAAGAACCCGCTTCATGCCCAAATTGCCTTGAAGTCCATCCTCAGGAAAATTCAAGCCACCCCTGCACACCGGAGCTTCGAAGTCTACGAGCGCAGTTGGGTTTTAAAAATTGCCTATGAACTGCTCCTGCAATTCTTCAAGGAGCATGGCTACCAGATTTCAGCTGAAGAACAGATCCAGCTGGACTCCAACCCCACGATCGAGCAGCGATTCGCTCATTTTGACTCGTATTTTCATCGACTCAGCATGGAGGATCAGATCTTGCTGATTTTAAAAGATCAACTCCAATTACCCTATCCTGAGATCTCGGGAGCGATGTCGATGCCGGTGGAGTCCTTAAAAATGAAACGTCAACTGGCGCTAAGAACCCTACAGGATTGGCTGTGGGGCGGAAGGAATCTCAATGACCTGTTTTGAGCTTCAGAGGTACTCCTCGGACTTCCTGGACAATCAGCTTCAGGAGAGCCTTAAAAAAGAGGCTCAAAAACACGTCCATCGCTGTAAAGCTTGCTCAGAGAGACTCTCCCGCACCCAGCTCATCTTAAAACACTTAGCCGCCCAACCCCAACGCTCATTGCCTGAGGAGATGAGACGTCTTCCCGTCTTCACGCAGTTTTCAGCCGAAGAGGCCTCTCGCTGGGGAGCTTACTCCTGGAGACGTATCCCCTGGTATTTCAGAACGGGGATTCAAGCCTTGGGGGTGGTGGGAGGAGTACTTCTGCTGATCTCGTGGGTCCCTCAGCTCAAAGGCCTTTATGAAAAAAGCATTGAGCACCACCTGAGTGACTTCCGAGGTACATTAAACGTTCAAGAAGCGAGCTCTGACGGATTCGATGGCTCGATTCGAGATTCCCAGGGCTTTGAGGCTGCAGCCAACTCTAAGCGAACTCCATCCGAGAAGGGAACCCTAGAAGAAGACACCGATGAGATCCAAGGAGAGGATGACTTTGACTCCGAGGGGCCAAGCCCCCGGGCCCTGCAGGTGGGAAACTCCCAGCTCTGGCGCTTCACCATTCAAACGGTCAGCCCTGATGAGCTGAGGCCCCAGATTGCTCAAGTCCTGGCGGAATTAAAACTTTCCTCCAGTTCAGCGAATCTCAAAGGCACCCAGGTTCCTGGCGGAATTGAGTTTGAGATGATTGTCCCGCTTGCCTTAGTTTCCAACATCAAGCAATCCCTGGAGAAGATCGTGGCCAAGATGAGCCAAGCCCCTGAGGAAACAGTGGATTCATCTCGAATTTTCTCCTGGTATAAGGTCAAATCGCGGAAAAAACTACCCACAGGCATGTCAAAAGTTGTCATCTGGATTTCTCAGCCAAACTGAGTCTCACCAATAAGGATTATAATAAGGTTCGTCTGAGGATGAAGCTCCTGAAGCAGGAGTTTGAGGCCGAAAACCGGGAGAAGACCCCCCTCGAACTACACCCTGAGAGGAACCCTGAGTTGCCGTTTGAGGCTTCAAGGGAGCATTGAGAAAATAACGATTCACGGGCACATCAAAAAAGTAGGCTCGTTTCACTTCTGAATCTGAGTTTTTATCCAGAGATCCAGAAGGAACAGCAACCATCTCCTCGTCTCCTGTATAAAATTTAGGCTGCTGAGGAGTAGGTTTCGTTGCCTGAGGAGATTGCAGTGTCTGAGGGGTCTGAGAAGTCCCCGAAACCCCAGGAAACGTGGCGGTTGTCGTAGTTGAGTTAAAGGCGTTCTGATTCGAGATGTACTGATTAAACGCATCGACCTTCTCTCCGCGCGCTTGATTGTAAAGAATACGCTCGACGCTTATTTTTTTAGGATCCTTCGACTCATCCTCTTTCACTTTCATCAACTCGGTTTGCCTCGTTTTGCCTTGCTTCTGACTCAGCAGGGTCTCGGTGAGATCATTCGGCGCATGATCTTTTTTTCGATCCGAACCAAAGTGTTTGTCATAGTAAGCCAGAGCCTTCTCATAGGCGACGCGGTCGTAGCGATTGGGTCCAGATTCAGGAACCTCAAAACTGCCTTTCGAAGGATCATTCGGATCTTTTGGAATTTTTTTAAATCGAATGAAGTCATTGATGTCTGGCTTATAAATCCCAAATTGCTCGGCCATCACACCATCTTGAACTTGATCTAAGGAGTTAGCCTGCTGAGGCGCACTGAGCATCCGACCTGCTTTGTCTCTCAGTTCATCATACTTCATGAAATACGAACTTTGGGCCCACTTGGCCGAAGGGGAGCCCACTTCAATAGGAACGGAGCGATCGGAAGTGATCGATTTGGGGCCTTCAACCAGCCTCAGACACTGAGTCCGGTCCTCTGAGAACTGAGCACAAACCAATTGGTTTATGCTTTCATGATTTTTCTGAAGGGCTCGCCGGAGCCTTGGGTACCACAGCTGGTTCAGGCGGATGTATCGCTCCGCGCAATCATCCGTGTCTTCGGTGGGGCCACAAAAACTGCCCAATAAACTCCGCTTTGAGCCTTGATCAGGAGAGAGAAGCAAAAAATCCATCTTTTTTCGGATATAATCGCCTTGAAGAGCGATGTTTTCATTTGCTCTTTGATAATAACACTCCGGACCGCAACGTTCATATTGGGGATCAACGCTCAAGACAGGATGATTAAGAGAGGAGCCGGAATCAGGCGCCTGAGGCAGGACGCCTGAGGAAACCGGAGGGGCAGCAGGCCGATCGGAAGAAGCTTGCGACGGGGGTTGCACCAGCGACTGAGTGGAACCTGCACTGATTGAAGCAGGCCCTGTTGCAAACGCTGGCAGTACGCCCCCGGAAGCCGTTGCTAGAAAAGCCCAAAAAAGGAGTGAGGGCGAATCTGAAAGAACTGAGAACCTTGCATGACAAAGGAATTGAGCTGGACGTGATGCCTTTTTTAACCTCACTGCGAAGTTCCCCTTTCTTTTCTTTTTCCTGCCTCGAGCTGTTCCTCAAACCCACTCAGAGCCCACAGAGGAAGCATCGCCCAAGGAGCTTGGATCAAAAATCCTGAACCGATCCGACTGAGTCAATCCAGTCGTGAACGTTGCTTAATTATATCATATATATTTAAATTTTTTCAATTTTTCATTTGTTCCGTTGTTCCTCACTGAGCTCCTGAAACGAAACCTAAAAGCAGGTCTACCTCCCTCTTCAAAAAACCCGACCCACCTCAATCAACTGAAACACTTGAGATTGCACTCCTTCTAGGCTAATGGTACAACGCGCTGCTATGGAGCAACAATGATCCAAGACCCTCAGCCGCCGCCTCGAATTCACTTGATTGGTTTTGGAAGCCAGGGATCAGCCTGGGCGCAGTGTTTAAAAACCTCGGGCTGGCAAACACGGGTTTACCTGCCTCAAACCCAGAGCACCTCTTGGCAAAAGGCTCAGTCCCTGGGGTTTGAACCCAGGCGCATCCAGGAGCTGGGCTCGGATCTCATGCAAGATGCTCCCAGCCACCCCCATGCTCTTTTGGCCTTGCTCTGCCCCGATAGCCAAATTCCGATCGTCTATGAGACGCACCTCAAGGATTTGCCTTTAGATCTTTGTTTGATCCTCGCTCACGGTTTTGCCCTGTACTCGTCGGATCTCCAACTGAGGGGTCCCCACCATCGAGCAGCGCTTTTAGCTCCCAAAGCCATTGGACCCAAGCTCCTGGAGAATTTTCAAAGGCATCAACCCACTGCCCACGGACTTTCGGCAGCGTTTTATGCTCCAGGCGTCAGTCCACCGAACGCCCAGGAGTTCAGGAGGCTCGATGATCCAACTCCCCTGGAGGACTTCAAGCGAGTTCAACAGGTGGCTCTGGGCTTGGGATTTCAACCACAAAACCTCATCCCCGCGTCGTTTGAGCAAGAGACCATCGGAGACTTGATCTAGGAGCAGGGTCTGCTTTGCGGCGGGATTTTTAACCTCTTGCTTGAAACGTTTCAAGCCATGGACTCCGCAGGAATTCCCCGCGCGCTCATCTGGGAGGAGTGCGTGACCGAACTGGAGCTCATTGCCGGGCTCATTCGAAGCCAAGGCCTTTCAAAAAGCTTTCAGGCCATTAGTCAAGCCGCCCAGTGTGGAACCCTCAGCATGGGGGAGAGCCTTCAGAAGGCAGGACTCAGGGACCTGTTTCAATCTCAAGCCCAGTGGATTCGAGAGGGAGGATTTGCTGAGTTTTTCAAGTCAGGCGAGTGGAAGGGCAAGGCCCAAGAGTTTACTGGGATTTTAAGCCACTGGGAGTCCAAGCTCCGCACTGACCTCGAGCCCATCCCTCAAACCCTCTGCCCCCCTCAGAAAGAGAACAACACCCATGAGTAGTAGCCTCACCACCAAGCCCGTCACCGTCAAATGGGTTGCAGCCCAAAAGGGAAGACAAAAGTTCACCATGCTTACGGCCTATGATTACCCCACTTCCGTTTTACTCGATGAAACCGGAGTGGATCTTTTATTAGTCGGCGACAGCGTGGCCACCGTCCTCTTTGGCGAGCCCAACACGTTATCCGTTACGATGGATGATCTGCTTCGCCATACTCGAGCAGTGACGCGAGGAGCAAAACGGGCCATGGTCATTGGGGACATGCCTTTTATGAGTTACCAGGTGAGCGCTGAGCAGGCCTTAATCAATGCCGGCCGCTTTTTGAAAGAAGGCTTAGCCCAGGGAGTGAAGCTCGAGGGCGGAAAAGAAATGGCAGAGCCGGTTCGTGCCATCACACGAGCAGGAATTCCTGTGATGGGACACATTGGACTGACGCCTCAGAGCATTCACGCCCTGGGATCCTATCGGACTCACGGAAAAACAGAGACCGAGCAGACCTACCTGCTTGAGTCAGCCCATGAGTTAGCCGAAGCCGGAGCCTTTGCATTGGTGCTGGAATGCGTTGAGGAGTCCTTAGCTGCTCGCATCACCCAAGAAATCAAAATCCCCACCATTGGAATTGGCTCAGGTCCCGCCTGTGACGGTCAAGTTCTAGTGACGCATGATTTAGTGGGACTGACGGCAGGACGAGTGCCCCAGTTTGTCAAGCCCCTGGCAGCGCTCAAGATTCCGTTTCAGCATGCGGTCTCAGAGTTCATCCAAAGAACCAAAAGCCTACCCATTGTGAATCCCAACATTCAACCCGAGCTCCCCTCCCCTGGACTGGTGCGAGACCTCCCTTTGACTCCCTCAGAGCCCAAAGATGTTTCTAGCCATTGATATCGGCAACACGCAGACGGTGATTGGGTATTTCATCCACGGCCAATTGCAGCGCCAGTGGAGGGTGTCCACTCATCCTCTGTGCACCGCAGATGAGTTTCTATTGAAACTCGAGGGCATGTTATCGTCCTCTCAGATTTCGCTGCGCTCAATTGACACGATCCTCACCTCTTCAGTTGTACCGGCGTTCTCAAAGATGCTCGAAGCGGCCTTTCGAGGGAAACGCTTTTACCGAATCGACTGGCAGGCTCCGTTTTCATTTCAGTTAGCGGTGGATACGCCTCAGGAAGTAGGAGCGGATCGCCTGGTGAATGCGGAGGCAGCCGTTCGGCACTATGGATTTCCGAGCATCATTGTGGACTCAGGAACCGCAACCACGATCTGTGCTGTGGGTCAAACGAACCGGGGAGAGCCCGTGTACCTTGGGGGAGCCATTATTCCGGGCATTGAGCTTTCAATGCAGGCTCTGGCACAAAAGGCCGCCCAGCTCTACAGCATTGAGTTGACACCGCCTAAAAAAGCCATTGGCTCCAACACCAGAGAAGCCTTACGCAGTGGACTCCTTTTGGGCTATGCCTGCTTGATTGATGGGATGGTCAAGCGATTTCAAAAGGAGCTCCACTTGGAGTCTGCTCCCGTAATCGCAACCGGAGGCGTGAGCTACTTAATGAAGGACCTCACACAAAGCATCACGCACTTTGATCCCGATTTGACACTGAAAGGAATCGCTTCACTTTATGGATCCCTGGGTTCAAGATCATCTCAGAGCGAGTTTAACGGGCAAGAAAATTTTACTCGGGATCACGGGGAGCATCGCCGCATTTAAGGCCTGTGACGTGATCCGATTTCTTCGAGCCTGTGGGGCTCAAGTGCGAGTTGTGCTCTCAGAGGGAGCAGAGAACTTTGTCACTGCAACCACCCTGGAGACACTCTCAGACGAGCCAGTGAACCAGAGTTTTTGGGTTCAGCCTCATCAACTGGGTAGCCCGATTCGTCATGGAACTCACCACATTGCCACAGCCCGGTGGGCCGATTTGATTCTTGTGGCTCCAGCGACGGCGCACTTTTTAGCCAAAGCGGCGTTAGGACTCGCCGATGACCTCTTGTGCACGGAGCTTTTAGCTTTTTCGGGCCCCTTGCTCGTGGTGCCTGCGATGAATCCTACGATGTTTCAACACCCAGCGGTTCAGCAGAACGTGCGCACGCTTGAGCAAAGAGGGGTGGAGATCTTAGGTCCAACCTGGGGCGCAACCTCATGCGGGGAGGAGGGCTTAGGGCGGATGCTCGAGCCTGATCGGATCGTTGAAGAAGTGGCTCAGACGTTTTACCAAAAGCCGACGGGCAAGAAACTCCTCATCTCTCTTGGACCCACCCAAAGCCGATTGGATCCCGTGCGCTTCCTCAGCAATCGATCCAGTGGCAAAATGGGAGCCTCGCTTTGCTGGGCTGCACGGGAGGCAGGTTTTCAGGTCACAGCGATCTGTGGCCCCCTGAGCTCAAAACTCCCTCAAAGCACAGGCCCGGGCTCTGCGCTTGAGATCATTCACGTGGAGACCGCCCAAGCCATGAGCGAGGCGGTCTTAAGCCACTGGAGCCATTCTGATGCCTATCTGGGCGCCGCCGCCGTTCTGGATTGGGAGTTCAAAAACCCGAGCTCCCAGAAGCTGAAGAAAGAAGATGGCCCCCCCAGAGTGGAGTTTCAAAAAACGAGGGACCTTCTGGCCGAAGTTTGCCTCAGAAAGGCACCTCATCAGTGGGTCTTAGGCTTTGCCGCTGAGACGGACCACCCGCTGGAGCATGGACGCAGTAAATTGAAGAGAAAAAACTGTGACGCCCTATTTGTCAATGATGTCTCCCAAGAGGGTTTAGGATTTGACTCCACGCAAAATGCCGGCTGGTGGATGGAACCGAGCGGGCGTTGTGAGGAGATTTCAGCCCGCCCCAAATCCGAGGTTGCACGATGGATCATAAGAGAAGTCACTCAAGCACTCAAAGTACTCTGCTCCCCGTCCCCCCCCTCTGACAACCAAGGACTTTAAATGATCCACCACCGCGCACCCCAAGTCATCTCCAGCCTGAAGGAAATTCGCCAGTGGCGGAGCGACGCTCAGGGCCTCAAGAAGGGATCATCCGAGAAAGTCACCATTGGCTTGGTTCCCACCATGGGGGCTTTACACGAGGGGCATGCCCACTTGCTCAGAACGCTCAGACCCCGGTGTGACCTTGCCGTTCTTTCCATCTTCGTCAACCCTTTGCAGTTTGGTGCGGGAGAGGATTTAAAGACCTATCCCAGAACCTGGGAAGAGGACCTACGGATTGCTGAGCGCGAGGGCGTGGATGTGGTGTTTGCCCCCGAGGCGCAGGAACTCTACCCTCACGGCTTTAGTACTCAAGTCGAAGAGACTCAGCTCAGCGTACCCTTGTGTGGAGCGTTTCGTCCGGGGCATTTTCGCGGGGTGAGCACCATTGTGCTCAAGCTCTTCCACCTGGTTCAACCTCATCTGGCGCTCTTTGGGCTCAAGGACGTCCAGCAATTCTTTGTCTTAAAAAAAATGGTAGAAGACCTCAACCTGAACATCCATGTGGAAGGGGTCCCCACAGTTCGGGAATCCAGCGGACTTGCACTCTCCTCACGCAATCGTTACCTCAGTCGTGAAGAAGCCGAAAAAGCCCCCCTCCTCTATCAGTGTTTAAACCGAATCCAAGCCCAAGCCCAAAAGATCAATCCTGCTCTGAGTCCCAATGAGGGACGGGAGCAGATATTCAGACTTCTGACATTGACCCAGGAGCAATTACAGAACGCAGGCTTTAGGGTTCAGTACTTGGAATTACGACGAGTCGAGGATCTTTCGCCGATTAAAGACGGTATAAAACCCGGAGAATCCTACGTAGTGGCTGCGGCCGCATTTCTCGGGCGCACCCGACTCATTGACAACGTGATTTTTTCAACCACCTAAAGACAAAAAAAATCAACTCAACCCCTCAGCAGGGGTGAAAGCCCCCACTCAGTGCTTCAGCGCCTGACTGAGTCCACCCTCTTGAACTGGGAGCCCAGCGGACGATTTCTCCCCCGCTCCTTGGCGGGCCTCCGAAGATGCACCTCCTCTTGAGCTGGAACGAGAATGGTTCTTTTTAGGAAACGTAATCTTCACCGACAGCATGGACTGCCGACCTTGAAGGGCTTCTCTTGGGATCTCAGGCAAAACCTGAAATACAATGGAAGAATTTCCATCTGCCTCAACGGGAACGCACTCACGCCTGCCGAGCTCCTTGGCGTAAGCATGCTTCATTCGTTGGATGAATGCTTCGGTCTGGACTTGCTTTTCCTCAGGCCGCACGTCTACGGTTGTTTGGCCGTCCTTCTCGTCCAAATCCTCCTCAGAGGCATTCTGTGAGTCAGGACTTCCCACTTTAATCACCATGTTGCTGGTCAGGTTTCGATTTAATTTAAAACAAAGAGTCTTCGTACTCATCATTCTACGACTCGGATTGCGTTTCTCCTGTTGACCCTCCTCATCCGAACTCGGCTCCTCAGAACTACCGTCCTCGGAAGATAAATCCATTTCAAAAATAATCTCATCGTCATCCGAGTGACGATCCGGACGCAAGTAATGAACCTGAATTCCCTCAAGAATCGTGGTGGGCCTTGCAATCGACGAACTCGCTACAGCCCCAGAGACTGACGCCTTGTCATCTTCCTGCCCTGCCAAAACTAGCCTTGAATCGACCAAAAGAGCCAAGGCAAAAAATTGAAATCCAAACAAAATAGAACTGTATTTATTTTTATTCATATATTTATATTTATTTTTCACTCATCAACTCAATGTCACGCTTCAATGCTTGAACTCTTCCATACCTGATGGATTATTGAAATCCATCTCTGACTCATGACTTGTTCATTTACTTCCTTACCGCATTTACTTTAAAGGAGACGTCTTCTACCCCAAAAAAAAATAAAAGTAAATATAAATAGAAGAAAATTAAATACTCCATTTCATAGATCTTAATGATTCCCATTTTATCGAGTTCTATCAGGCACTTAGAGCAGAACAAAGAGAGCTCAACTAGACCACTCCAAGTGCCTGAGATCACCTCACTCATCAAAAAAAGTCCAAAAATCAGACCCCCTCATTAAGCCCCAGCCCGATTCCTGACCCGGATTGCCTCCCGATTCCCAAATCGACTGACTCTCAGGTGGCATGGTTTTCGCTTTTTCTTCATCTCATTCATGGGAAAACAACTTGTTGAACGAAGCCTCAGTCCAATCACCGACCGCAAATGGTACCTTGTGGCCGAACGCTCCCAGGTGCGCATCTACCAACAGCGCGAAGACCAGCCCTTCTCCTTTCTCACTCGACTGGAAAACCCACTGGCACGAATGACAGAAAGTGAGCTGGTCTCTGACCGCCCCGGTCGTGGCTTTGGTAACACGGGAAAAACCTCCGCAGGAAAACGCACACAGCGGCATGGCTATGACAATGAGGTCTCGCAGCACACCCACGTCGTCCTACAATTCACCCGCAGAGTGGCAACGTTTCTCAAGCAATCGGCACAGCACAATGAGTACACTGAGCTCATTGTTCTTGCAGAACCCAGACTCCTGGGCCTCCTCCGGCGCGCACTGCCTGATTCAGTTCGGGCGCGAATCACACATGAGATTCCCCACGAGTTTGCTCAAGGCTCAGACCAGGCGCTTTATCAGTACATTTGCCAAAAATTAAAATTCTAAAGCCAACTCACTGAAATCCAAGAAAGCCATGAAGCGATAGCGATAAAAACAAGGAAAGAGAAATAAAAAAAACCGGCCTAAGATCACTCTGAATGAGTGCTCCTTAGGCCGGTTCATCGAATTCGTTAGACTCGCTTGAAAAGCGTGAGCCTAAAACTCAGAACTAACTGCTACTTCCGCCTGACTTGCTGCTTCCGCCGCCAGCCATGGTCTTACGAGCAGCGCCTGACTTTGCCGGACCCTTGCCCGCTTTTCCCTTGCCTGCGTTCTTCGGCTGAAAAAGCTTCCTAAACTTCCCAAACGGATCCTTTGCTTGAGCCGCTGACTTTTGCGCCGCATCCTCAGAAGAGGCTGCTTCAGCACTCACCGCGTCACCTGCCTTAGGCTTCCGCTTGCGATCCAAAACAGGATGATCCACAAGCTCCAACACGGCCATTTCAGCTGCATCGCCCCAACGACGATCCGAGACCTTCAACACGCGCGTGTATCCACCAGCGCGAGCCTTATAGCGCTCCGAAAGGGTCGTAAACAACTTACGAACCACCAAGTCATTGCGGGTGCGGTCAAAAGCAAGCCGTCGTGAGGCAGGCGTTCCGCTTTTCCCTAGGGTAATTAAACGGTCCACCACGCGCCTAACTTCTTTTGCTTTTTGAACGGTCGTGATGATCTGTTCTTTCTCGATCACCGAATTAGCCATATTTCTAAACATCGCCACTCGGTGGGACGTATTCCGACCGAACTTCCGGCCGTCGACACTATGCTTCATAAATACTCCTCAATTCCTTTAATCCTCAAAGTCTTCTTCTTCGTCTTCAGCCGATTCATCAAACTCATCGGATCGCTTTCCAGCAAGTTTGGCTTCCTCGACATCTGCTTCAGCCGACTTCGCAGGCTGAGACGGTGCCACAAATCCATCGAGCTTCATCCCCAAGCTCAAGCCCATCTCACCTAAGATGTCCTTGATCTCATTGAGAGATTTGCGACCAAAGTTTTTGGTCTTCAACATCTCCGACTCAGTCTTTTGAACCAGCTCGTAGATGTACTTGATGTTGGCGTTCTGTAAGCAGTTGGCGGAACGCACCGAAAGCTCTAGCTCCTCCACGGACCGATAGAGATTTGGGTTGAACTGTGAACTGCCCTCTTCCTTGGCTTGAGCAATCGGTTCAGGCTCTTCTTCAAAGTTCAAGAACACGGAAAGCTGATCCTTTAAGATCTTCGAACCTAATGAAACAGCATCCTCAGGTTGAACCGAGCCATCGGTCCAAACTTCCAACGTGAGCTTATCGAAGTCGGTCCTCTGACCCACGCGGCTCTGAGTGACCGTGTAGTTCACTCGACGAATGGGGGAGAAAAAACTATCAATGGGGATCCAACCCACTGGCATATCATCCGATTTATTGGCCTCAGCCGGACGGTAGCCCCGTCCGCGAGCCACTTGAATCTCAGCCTTCAATTTCCCACCGTCGCCCAAGGTGGCGATGACTTGGTTGGGATTCAGGACACGAACGTGCTCAGGCACAATCATATCCGAAGCCTTCACTTCACATGGACCCACGCGATCAATTAAGACCGTAGCCTGCTCGGCTCCCTGCAACTGAAAACGAACTTCCTTCAAGTTCAAGATAATCTCAGCCACATCCTGCTTCACATCGGGGATGGAGGAAAACTCGTGAACGACGCCATCCACTTTCACGGCCGTCACAGCCGCCCCTTGCAGGGACGAAAGCAGCACTCGCCTTAACGAATTGCCTAAAGTTAATCCGAAGCCACGCTCCAATGGCTTAGCAATGAACTTCCCGTATCCACTGGTCAGGCTTTCCTTATCGACATCCAGCGCCTTGGGCTTAATCAAATCACGCCAATTTTTCTCTAACATGGTTCTCTCCTGTCATCCCCTCGCTCCAAGCCTCGTTTGGCTGACTCAACTTGGGAGCCATGCGGGGAGTATTCAAGTGTTATTTCGAATACAGCTCAACAACTAAGCGTTCTTCCATCGGTGCAGTCACGTCATCGCGCGATGGCAAATCCCGGACCTTCGACTTCATATTGGCAGCATCCAGCTCCAACCACTGTGGAATTTCTCGACGACGAACCGCTTCTAATGCGCCTGCAATTCGGGTCATCTTCTTGCTCTTCTCACGAACCTCAATCAAATCCCCTTTATCCACTAGGTAAGAGGGAATGTTGACTTTCTTTCCGTTGACCGAAAAATGGCCGTGACGGACCAAGTGACGAGCTTCTGTGCGAGAATTCGCAAACCCTGTGCGATAAGCCACGTTATCTAAACGGCGCTCCAAAGCCACTAAGAGGTTCGAACCCGTCACGCCCTTCGCGCGATCGGCCTTCTCAAACACACTGCGGAACTGACGCTCGAGCAAGCCATAGATTCTTTTAATCTTCTGCTTTTCGCGGAGCTGTAGCCCGTACTCAGAGAACTTAATACGTCCCTGACCGTGCTGACCGGGTGGGTAACCGCGGCGTTCAAACGAACACTTATCCGTGTAACAGCGGTCCCCTTTTAAAAACAATTTCTGATTTTCACGACGGCAAAGCCGGCATACTGAACCAATGCAACGTGCCATATACTACACCCTTCTTCGTTTTGGCGGACGGCAACCATTATGAGGGATCGGAGTCACATCTTCAATAAAGCTGACACGCAAACCTACTGATGCCAATGCCCGGAGAGCGGATTCTCGACCTGCCCCTGGACCACTTACAAACACCTGAACTTGACGCATTCCGTTTTCCACGGCTTTTCTACCTGCATCCTCAGCTGCAACCTGGGCTGCAAATGGAGTGTTTTTGCGGGACCCGCGAAACCCTTTTCCACCTGCACTGGACCAACAAATTGCGTTACCCATGCTATCGGTAATCGTCACGATGGTATTGTTAAAAGAAGAAAGAATATAAACGTTCCCGGAGAATACGTTCTTCTTTCCCTTCTTCACTTTCTTTACCGCTCCTTCAACAGCCACTGCGGCAGGAGCTTCTTTTTTCGTTTGTGCTTTTTCTGTTTTTTGTTCAGACATAATATCCTACTTCAACGCCTTCACGGATTTCTTACCTGCAATCGCAACGGCTGGGCCCTTACGAGTCCGAGCATTCGAATGAGTTCTCTGACCGCGAACCGGTAAGCTCTTTCGATGTCGGATCCCACGGTAACATCCCAAATCCACCAAGCGCTTAATGCTCAAGCTCACTTCGCGGCGGAGATCCCCTTCAACCCGAATCGTCCGATCGATGATTTCACGGACTTTTGCCACTTCCACTTCGGTCAATCCATCGGTTCTCTTATTGAGATCGATCTTTGCCTCGGTTAAAATTCTTTTTGCCATTGGACGACCCACTCCATAAATATAAGTGAGTGCCACTTCCATTCGCTTATTGCGTGGGAGATCAACTCCCGCGATACGAGCCACGCGCTACCTTCCTTTCAACTACTAACCGTTAAATCCTAACCCTGCCTTTGTTTGTGGCGCGGATTTTCACAAATCACGCGAACCACGCCCTTACGCCGAATTACTTTGCACTTATCACAGATTTTCTTAACTGACGCTCGAACCTTCATAACTTCTCCATCTTACTTAAGACTCACTTCAGTCTCACATAAGCCAAAAACCCAAGGCTTTCCACCTTAAGCTTCAAACACCACCATCTCTATTGTGATGAACTGCGATGAATTCATGGGGCTTTCTTGAATCTTGATTCTCGATTCTCGGTAGTAGCCAGGAAGTAGCGTGATCAGCGGATGCGATTGAACTAACCCGTCTTACTAATACTACTCAGACCGACTGAAGACCTACTGAACTCACTTGCTCTCACTTACTCCCTTTTTCTATGCCAAAGTCAAAATCTCTGGGCCTTTTTCGGTAATCGCAACCGTATGCTCGAAATGAGCAGACCAGGAATGATCGACCGTAACTGCAGTCCAACCATCCTTGAGTACTTTTACTTCGTGACTTCCAGCATTGACCATCGGCTCGATTGCGAGAACCATGCCGACTTTCAACAAAATTCCTTTACCTTTTGGCCCATAATTCGGCACTTGAGGTTCTTCATGAAGCGCTCGACCTATGCCATGACCAACGAACTCCCTTACCACGCCGTAACCAAATCTTTCAACATAATTTTGTACTGCGTGCCCAATATCAAAAATTCGATTCCCTGCTCGACACTGCTCAATTCCGAGCCTGAGACTCTCCTCCGTCACACTGAGTAGGTTCTGGACCTCAGGAGCAATCTTTCCTACCGCCACCGTACGAGCCGAATCTCCGAACCACCCATCCAGGCTCACCCCAAAGTCAAGCCCAATCACGTCGCCTTCCTTTAAGATCCGCTGCGCGGAAGGGATTCCGTGGACAATCTCGTTATTAATCGAACTGCAAAGAGTGGCCGGAAATCCATGATAGCCCTTAAACGCAGGCTTCACTTTCAGCTCCTTACAACGGGACTCAGCATACCGGTCCAACTCAGCCGTTGAAATCCCAGGTGCGACCATAGCCACCATCTCCGCTAGGATCTTGGCCACCACCTGCCCGGCTTTTCTCATCTGCTCGATTTCTCGGGGGGACTTTAACGTAATCATCGTTTATCCTAATTCAACAACCTTTCATTCCTAGGACTGCAACTGCGTCGCCTTCCGGATGCCTCACCCCACTCACCTTGACTCACTCCACTCCATCGAACCCTCACCGGAACCCATCACCCGCATCAAACTCTGAGTGACCGCCTGAGCCGACTCCGTGGCATCCACCACCTTCAACTTGCCCTGCTGGCGATAAAAACCCACCAAAGGTTTCGTTTGACCATGATAAACATCGAGCCTCTTTTGAACGACTTCGATTCGATCATCATCTCGTTGAACCAGTGCCGAACCACAGTGGTCACATTGGTTCGCCTGTTTTGGAACCAAAGACTCCACATGGTACATGGCCCCGCAGGTCAAACAGGTCCTCCTTCCAGTCAGACGACGGAGCAGATCCTGATCCTCAATCGAAAAGAGAACGGCCAAATCCACCCGACGGCCCGTCTGGGCGAGCATTTCATCTAAGGTCTGGGCCTGAGCCACATTCCTAGGGAAACCATCTAAGATAAACCCACGACGACAGTCCGGATCTAAACTTCGCTCGGAGATCAACCCCACCACCACGGAGTCTGGAACCAAAGCCCCGCGATCCATAAAGGTCTTGGCCTCTTTTCCTAGCTCTGTTCCCTTGGCAATGGCAGCCCGAAGCATATCGCCCGTGGACAACTGCGGAATTCCTTTTTCCTTTTGTAAGACCTTAGCCTGTGTCCCTTTACCAGAACCAGGAGGCCCCAGAAGTACCAAAATCATGTATACGCCGCTCTTCCTTTCACCCGAGTGTGCTTCATGAAGCCCTCGTAGTTCTTGGTTAAAAGGAAGGTCTCGATCTGAGCTACGGTATCTAACGCAACCCCCACGAGAATCAGAATACTTGTACCCCCAAAGTAAAATGGCACTTTCATGGTCTGAGTGAAGAACGTTGGAAGCACACAGATGGCCGAGATATAAACGGCCCCTCCTAGGGTGATCCGAGATAAAACGTAATCAATGTATTGCATGGTAGGAGGCCCTGGACGAATGCCTGGGATAAACCCCCCGTACTTCTTGAGATTATCGGCAACATCATCGGTCTTAAACGAGACGGCCGTATAGAAGTAACAAAAGAACACGATCAAGCTGACAAACAGCACGTTGTAAAGCATGCTGCCGGGCTGAAGCAGACTCGTAAACCGCTGAACTTTTTCTGACGGAAAAAAGGTGGCCACAGTGGCAGGGAACATGATCAGAGAGGAGGCAAAAATTGGGGGAATCACACCCGACGTATTCACCTTCAAAGGAAGATTGGTGTTTTGCCCACCATAGACTTTCCGACCGACGATTCGCTTCGCATACTGAATCGGAATGCGACGTGCGCCACGCTCCACAAAGATGATGCAAAAGAACGTACCCACGATCACGGCCAAAATCAGAAGGATCTTGAAAAATGAGAGTTCACCCGAACGATAAAGACTCAGAGTGCTGCCGATCCCCGAGGGAATTCGAGCGGCAATCCCCGCATAAATCAAAAGCGAGATTCCATTTCCGATCCCCCGCTCCGACATCTGCTCGCCGACCCACATGAGGAAAACAGTTCCAGCAGTCAATGTGATGGTGGTGAGAAGCCTAAACCCCAGCCCTGCGTGCAGAACCACACTCGGGGAATTGTAGTGTTCCAAACCCGTTGCAATTCCGTACCCGTGAACAAGACAAAGCAAAACGGTCCCGTAGCGGGTGTACTGAGTGATCTTTTTGCGCCCCTGCTCCCCTTCCTTCTGCAAGTCGTGGAGGTAGGGCCAAACCACCGTCAGCAGCTGAAAAATAATTGAGCTACTGATGTAAGGCATGACCCCCAGAGCAAAAATACTGAAGCGCTCCAGTGCACCTCCGCTAAACAGATTGAACCATCCAAAGATGGTTCCCTTCATATTGGCAAACACCTGCTGAAGAGCTGCCCCATCCACTCCTGGAGTGGGAATGTGAATCCCAATCCGATAAACCGCTAGCATCACTAAAGTGAATAAAATACGTTTCCGAAGCTCGGGGATCTTAACCAGTCCATCAGCGCCTGACATTCTGTTTCCTCACAGGTGTTTCTGAGTCATGTTTGCTTAGGAGGCGGAGGTGTTTTTCGAATCTCCGTTTTTCTCCTCAGTTCTCTTTTTAGCTTTACCTGGGATTGGAAGCAACTCCACTCGTCCACCGGCCTTCACAATTTTTTCCTGAGCCGAGGGGGTCACCTTGTGAGCCTTCACTACCCAAGCCTGAGTGACTTCGCCGGTCCCCAAAATGGACAAACGGTCATACTGCCCCTTGAGCACCGAAATGGCCTTCAGCGACTCGAGGGTCACTTCGCCCACCACTTTGGGATCCAGGCGATCCAAATCGCCCACGTTGAGAATCGCAATGGCGCGTCGGGTCAGGCTCTTAAACCCTCGCTTTGGAACGCGGCGATACAACGGCATCTGACCGCCTTCAAATCCAGGGCGAACACTGCCACCGGAGCGAGCCAACTGACCTTTATCCCCTTTACCTGCAGTCTGCCCCAAACCAGACCCAGAACCACGGCCTAACCTCTTCCGCTTTGTCGTTGAACCTGGCTGTGCCTTGATCGTATTTAACCTTAACATAAAATCACTCTCACTTTTTCACAAAACTCTAGACACTCAGTCAGCCCTAAAGGCACTTACCGAGTCTCCGCAACAACCTCGACAATATGCAGAACTTTCTTAATCATCCCGCGAACGGATGGAGTGTTCTCGAGGGTTCGCTCCTGCTCTCTCCTCTTCAGTCCCAAGCCATTGATGGTGGCCCGCTGAGTCGGGTTACAAGCAATCGTTCCCTTTTTTAAACGCACAGTAATCGTTCTTTTCTTTGCTGCAGCTGTCATAGAATCTCTCCTACTGTCTTATTTCGCCCCTTAGCAATGTCTGCGAAATTCCTCAAATCCTTTAAGCCGGCCAGTGTGGCACGAACCACGTTATGGGGATTATCCCGTCTGAGAGACTTCGTCAGGATGTTCTTAATCCCAGCGACTTCCATGATGGCACGAACCGAGGAGCTAGCGATAATTCCAGTTCCCTCAGGGGCGGGCTTCATGAGGACCTGAGAGGCCCCAAAGTGTCCCATCACGGTGTGAGGGATCGTGCTGTTTTCCATGGGGATCTTCATCAGATTCTTCTTGGCCTGTTTCCCAGCCTTTTTAATGGCCTCTGGAACTTCGCCTGCTTTTCCTAACCCCACTCCGACGCGGCCTTTCTTATCCCCAACCACAACGATTGCGGCAAAACTAAACCGACGTCCGCCCTTCACCACTTTGGCGCAGCGATTGATGTGAATGACTTTATCTTCAAATTCTTGCTCTTCTGGTTGTTGGGAACGCCCAACTTGCTGCCCGAATGCCATAATTTCTCCTTGCCCTGCTTATTTCCTATTATTTGAGCTTTTCTAGGTCTTTGGATGGGAGGGATCCTGGAGCCCTCCCGTTCCCCATTAAAACTTCAAGCCACCCTCACGGGCCGCATCCGCCAAAGCCTTGATCCGTCCATGGTACAAATAACCACCGCGATCAAAGACCACTTGGGAAATGTTCTTAGCCAAAGCGCGCTTAGCCATTAAACCACCCAGGGTCTTTGCCCCTTCAATGGTTCCACCGACTTGGTCCTTCAGAGATTCCTCCAAGCTGCACGCCGATGCTAAGGTGTGACCCTTCACATCGTCAATCAGTTGGACGTAAATATGCCGATTGGACCGAAACACAGACAAGCGGGGCCGTTCAGCCGTCCCTTCCACTTTTGCACGGATTCGCTTTTTTCTCTTAAAGCGAATCTTCTGCTTTTGACTCGTCACTCTATGAATTTGAGTTGCCATACAACACTCCTCGTCCTAACTACTTCGCACCTGCAGCTTTACCCTGCTTGCGGATAATGTGTTCATCCATGTACTTGATGCCTTTTCCTTGATAAGGCTCAGGTTCCCTAAAGGACCGGATCTTTGCAGCTACCAATCCTACTAGCATCTTATCTGCACCCGTGAGAACAATATGAGTATTGTTCTCCACCTTAGCCGTCACACCCACAGGGAGTTCATACTCCACAGGATGAGAGTAACCCACGGTGAGAGTCAAAGTGCTGCCTTTGACCGCAGCGCGGTAACCCACGCCGACAATATCAAGCTCACGAGTAAACCCCGTGTGAACACCATGAACCATGTTGTGAATCAAAGTCCGGGTCAAGCCGTGAAGAGCAGGGGCAGCGGAGCTGACGTTCTTATCCCCTGCGACCAAGACGGCGCCATTTTCAACCTTAGCCGAAACACCCTCAGCCAATTCATGGCTCAGTTTGCCTTTTGGGCCTTCCACCTTGATTTTGCCTTCTTTAATCTCGACCTTCACGCCTTGCAAAATTTTAACGGGCTGTTTTCCAACTCGAGACATAAATCACCAAACCTCACAAAGAATTTCACCACCGACCTTCTGAGTCCGTGCCCGATGCCCCGTGGTCACCCCTCTTGAGGTCGACACAATGGCAACACCCGCACCGTCTAAAGGTCTTGGCATCTCTTGATACCCGGAGTAGCGTCTCAGTCCAGGGCGACTCACTCGGCGAATCCCCTGAATCACACTCTGGCCGTCTTCCGTGTACTTCAAGTACACCTTAATCATCAGTCGGCCTTCCTCACGAACTAAACGAAAGTTCTTGATGTAACCTTCTTCTTTTAAAACACGAACAACGTTCGCTTTCAGACGAGAGGCGGGAACTTCCAGCTTCTCGTGCTTCTCTTTGGTAGCGTTACGAATTCGTGTTAACAAATCTGCAACAGGATCAGTCATGCTCATAATTTCTTATCCTCTCGCCTTTTACCAGCTTGACTTGGTCACGCCTGGCAATTGACCTTTCAGAGCCAATCCCCTAAAGCATAAACGGCACATATTAAATTTGCGCATATAGGCGCGTGGTCGCCCACAGAGGGGGCACCGATTTCTCACTCGCGTGGTGAACTTTGGCTTTTTTCCAATTTTTTCAAGTTTACACTTCTTTGACAAGATCGATCTCCTTTACTTTCGGAAAGGCATGCCAAGCTCAGCAAGCAGTGCACGCGCATGTTCATTCGTTTTTGCGGTAGTCGTAATCGTCACGGTCATCCCGCGAATCTTATCCACCTTATCGTAGTTGATCTCAGGAAAAATGATCTGCTCACGGATTCCCAGTGAGTAGTTCCCTCTTCCGTCAAATCCCTTCGGGTTCACGCCCTTAAAGTCTCGAACCCGAGGAAGTGCAACGTTCATCAAGCGATCCAAAAACTCATACATTCGCGCCCTTCGGAGAGTCACCATCACACCCACAGGGTTTCCGGCTCTCACCTTAAAGGCAGCAATCGCTTTCTTCGCTCGCGTCATCACAGGCTTTTGCCCTGTGACCGCCATGATCTCTTCAAACGTCCCGTCTAAAACCTTAGGGTTAGCAACGGCATCCTTCACCGCGCAGTTCACCACGACTTTAGTGATTCTGGGGACCTGCATGGCGGACTTAAACTGAAACTCCTTCATCAAAGCGGGAACCGCTTTTTTGGAGTACTGCTCAGCCAAGCGGGGAGCCTTGCTGCCTGAAACCTTGGTCTCCCCAGGCGCTGCTATCTTAAGGCTGGATGCTGCAGCAGCTTCCTTATCCTTCTTCGCTTTTGCGCGAGCAGCGTTTGCAGCTGCTTTTTTAGCTTCGGCTTTAGCCTGAGCTGTTTCATCCACCGACCCAGAATCAGCGCCGGTTTTTTTCTGATCTTTCTCATTGTTTGCTGCTACCACCTGATACCTCCTGCCTGACTCACGTTAAATCCAAGTTCAGATCACAACGCTTACAGACCCGACTCTTTTTTCTCTGATCGCCCGAGCCGCTTACGACGGTCTTATGGCGAACCCCTTGATTGCACTTGGGACAGAGCAATAAAACGTTCGAATAATCTAAGGGCAATTCCTTCTCCACAATCCCACCGGCTTGAGCCTGAGTGGGGCGCGTGTGACGTTTTCCGGTATTTAACCCTTCCACAGTCACTCGACCACTCTTGGAGTTGATCTTGAGGATCTTCCCTGTTTTTCCTTTTTCTTTTCCCGCAATGACCATCACTTGATCATTCTTGCGGAGAGAGAACTTTCGTCTTTCTACCTGGATCATACCAACCTCACAACACTTCGGGCGCAAGCGAGATGATCTTCGTAAACGCCCTTGCACGAAGCTCACGGGCCACTGGTCCAAAGATACGGGTCCCAATGGGCTCATTCTGTGCGTTAATTAAAACCGCTGAGTTCTTGTCGAACCGAATGTAAGTCCCATCGTTCCGATTGACTTCCTTCTTCGTCCGCACGATCACCGCTTTTAAAATCTCACCTTTTTTTACTTTTCCGTTCGGAGCGGCATCCTTCACGGTGACCACAATCACATCGCCGAGGGACGCGTACTTCCGTCGAGTTCCACCCAGGACCTTGATACACATGACTGACTTGGCACCCGAGTTATCTGCTACGTCTAAACGAGTTCGCATTTGAATCATAAACTCACCTCTCCTGCCTTACCCTTAGACGTTCAGATCGGGGGCTTGTCCCGACCGCCTAATAATGGATTGCAACACCCAACGCTTCTCCCGACTGAGAGGGCGACTTTCGACTAACGAAACCCGATCTCCCACTCTTGCGTCGTTCTTCTCATCGTGCGCTTTGTAGCGTCGCGACTTCTCGATGTACTTGTGATAAAGTGAATGCCGGACTTGCCGATCCACTTGCACCACAATGGTCTTTTGCATTTTATCGCTGACCACAGTGCCCACCACTTCTCTGCGTTTCTGCAAAGGGTTCTTGGACTTACTGGTGGTCTCCACAGCTTCCTTCTTTTCCGTACCCATACCTATTTCCTCGCCACCTGGGCTGCAGAACCCAATGCGGTCTGCAACGTTTTCATCCGGGCTATATCCTTACGCAATCTCCACAGCTTTGCCGTGTCTTCCAGCTGACCAACTGCCTTTTTCATACGCACTTGGAACAACTCCGCTTGAGATTCTCGGATCTTGGTTCCTAACTCGTCTTTCGACAAATTCTTCAGTTCTTTTAATCGCTTCGTTGCCACGTTCTCTCCTTATCCAGCCTAAGCCTTCACTGCTGGGGCAGAAGCTGCTTTCTTAGCAGCCTTTGCCTTGCGAGTTGCAAGCAAAGAGGCCTGTGCCAGAGCTTCTGTCTTTTTACTAATTGGCTTACAGTGAATGGGGAGCTTATTATTGGCCAACCGCAGCGCCTCAAAGGCCTCTGCCTGAGGAATCCCATCCATTTCAAAGATGACTCTTCCTGGCTTAATGACTGCTGCCCATTCCTCTACGTTCCCTTTACCGGAACCCATTCGGGTTTCAGCTGCTTTCTTTGTGATTGGCTTATCAGGGAACACTCGAATCCAAATCTTCCCACCGCGTTTCACATAACGGGTCATGGCCACACGGGAGGCCTCAATCTGCTTCGATGAGATTCTTCCGCACTCCGTGGCCTGTAAACCGAACTCACCGAAGAACAACGTTCCTCCGCGATCGGCTTTTCCTCGCATTTTGCCTTTTTGGACTTTACGCCATTTGACTCTTTTGGGTGACAACATAAATCAATTCCTTATGCGCCTTGCATTGCTTTTGCTTCAGCAATGGCCTGTTTCTTCAGAGTCTGCGTTTCGCCGTGGTAGACCCAAGCTTTGACACCGATGACCCCATAAGTGGTTCTTGCTTCAGCAGTTCCGTAATCAATATTCGCTCTTAAGGTGTGAAGAGGAACGCTATCTTCGCTGTACCACTCAGTTCGAGCAATTTCAGCTCCCCCTAAGCGACCGGAGACCCGAATCTTAATCCCTTTGATCCCTTGCTTAAAAGCAGCCGTCATGCACTTTTTCATCGCCCGGCGAAACGCAACGCGCTTCTCCAGCTGACTGGCGACGTTTTCAGCGATCAACGTAGCATTGGCTTCTGGCTTCTTCACTTCCAAGATATTGAGGAACACCTCGTTCTTCGACAGCTTCTGAACTTCCGACTTCAAAGACTCAACGCCTGCGCCTTTTTTCCCGATCACAATCCCAGGGCGAGCCGTGTGGACGTTGATCTTGACCTTGTTTGCAGCTCTTTCGATCTCAATCCGAGCAATCCCAGCACCGCTGAGCTTCTCTTTCAGATGCGCGCGAAGCTGAATGTCTTCGTGCAAGAGCCTTGAGTAGTCGCGCTTGGCAAACCAACGACTATCCCAGGTGCGTGTAATTCCTAAGCGAAATCCAACTGGATTAACTTTCTGACCCATGTTCTCCTCATCACCGCTCTGCGAGCGTTACGCTCACGTGACTAGTTTTTTTGTTGATCCGAAATGCAGAACCCTTTGCGCGTGGTCGAAACCGCTTCAAAGTGGTCCCTTGTCCCACTAAGATGGTCTTGACGTAAAGCGTGTCTACATCGACGGTGCCCTTTTGGTCTGCATTCGCAGCTGCACTCTTGAGCAACGTATGCAAAACATGAGCAGTCCGCTTCCTTGGAGAGAACTTCAGGTAAGTCAAAGCCTCGTTAATGGCTTTACCCCGAACCTCGTCAGCTAATAACCCCATTTTCCTTGGGGTAATCCGTACAAAACTAACTTTTGCACTCACTTCCATTTCTTACTCCTTCCTTATGCCTTAGCAGCTGGGGCTGCAGCCTTGGGCGCTGCTGAAGCAGATCCCGAATCAGCGGCTTTTTTATCGGCTGGGGTATGTCCGTGGAAGGTACGTGTCACTGAGAATTCTCCCAGTTTATGTCCAACCATATTCTCAGTGACGTACACTGGAACAAACTTCTTCCCATTGTGAACCGCAAAAGTGAGCCCCACAAAGTCGGGCAAAACCGTCGATCTGCGAGACCAAGTCTTAATCACTTTACGATCTTGCGCCTGCCGCGCTGTCTGAACTTTCTTGACCAGATGGTCATCACAGAAAGGACCTTTTTTAATTGAACGAGCCACGATTCACTCTCCTTACCGACGATGTTTGACGATAAACGCGTCAGTCCGCTTGTTATTACGAGTTTTATAACCTTTAGTCGGAACGCCCCAAGGAGTCCTGGGATGTCCACCGCCTGAGGATTTTCCTTCTCCCCCTCCGTGTGGGTGATCCACTGGGTTCATGGAAACTCCTCGGTTGGTGGGTCGAACACCCAACCAACGGTTACGACCGGCTTTACCAATGGTGATGTTCTCATGATCCGTGTTGGAGAGCTGACCGATGGACGCTCTGCAACGCGCATGAAGCAAGCGAATCTCGCCACTGGGCATCTTCACCTGGCAGTACTCGCCCTCTTTGGCCATCAACTGGGCAAAACCCCCGGCTGAACGACCGAGCTTTCCACCATGACCGGGTTCAAGCTCAATGTTGTGAATGAGCGTTCCCACAGGGATGTTCATTAATGAGAGATTATTGCCTGGCTTAATATCCGCCTTTTCACTGGCCAAGACGGCATCGCCCACGTTCAGATGAAGAGGAGCCAAAATATAGCGCTTCTCTCCGTCCGCGTAGTTTAAAAGAGCAATATATGCCGTACGGTTCGGATCATACTCCAGTGCTGCAACTTTAGCAGGCACATCCCGCTTGTCGCGCAAGAAGTCAATCATTCGGTACTTGCGCTTATGACCGCCACCGATGTGACGCACGGTCATCTTACCAAATTGGTTTCTGCCTCCGCTTTTGCTGAGAGCCACCGTCAAACGCTTTGGACGATGTGGCAGCTTGCTTTTTGGAGTCAATACTGAGAAATCAGCGACTGTTTTGTAGCGCTGAGATGGTGTTTTTGCCTTAAAGGATTTAATCGCCATAGATCAACTCACTTGGTTTGGAAGAAATCAATCTTTTGCCCATCAGCCAGAGTCACAAGCGCCTTCTTCCAATTAGATCGCTTAGTCTCAAAACGTCCGACGCGCTTGACTTTGCCGTGCATCACGAGGGTTCTCACTTGCTTCACATCCACTTGAAACAAGTGATGAACAGCATCGCGAATCTCCTGCTTATTGGCCTGAGAAGCCACTTCAAACACATAGCAGCCTGCCACTTCGGCTAAAGCCGTACTCTTTTCACTGATGATCGGTCTACGAATCACTTCATATCGTGTACGCATGGTTCACCTCTTACTTTGCGGGTGCTAAGCGAGTTTCCACTGCTTGCACTGCACGTTTCGTAATTACGACCCATTCGTTTCGAACAATGTCGTAGACATTCAAGCCTTCGGTTCGAAGCACTTTCACCTTAGGAATGTTCCTTCCGGAAAGCTCCAAGTGAGAGTTAGCATCATCCACGACCAAAACCTGATCCACTTGAAGCTTCTTCTTCAGAATCCCCACGAGGGCTTGGGTCTTAGGCCCGCTGAGCTTAAACTCATCGAGAACTAAAAGTCGCTTTTCCTTCACTCGATCAGACAGAGCCGAGCGCAAAGCGCCACGGATCATCTCCTTAGGAGTGCTCTGCTCATATGACCTAGGTTGTGGACCGAAACTCTGTCCACCGCCTGGCTGAAGAGGAGAACGGCTTGAACCCTGTCTTGCATTCCCAGTTCCCTTTTGACGAAATGGCTTACGACCACCGCCTCGTACTTCGGCTTTGGTCTTGGTCTTTGCAGTTCCCTGCCTCCGACCTGCCATTTGAGCCTTCAGCACTTGGTGAACCAGCGCTACGTTCACATCGACTCCAAAAACATCGTTTCGAAGCTCGATGGTTCCTACTTTTTCTTTATCTTGATTGATTAATTCTAAAGTTGGCATATTTTATCTCGCGTTCTTCACAGTCCGGCGTACCGTAACAATCCCACTCCGAGGACCGGGGACGCTCCCATGAACCAACAACAGTTGATTCTCTAAATCCACGCGCACAACCTGAACGTTTTGAACAGTCTTGCGAACGTTACCCATTTGACCTGCCATCTTTTTATTCTTAAAACACTTGGCTGGATCGGCGCGGTTTCCGATGGACCCGAGTTGACGATGCGATAACGAAGCACCGTGGGTTTTATTCCCCCCGGCCATGTGGTACCGCTTCATCCCGCCTTGAAAACCTTTTCCCTTGCTGACTGCCGTCAGATCCACGCAATCCCCAGGCTTGAGGAATTCAGCAGATAGGACTTTACCCACGGTCAAACCATCCAGCTTGTCATTTTGAGCCAATCTGAACTCTTGATAGTGGTAGAAGCCAGAAGTCGAGGACGCTTTGGCATGCCCCTTCTCAGGACGATTACAGGCTTTTTCTTTCTTCTCTAAAAAACCCACTTGAATCGCTTGATATCCGTTTTGATCTTGGCTTTTGACTTGAGTGATCACAGCAGGCTTCAAATCAATCACGGTGACTGCAATGGAGTCCCCGTTCTCGTTAAAGACTTGAGTCATGCCGGCTTTCACTCCCAAAACTCCACCTCGACCTTGGGTCAGACTCACGCGCTCGCGTGAACCCAGATCCAACTTCGCATGGGACTCAGGAGCTTTTGAGGCACTCGTTGCCGTTGCTTCAGGCGCTTGTTCCATAGTTTAATCTCCAAGAAGAGCACTGACACGTTCCAGCCCGCTCTTCAGTTTTGCTCTCCAGCAATTTTGTTCTTTCGAACCTACCGTCACAGCATCACCGGGAAGCCGCCATAATTCAGATTAAGGCCGCCGGATGCTTTCATGCGATAGACACAGAGTGCCGTGACTTTTTCTTTGGGAATATCCTTACGGTTACTGCAAAGAAGAGTTTCGCTTCACCCCGAAGAAACATGATCCCTGAACTTTCTTAAAGAATGGGGATCATGATGTCTCTTGGCTTTTCAGCCCACTTTGTCCATGAGACAAAGTGAATTAGGACTTAATTTCGACGTCAACCCCAGCTGATAAATCGAGTTTCATCAAAGAATCGACGGTTTGCTGAGTTGGCTCCAAAATATCCAAAAGCCGCTTATGAGTTCGAACTTCGAACTGCTCGCGGGACTTTTTGTCTACATGAGGAGACCTCAAAACGCAATACTTATTAATTACGGTCGGAAGAGGAATTGGACCTCGTACCGTTGCTCCAGTCCGTTTTGCCGTATTGACAATTTCCCAGACGGATTGATCCAAAACTCGATGATCAAATGCTTTCAGTTTAATTCGAATCTTATGTTCCATAGCCATAGTCACATCTCCAGTTTAAATTTTCAGGGGAGTTCCCCTAGCACGGATGTGTGTGGCTAGGCAATCTGTCCCTGAGCTTCAGAATCCGGGTGATATACCGATTTTAGAGAAAGATGACAAGGTGAAAAAAGTTTTTTTTAAAAGGAGCGCGAGTCAGGAACGATCGCAAGCGCAAACGTTCAGACGAACTCGACAAAGCTCAATGGCCTGTTCTTGACTCAATCGAGTCAGAAGGATCGCTTCTCGATAGCAAGCCACAGGATCCGCGGATTGAGCCCCCTGACACAGACGAAGAGCCACTTCAGATTCATACCCAAAGGCTTGGGCTTGCTTAACACACTCCACTTGAGGAGCAGTAAAACCAGGAACTGAACTCAAAAAGGCACAGACGCAGAATAATAGGCTGAAATTTTTTTTCCAATTGAACTGAACGGTTTGACCCATAAAAAACACCTTCTTCACTGCTTTTCTTCACCAGGAAACTCACTGACACCTTACCCTGCGAGTCCTCGGTCCTGCCCCTCGTGCAAGAGACATACCCCAAAAGGAAAACCTGGATTGGACTCACTTCTCTTCAAATCAGGGGAAGACCAAGTACAGCCCAACTCAAAACAGGTGTCTAAGGCGTAGACACCTGCCTAAGCCCGATACGTCCCGATCCACACTCCCTCAGCCCAGTCAAAACGTATGTCGTTTTGCCGGTGCCGTTAGACAGGGCGTAAGCCGCCAAGTCCGTAATGACTTGTTACCATGCGGCGGCCACAGGGTAACGGATGAGCAGCAGAGGAACCCGTGTTTGAGCAAGCTAAGGAAGGCTTGCGGAGTAAAAAGACTTGCTTCCCATTCTGCGGATTCCATGTTAGCCAGCTTTAAGTCA
>JBMSSC010000017.1:0-29412 GCA_049424145.1 Bdellovibrionia bacterium
TTTATCCAGCTGCGCGTTGGTGGCTTTCAGCCGGGATTGGTAAACCATCGATTGAACCGTGAGGCTAATGAACAGGCTCATCACGATTGCACCCACGGATAAAAGAGGTTTGGAGTACATTCTCAGATCCAGTTTGCGTTCCCTTTTTGCCTTGGCAAATTCATCTTTTCTTAAGTTGATGCAAGGGATCCGATCTAAACTCATGGAAGCAAGGCTCAGGGCTGATGCTAGTAGGAATCGGGCATCGGTTTCCTCTGAGTAGACGATGCCTGATGAAGTCAGTTGACTTAAGGCGCGCAGCGGTTTGACGGGCATTTGAAGTTGCTGCTCCAACCAGGCTCCCAGTCCAGGCAAAAGAGCCGTGCCGCCTGAGAGGTAGATCGAAGTGATTTCTCGCTGAGTCAGGCTTCTGGCGATAAGGTCGATTTTTTTTATCCACTCAGGCAATCGGCCACACGCGCGGGCTAAACAGGCGGAGAGCTCTTGTTGTTCCGCAGGAGTGTCTGCGGGAGGATTCTCAGGTAGAAGGATTCCGTGATTCAGCTTCATCTTCTCGGCCTCATCCCAGGAAAGGTTTTGAGCTTGAGAAATGGCTTGGGTGAGATCTCGTCCACCCCAGGTCACCTCTGAGATCACTCGAGGGGTTTGCTCGTCTTGGAGATAAAAAACAGTTTTTTGATGACCGATCACAACTAAAAGAGGGTGCTCCGATGCAGAGGAGGAGGCTTGAATTCGATTGATAAGCGCTCGATAGGCCCATTCTTCAGGTGTAATCACATCGGGGCTGAAGCGGGCATCCTCCCAGGTCTCCAGGGCTTGGGCTAAGTATTTTTTTAATGTGATGGAGACATAAAGTGAGCTTCCCTGTTTGTTTTGGGAGAGGATGGAGTATTGAAGGGTACTTTCATCTAATGCAAAAGGGAGATCATCTTCAAGTTCAAAGCCCACCGCGGACTGAATGGCTTTTCGATCTCGAGTGGGAAGCTCTAAGATTCGAAACGTGCTTTGGCCGTTGCAGAGGCCTAAGATAACTCGATCGGGAGCTTTGGGCAGGCCCTCCAGTAATCGAAACAAAGCCTCTTTTTGTGTCTCATGAGGCGCAATGACCTGTTCATAGTAATCTCGGACTTCAAAGCGCCCAAAGGCACTTTCCATCTCCACGGCCTTCACACTTGAGCTTCCTAGGTCAATTCCTAATATCCTCATTCCATTCTCCTGCGGCGGACGATGAAAAATAACTCCACTTAAAAAATCCTCAAATACGTGATCCGAATGCCTAGGTCGGGTGCATTTTTTCTTCCAAAGCGAGTCAGGAGCAGTGGATTTCCGTGCTCAAAAATTTCGACCCAAGCCTCAATCGTTCGGCGTGAGTTCATGACCTCAGCCTCAACGCTAATTTTAAACTGGTACTCGGTGGTGACCAAGCGAATGTTCTGTTGTCGGAGCCTGTCGTTAAACAGTTGGATGGCTTGGGGGTTGTTCATGAAGAAAGACACCCCTCGCTTTAAGTAGTTCTCAAAATCAGCCACCTCTTTAAATTTATTATCCACAGCGACGGAGTCTCGAAACTTGAAGAAATCCGTCACCTCATCGGGAGTGATGCCTGGGATTAAGGCTCGAAGCATCGGCTCTCTCATGGTGTTGATGTTGATTCCAGGGGTGGTGCTGGTGGTGAAGCTTGGGCTGATGAGTTGATAAAGGTCGTCCTCAAAGAGGGGAACCATGTGAAGTTCCGAGAGGTGATAAAAGGGGGCCTTTTTGGAGGGGATTTTATTATCAAAGCGGGAGACGTTTCGAGATTCCACTCGCGGATCCACCCATCCTGCGATTTGAAGGGTCAAGTCATTGAGCTGCAGGTCTCGAAACCGATCGGAGAAGTCTCGGTCCTTCTCGGAGTAACCCTGCAGGAGGTTTCCAAGATAGAGCCTAAGACCCTCGCGGGCTTCCTCAGGAGTGAGGGGCGCCAAATTCTGAGGGGGAGGAGGCGGAGGGCTTCCATCGCTTTGAGTCGGGGTGGCTGAGGGGGTGGGGCGCGGTGCATACTCAGTCAGCAGCAAGTTGAGGTTGTATTTAGAAGACTCGGATTCAATTCGAGCGGTGAAGCGGCCATCGAGGCCCGAGCTTTTTTGAAACTGATCGAAGACATCTTTTTCCGTTCGAGTGAGGCCCACGGTGGGTAACGGCCAGGAGAGGGGGAAACCCCAGATCTGATCTAACAGTCCTTTGGATACGAAACCCTGAATCGGAATTTTTTGGAGTTTCTTATAGGCTACGATTCGAAGGAGGGAGAGTTTCAAAGCACTTTTAGCCAGGTAATGCGCCTTGAGTTGATCGAGACTCCCAAACGCAATGGATTGGGTTAGCTGAGAGACATACGTAAACTCGGTGACTAAGATCGAGAGGATGGCAACGGAGCCAAGAACTAAAAACAAGGCAATGCCTTTGGGGTTCTGAGCGGGGTTCCCCCGAGTAAGAGGCAGAGATCGGGATTTAATAGTATTGAAAAAGCCCATTCAACGGGATCTCCGGTTTGAATTTATATTCGCCCTCAAAGGATAAATGATTACGACCCAAGACTTCAAGGCTGATGCCAATGATATCGGGAAAGAGGTGTCGAGTCTCCTCTCGATCGGTGTCCCAATTTTTAGACGTTTTCAGGAGCTCACCGTCTTTTTGGTAATAGGTGTAGCTCAAACGCTTGATTCCATGGAGCACGATGTAGCTTTTGATAAATGGGTCTCGGCTTTCCTCGTTGGAAAATGCATTGGAGGATTCGGTTTTTACCAAGACGAAGGTATCTGGGTGGTCTCGATTCTGGTCGTCTTTTTTGAGCTCGTAAGTCACTTTGGCAAAGTCGGACTCGGGGGACTCTTTGTAAATGCGGATGTGGGAGGTGGAGATAAAAGAGAGCTTTTGATCGGTTCCTTGAAAGCGAGAGGGGCGAAGCCCGGTGTTTTCAACCATCTGAGACCAAAATTTAAAGCTCCTCTCGCCATCTTCCCTCGGAATCGGCGGAGGAAGATTTTCGCTTCCGGCAGGGACTCCGGAGGCAACGGCTTGCGGCAGTGCCACCACGGGAGAGTAGATGAGCTGGATGTCTCGTTGGATCACTCCCATGGCTAGCACCACTTCATTATTTAAATCGGCCTCGGCCGATAGGCTGTCGCGCAGTTGGTAGGTTTGTGTGGTGGCTTGAAAGATCCCGAAGCAAATGAAGGCCAGAATGGCCATCGAGATGAGCACTTCTAAGAGGGTGAATCCGGTGGAGCTTAAGTGGGGATTAGTTCGTGAGTTGCATTTCATGATTTAAGTTCACCCAATAAGTGGACAGAGAGAAGCTCTGGGGTTTTCCCCCTCGAGACCAGGAAATGGTGATCGTGATCTCGCGTAAAGCCTTCTCCAAGTACTTCGACAGCATCGAGAAAACCTGCTGGGTGGAGTCACCCTTGGCTTGATCAGAGCCTGCAAAGTTCTGGGAGTTTGAGGATGAAGAAGGCTGACTCGATAGGAGATTACCCAGGTTCGGGAGCTTGACTTCTTTAATCACGCGAGTCCAAGAGTAGTCTGAAAAGGGTTCTTTAAAGGTCCCTCGCTCCTCCTTTTTTACTTCTTCAAAGCGCTTCCCCTCGAGCTTGATTTCAGTTTCCACCATTTGGTTACGAGCTAGCATGGCCACCGTATTCATCTCTTTTGCTCGGGTGGAGGCCTGGATTGAGGCGCCTTCGGTGGCTAAGATGGCCCCAAAGCCCAAGGCCATGATTGCAAGGGCGATCATAACCTCAAGCAGAGTAAATCCCTCTTTGCTTTTGAAATCAGCGCTTAAAAATTTCAGAAGCATGGACGTATCCTTCGCTTAAGTTGGTGGTTCCCAGCATGGCTGAGATATCCAAGGTGATTTGATGCTCGGAGGTGTCTTTGAGATGAATCACTGTTTGTTCCGCCAAGCCACTGGGGAAGAAGTGGGTGTAGGCAAGCGAGTCCACAATGGGATCTGGGTGTTGCTGAGTTTGTAGGTCCACAAACTTCACTCCTGTGGGGAGGCTTTTTTTCTTCCGTGAGATGGTGGTCTCTTGCTGAAAAGATGAGGTCCGATCCGCCTTGGCTTGAATCCCAAACCTCCGCCTCCGATCTGAAATCTCAGTGGATTCCTTAGTGTCCAGGAGCACATCTTTGGGGCCCACCTCAGCCCAGTACTGTCCTGAGTTTAAGTCATAAACCACGCGATGAACTCGTCCACTGACCACGGCTGAGTTGAACGTCTCTTTGATAACGGAGGCTAGGTCCCGAGTGGCTGAGTTTAAGGAAAGAGAAAAGTAGCTGGAAACGCTGGGGACAACGAAGGCTGCCATCAAGGCCATCAGCCCCAGGACCACCAGCATTTCCAGTAAACTAAAGCCGTGAGGTTTCCCCCACCTCTTTTCTGATCTAAAAGGATTAATCCAGATCATCCGAAGTGAGTTCTTTGTTAATGCCCTCACCTCCGGGAGCTCCGTCGGCGCCATAGGAAGTGATTTTAAATTTGTTTCCATCGGATTCATAAATAAAATCTCGGCTCCAGGCATCCTGAGGCACCTTATTGACAAAACCCTGCGGATCATAGTTTTTGCAATCACGGCCTGCGGGTTTTTTCACCAAAGCATCTAAGCCTTGCTCGGTGGTGGGATAGAATCCGCAGACTCGCCTAAAATCAGCAAGAATGGTGGCTAACTGCTTGATTTGAATCTTCGTCGAAGTCACGCGTGCTTCGTCATACTTGCGAATCACGTTGCTTCCCACTAAGCCCATCACGGCGGCAATAATGGCCAAAACAATCATCATCTCAATCAGGGTAAACCCTGCGGATTTTAAAGAATTCAGTTTCAAAAGAGTCGTCTTCATTTTTCTCATAGTTCTCCTTTACATCAGCTAGCGCTGGTTCAGATTCATAATCTCCATTAGAGGCATAAATACCGCCACCACAATGAAACCCACGCCACCTCCCATCCCGACGATCATGATGGGTTCAAGCAGGCTCGTCATCGTTTCGATCTTAGTATTAACTTGTTCTTCATAGGTTTCGGCAATATTTCTGAGCATTTCCGGCAGTTCACCGGTTTTCTCCCCAATGGAGATCATGTGAATCATCATGGGGGGAAACTCTCCGCTTTTGCGAAGGGGGTCAGCGATGGATTGACCTTCGGTGATGTTGTCGCGAGCATTGGAAATGGCCTGGGCAATGGGAATATTGCCCACCAAATTGCGCGCAATGGTCATGCTGGTTAAGATAGGAACTCCGGTGGAAAGAAGGGTAGCCATGGTGCTAGAGAACCGGGTGACGGCCACCATTCGCACCAAGGAGCCTACGATTGGAAGTTTGAGCTTAAAAGCATCCCATTTGGGTCGACCCGTCTCAGAGGAGATCATGCGAGTAAAAACCCAAGACCCCACCACGGTGACTAAGAAGAAGGCGTACCAGTAGCTCACCAAGAGGTCGCTGATGCCCATTAAAAACTTCGTGAGTCCGGGAATTGGTTTGTTCATGGAGTCAAAAACCTTGGTGAGCTTAGGAATCACGAAGGTAAAAATCCCAAGCATTAACACCACCGACACCACGAGCATGAGTGCCGGATAGGTCATCGCGCCTCGAACCTTACTTCGAAGTCGCATTTGGGCTTCTTTTAAGTCAGCTAGCTTCAGGAGCACGAGGCTTAAGGTTCCTGAGCTCTCGCCTGCTTCAATCATGTTCACAAAGATCGTATCAAACACCCGAGGGTGAGCTCCAACGGCTTTGGCCAGGCTCGATCCTTCGTTGACGTCTTGTCGGACTTGGGCCAGAATCACCTTGAGCTTTTCGTTTTCCGTCTGCTCCACGAGTGCGTTGAGGGCCTCTACGAGCGGAATGTTGGCTTTCACGAGGCTGGCCAGCTGGCGTGTCATCATGGAGATTTCAGCGGCATCGACTCGTCCACCAAAAAACGGAATTCCCGAGGAGGCATTCGGTTTGGCCGCCGTTTTTTCATGGACGTCAGTGACCATGAGTCCCTGTTTTTTGAGTTTGAGGCGGGCGGCTTTGGGGTTTTCAGCCTCAATCAAACCCTTTTGCGTTTTCCCTGTGGCAGTACTGATGGCTTTATAATCATACATGGGTGCCATGGATTATTCCCTTTCCTTGGGCCTAGACTTCCGCTTTCTTAACGGGCGCGATGAGAAGGAGGATTCCTTCGGTGAGCCATCTCTCGGCTGCCTAGACATCGGCATGCGTGGCCCTCATCAGTTCATCAATGGTGGTGAGCCCTTCCATGACTTTTGCTATTCCGTCCTCTCGAAGCGTGGTCATTCCTCCGGAGATGGCCGCCTTCCGAATCGTTCCAGCATCTGAGTTTCTGACAATTAAGGATCGAATCGAGTCCTCAGCAAGTAAGAGCTCATGGATCACGGTTCGTCCAGCATACCCGCTCTGGGCGCAACTCGGACAGCCGACGGCTTTAAAGATGGTTGCACCTTGAGGGACGGAGGTGAGACCCAGTTCTTCAAGCTCAAAGGGCGTGGGGGAGTGCGGCTCGCGACATTTGAAGCAGACTTTTCGAATGAGTCTTTGGGCAATCACGCCCAAAAGCGAGCTTGCCACAAGAAAGGGCTCCACTCCCATGTCAATGAGACGAGTGGCTGCCCCAGCCGCATCGTTGGTGTGAAGGGTGGAGAGCACCAGGTGACCCGTGAGTGAGGCGTTGATGGCGATTTCAGCCGTCTCTTTATCTCGAATTTCCCCCACCATGATGATATCGGGGTTTTGCCTGAGAAACGCTCTTAAGGCGCGTGCAAAGGTGAGTTCGATTTTTGTGTTCACTTGGATCTGATTGATTCCGGGGATCTGGTACTCAATGGGATCCTCGACGGTCATGATGTTTCGGGTTGGGCTATTCAGCTTCACCAGGCAGGCAGAAAGAGTGGTGGATTTACCGCTCCCGGTCGGGCCGGTGACCAGAATGATTCCATATTTTTTAAAGATTAGCTTTTCCACGGCCGAGGCACTCTCGGAGGAGAATCCCAAATGCTCCAATTTTAACACCGTACTGCTTTGCTCTAAAATACGCATCACGATTCGCTCACCATAGTTGGTGGGAACGGTGGAAAGACGAATGTCGACGTCCTTTCCTGCGATTTTTATCTTAATCCTGCCGTCTTGAGGTAGCCTTTTTTCAGCGATATCGAGTGTACCCATGACCTTCACGCGAGAGGCAATGGCGGCATGTGCCTTTTTGGGTTGCCGGATAATATCGTTTAAGACTCCATCAATACGAAAGCGAACGACAAATTCTTTTTCAAACGGCTCAATGTGAATGTCAGAGGCCTTTTCCTTCACGGCCCGAAACAAAAGTGAGTTGACGAACTTAATCACGGGCGCGTCATCTTCGGTGGCCTCAAGAATATCGATAGGGCCCTCTAAGTCAAATGTGTCCTCGAATTCCCCTCCAATGTTATCGACCAGGTTTGAGGTGTTTCGTTCATAGACGCGGTTGATCGCATCTTGAATTCGATTACCGGCACTTACGACGAGTTCAATGGGAAATCCTGTGAGGACTTTTAAGTCATTGGCAATGGAGGGATGAAACGGGTCGGCTACGACGACGACTAAAGTCTCGCCTTGGGGTCCCTGCTCTTTTCTTAGGGGAATGAGTTCCTTGGACTTGGCATAGTTGATGGGGATTTGATCGACCAGTTTCGGGTCAATCTCCGTGGGTTTTAAATCCTCTAAGAAGGGAATTTTAATCTGAATGCACAGGGCGCGGGTGACCTCCAGGGGGGAAACGAAGTTTTTTCGGATGAGGATTTCTCCTAAAACTCCTCCCTCCTCCCTTTGAATGGCAATGGCTTGATGGAGTTGCTCCTGGGTTAAGGAGGTGTGCTTTAAGAGCAGATCTCCAAGCCTCAGTGGCGCGCCCTGAGGAGGGGAAGACGAAGAAGAGCTCATGGCTGAGCCCCCGCTTCAGGTGCAGAGCTTTCCTTGCCCGAACCCGGTTCAGTGAGTGGTACGATGGAGGCCTGAGGCAGAGGAGCGGTCTCAGGCGGTTGAGCCACGGGCGCTGTGTTTGCCCCAGCTGGTGAGGCTGCTTTGTCGGGGACTAAAACGGCAGCGGGTGCGGGCCCTGACTGGGTTTTTGAGCTGGCTTGAGGGGTGTCTTCATCAATAGTGATGGTGGTCGGAGGGTGCTCGTTGACGAGCTTATCCAGATCCGGTAGCGAGCGGATGATCTCATCGCGCTTCATGCGTTGAGGATCCGTTCCTCCCGTACCCGCCTCAAGGAAGTCATCACGTTCTTTGAGCTTTCGATCCAAGATGCCGCGAACCTTCTCATATTGTCGGACAATGTGAGGGGTCATGAAGATGATGAGGTTACTTTTTTGGTTTTCCGTTTTGTGGCTTCTAAATAACCAGCCTAGGATCGGGATATCGCCTATGATGGGGATTTTATTGGTCGTTTCATTTGATTGCTGCGAATCAGACCCCCTAAGACCACGGTATCGGAATCTCCCACGACAACGGTGGTGTTGGCGCTGCGCTCGAGGGTTCCAAACGTTTGACCTTGGAGGGCAGGAGGAACGTTTTGGGTAATTTCACTGAGCTTTGTTGAGATGTCCATCTTCACAAAGTTAGTAATCTTATTGATTTGGGGCTTAATCTTAATCGAAAGCGAGACGGGTTCTTTTTGTGGATTGTTTTGCACCCCTTGCATCGTGACAATGGAGCTGGCAAAGGGGATCTTTTCAGTGGATTCAAAATTCGCTTCCGTATTATCGAGCGCAATGATCTGCGGAGTGGCTAAGATGTTTGCGTTGGTGTGCCCCTGGATGGCTTTGACGAGTCCATTGATGTTATTCACTTCAAGCCTTTGAGTTCCAAATGTGACCGGGGTTTTCTTCCCTTCAGCAAATGAAAGAATGGCTCCTGTTGAGGAAATGGGGTTGGTTAAGAACTTAGCCAAGTCGGTGTTGGTGAGTAGTCCTCGTCCATTGGCTACGTCCATTAAGTTGACCGAGTAGTCAAAGCTACGATCGATCTTCACTTCCATGATGACCACTTCAACGTAGACTTGGTTTCTGGGGATGTCGAGGCGATTGATCACGCGCTGGACGGTGACAAAGTCTGAAGGAGAGGCCGTGATGACCAAGGAGTTCGTGGCTTTATCGGGAGAAATTTTAATCGACCCTTCAAACAGGGATGTGGCATTGGGGTTCACGCCTGTTCCACTACCTCCCCCAGGGCTTCCTGTGGCTCGGGTATTGGATTGGGAAGAGAAGTTGTTTAGCGTGGAGGCAATTTGCTCAGCATCGGCAAATTGCAGGTAAACCACGTGAACTTTTCCGCCCCCAGTGGAGGCGGGCAGTCTCTGGTCCAGCTTGGCCACCAGTTCTCTGACTTGATCCGCGCCCTTGCTATTGGCATGAACAATGAGCGTATTGGTTCGCTCGTCGGCAATGATTGTGTTGATGATGCCGCCTTCTTTGGTGCGTCGGGCATTGAATCGTCCCCCACCCAGAGAGCCGCCAAAGCGTGCGCCGCCTCCGGCTGCTCCGGCTCCTCCTCCGGTTGAGGTGCCGGGGATCAATCCATCGATGAGTTTGGAGAGCTCTACGGCCGAGGCGTACTTAACGGGAACCACTTCAATCCCTGCATCAAAGCCCTCGACGTCTAAGATCTCCAGCATCTTCGAGAGCTTAGCAATGTTAGAGCCCGTATCCGTGACAATCACGGTATTGGTCTGTTCGTAAGAAATAATTCGAGAGTTAGCCGGCATGAAGCTTCGAAACGTTCGCGACACTTCTTCGGCGCTAATGTACTTAAGTGGGAAGACGCGAGTGATTAAAGCATCCGTGTCGGGTGAGAAATCTCCGGTGTAGGTTCGCAGTTGCTTGTCTCGGGCATCCCGCTGGCGTGAGATGCGTAAGTATTTGCCTGAGGGAATCAAGGCAAAACCATTGATGTCTAAGGCCGTGAGGAAAACTTTCCAAGCCTCTCCGACCGTCACAGGGGAATTGGAGATGATGGTGATCTTGCCTTTGACATCTTTATCGAGGATGAAGTTTTTCCCCGTCAGTTTGCCCAGGGTTTTTGCGATGTCCAAGATATCTGCGTCGGGAAAATTAAAGTCCGTAATCACGTCTTTACTTCCTTCGGCCGTTTCATCGTTAATGGTCAGAGGGGCAACCTTATTCTTGCTCACCACGCCGTTGGGGACTTGTCCGCCGACAACGACACCTTGGTCCGTCACTAGGGGGTCGGGGCCTGATTGGGGTGATCCACCCACGGAGAGGGTTCGGGGTTTGTTTTTTGACCCCGCATTCTTTTCCTGCCTCAACGGGGCTCCTCCTGCTCCGCCTATGAGAGCCTGAGAGGGAGGATAGCTATCGTAGTCTTCCTCGTCGTCTTCTTCGTCCTCTAAGAATGCGCCTTTGGCAGAGGTTGATCCTTCGTTGGGTGCGGAATTCGTAAAGGGGTTAAATGGGCGTGCGCCGGGTAAGAACCCGCTTTTCCCTGAGGAGGGGGCTTGCTGAGCGCGGGCTCCTTGGGTGATGAGAACGATGAGTCCCACGATGCCTAGCCAGTAGACGCATTGAGTGGAGATTTCAAACCAATTCTTACTTTTATTTTCTTTTTTTAAAGAATTCATGTTTATTCCCCGCATCAACGGATGTCATATGTATACGTCATTTGCTTCCCGTCTTTTTTTACTTGAAGCTCTAAATGGTTGGCATTCTTCAGTTCACCTAACATTTCAAAGGCTTTTCCCGGGTCATTAATCGGAGTTCCGTTGAGACCCGCAATGACGTCCCCATTTTGAAGGCCGAGTTTGTCGTAGATGCTTCCAGGCACGATTTGAAAGAGTTTATAGCCACTGGCTGCCCCGTTTTCAAAGTTAGGCACCGCTCGAGCTTGAGTTAAAACGTTGTTGAAATCAGCTAAAGCCTTATCTACTTCTATCCGGGATACGTTGTACTGGTTTGTGGCCACTTTTTCAACGCCAGGGGCAGAGGAACCGGGAGAGAGCGATCGCCCTAGGGATAGCCTGGGGTTTTGGCTATTCTCCTCAGGGAGCTCGATAAACTCCCGTCTTCCGCTCAGCTTGTTCAAAAATGTGACTCGGCGGGCTTCGACTTTGAGGATCCGGATTTTCTCGGGGATCTCGTCGTCCACGCGTACGGGGTAGACCAGTTGCATGGACTTATCTTCCAGAGTGGCAATCGACCACAGTTCATTTTCAAAAATCAAGGTACCAATGAGGTTCAAAGGAAGCGACGTTTTTACGGGGGCTCCCCCTGGATCGGCGTTGCCGGGTCCACCGCCTGAGTTTTCTCCGGGAATGATGCCTTGGCTATTAAAGAGGTTTCGAGACAAAATGGGAGCGTAATCTGAAACGGTCTTTGAACGCAAGGGAAGACTTCCGAAAGCGGACGCTCGGATCGGGGGTGGATTAGGAATCATCTCACCGACCACCAGTGCTGTGAGATCCGAGAGGAAGTAGGTTGAGAACACCACTGTGATCAGGGTGCCATAGAGTGCCGTGTTTTTCTTTTTTAACGTGTTGGAGAGCCAGGCTTGAGCTTGTTCGGGATCAAAGTTTTGAAAGGTTTTTTTAGCCCAGTTTGCAGTCGCGCTCAGGAGTTGAGCGGCAGATCGCTCCGGGGCGTTGGAAGCATTCAACGCCACGTTGAGTTCGGGAGCTTCGCCTGGTGTTTGAGTGGTGAGTGTTTTATTTTTATTAAAATTTGATTTAAATTTCTCCAGCCACGGACTTTTCCCGGAAAGGCGGCTTTGCCAGGTTTTTAACTTCATTTTAAGGGGGTTATTGTTCTGTTCACTCATCTCGTTAGTAGTTATGACGCAAGTCTAATGCCAGGTCTAAAAAAAAAATCGAGATCGCGGGAGAACTTCAGGTTTGAAAACCCTGAATGATTTTAAGGGGGGGTGAAGAATCGGTGGGTATTTTTTGCCGATTCCAGAAAGATTCCTTTCCTTGGGGTTTGACAAATTGTCACTAGCAAAAGTATCTGCTGAAAAGATACGACATTTTGTCAGTCCAAAAAAAAGGGTTTTGAAGTCCCTGGAGGCCTCCATGAGTTTGAGTGTTGAAAACAGTTTAATGAAGTCCCTATTCTTTGGGGAGATTCGAGAGGACCTTCTGTTCCCCTATCCTCAAGTGGGGGAAGAGGCTTCGGATCAGTTACGCATGACGTTGGACTCCATAGAACGATTTGCGCAGGACAAGGTGCACTCTTCCTCCTGGGATGAAAAAGGGGCGATGCCCAAGGAGATTGTCGCCGATCTGTCGGAGCTGGGAGTGATGGGAGTGGCGGTTCCTGAGGAGTGGGGCGGCCTGGGCTTTCCTCAGTTTGGCTACGCTCGGATCATGGAAGAGATGGGGGGAATTGATGCGTCTTTAGCCACCACTCTCGGGGCGCACCAGAGTATTGGCTACAAAGCTCTGCTTCTTTTTGGAACCGAAGAGCAAAAGTCGAAGTACCTCCCTAGGCTAGCCTCAGGCGAGCTGATTGCCTGTTACGGATTAACGGAGCCGCAAAGTGGTTCGGATGCTGCTTCGATTCAGAGTCGGGCCGTTCTGTCGGCCGATGGCACTCACTATGTGCTTTCGGGCAGTAAGCTTTGGATCACAAATGCCGGGATTGCGACGTTCATGACGGTGTTTGCAAAGACTGAGGTTTTGGATAAAGACGGGCAGAAAAAAGAAAAAGTGACCTGCTTTTTCCTGGAGCTACCGGCAGAGGGGGTCTCTATTGGGCCTGCTGAGCATAAGTTGGGCATACGAGCTTCCTGGACCAATGCCGTCTATTTTGATCAAGTGAAGATTCCCGCAGGTCAAGTGATTGGGGGAGTGGGACAAGGCTTTAAGGTAGCCATGGGGGTATTAAACCATGGGCGCTTAGGTCTGGCTGCAGGGTGCGTGGGAGGAGGCAAAAGAGCTCTTCAAGCAGCGATTGCGCATGCCAACGAGCGGGTGCAGTTTCAAAAACGCATTGGTGAGTTTGAGATGATCCAGGAGAAGATTGGTAGGATGGCGGTGAACCTCTTTGCGGCCGAAAGTATGGTTTACATGACGGCCGATCTGATGGATCGAAAAACGGTGGACTACTCCATTGAGAGCGCGATTGTGAAGGTTTTTGCCTCAGAGATGATTGGGGAGCTTACGGATGAGAACCTTCAGATTTGGGGTGGTGCTGGATTCATGAAGGAGTATCCGTATGAGCGTTGGGTGCGAGACGCTCGAATTAACCGAATCTTTGAAGGGGCAAACGAGGTGTTGCGCGCCTACATTGCCTTGGCCGGAATGCAGGCGCCGGGTCAACAGTTAGCGGGTTTGGCTGAGGCAATTCAGCACCCGCTGAAGGGGATTGGGCAAGTCAGTCACTTTGCGATCCGGGTGATGAAGAGAAATCTTCTGGGTCAGAGCTTGTCTCGCCCCCATTCCCGCTTACAAGAGATGACGGGAATTTTAGAGGAGTATGCCACCGAGTTTGCCATTCAGGTGGAAGGCTTGCTGAAGCGTCATGGTCGGAAGATTGCGCTCCAGCAGTTTGTTCAAAAGCGAGTCGCCGACATTGCCATTGATCTTTATGCCATGAGCTGCATTCTATCGCGGGTGACGGCAAGCTTGGAGCAAAAGTCGGAGGCTCAGTGTGAGTTGGAGCTCGCGCTTGCTGATTCGTTTTTTGTTCGAGCCAATCGTAGGGTACGGGGGAACTTTAAGGCCATGGAGTCTAATGATGATGAGGGAATGAAGCGGATTGCCGAGAGGCTGTATGAGCAGGGGAAGTATCCCTTCGATGCGGGGGTGGATGCGGCGATCGACTGGAAAGCGGGTTCACGGCAAAAGTAGGCGATGAGCCAGAAGGCAAAGGGCGGCCGCAGGAGGTCCGGTTTTGGGACCAAGCGGTGTGCGAACTCGGGTGCCCATTGGGCCGATTCATGGGCCGCAAGGGGCTAGGGAGGGAGAAAGAGAGAAAAGATTTCGATGTTTTAAGAAATTAATTTTCTGATTAGTTTCATGAGCTTAGACTTAATTTCTAGACGCTCTGACTGTGTCTTAATTGACTTGTCTGACCTAGTGTGGTAGGTTCTCTCGGGTCAAAATTCTGCCTTTTTTGTCCAAGCAAAGAAAAGCGGGAAGTCAAAAGTGCTCGAAAAAGCGCCATGCTTCTCCCAGCTGATTGAAAGCCAAAAGCAAGAAAGAAAGAAAAGACGGTGTTGGAGGTTCTAAAGCATGTTCAAAGTTGGTGACAGTGCAGTGTATCCGGCTCATGGTCTTGCCGTTATTAAGCGGATCGAAGAGAAGGATGTGGGTGGCAAAAAGAAGAAGTTCTATGTCCTCCAAGTCGTAGATAATCAAATGACGATCATGGTCCCTACAGACAATGTGAGCTCCGTGGGGCTTAGGCAGATCATCTCAGATACTGATGTGAATCAAGTTTACGATATCTTAAAAGAGCGAAATGTAAAAATCGATCAAACTACTTGGAATCGCAGATACCGCGAGTACATGGAGAAAATTAAGACGGGCTCAATTTTTGAGATCGCCGAAGTTTTAAGAAATCTGTTTTTACTTCGTCATAGCAAAGATTTGTCCTTTGGTGAGCGGAAGATGCTGGATCAAGCCAAGCACCTTTTGGTCAAAGAGATTTCTCTTGCCAGGCAGTCCAAAGAAGAAGTCATCGAGCAAGAAATTCAAACGATTTTTGCTTCTTAAATCAAAAAAGAGATCCAAAGCCAAAGAGGATTCGTGCCACGGATCTGCTTGGCCACAGTAAGCGGGAGTCCCGATGAGTCACACGCGCGTTCGATTTGCACCCAGTCCCACCGGTTACCTTCATGTGGGAGGAGCAAGGACCTTACTTTTTAATTGGCTGTATGCAAAAAAAACCGGGGGCACCCTAGTTTTAAGGATCGAGGACACCGACCAGCAGCGAAGCACCCGTCAGAGTGAGCAGATGATTCTCTCGGATATGGCTCGACTGGGCTTGGACTATGAAGAAGGTCCGGATCGTCCTGGGGAGTTTGCGCCTTACCGGCAGTCGGAGCGGCTCTCGATTTATGCTCAGTACGCACGCGAGCTCTTAGCCAAAGACCAAGTCTATTATTGCTTTTGTAGCGATGAGTTACTCACACAAAAGCGAGAAGCGGCACTGAAGTTGGGGCGAATGCCTCATTATGATGGAACCTGTGCCCATTTGCCGAAAGATCAAGTCGCCGAGCGGTTGGCACGCGGGGAGAAAGCAGGGCTTAGGTTTCGAGCCCCCCATCGATCCTATGTGCTCGAGGATCATGTTCGCGGACGAGTCGAATTCAAAGAAGGCATGGTGGGGGATTTTCTCATCACCCGTACGCCAGCTTCCCATGAAAGTGAAATTGCCCAAGGCATTGGGTTTCCCGTCTATAATTTCTGCTGTGTGGTGGATGATCACCTCATGAAGATGACCCATGTGATTCGTGCCGAGGAGCATTTGTCCAACACGGTTCGGCAATTGATGATCTATGAGGCGTTCGGTTGGAAAACCCCCGAGTTTGCTCACATTGCACTCGTGTTAGGACAAGATCGACAAAAACTCTCCAAACGCAGCGGGGACGTCTCGGTGTACGAGTACCTGGATCAAGGCTATTTGCCTGAGGCTTTGCTCAACTTTCTGGTGCTTTTGGGCTGGTCCCCCTCTGGGATTCTAAAAACAGAGTCCGGACATCCTGAAATTTTGAGTCGAAATGAAATGATTCAAGTCTTTGATCTGCAGGGGCTTCAAAAAGCAGCGGCTGTGTTTGACCTGCAAAAACTCAAGTGGATGAACTCTTACTACATCCGCAATCTGCCGTTAGCTGAGATCGTTGAGCGATCTAGGCCATTTTTTAAAAAAACCAGTTCGAAGCTTCAGGGGCGATCCGAGCAGTGGTTTAGCTCCGTCATTGAGATCGTTCGCGCAGAGGTTCAGCTTCTCAGTGAGCTTCCAGCTGCAGCGGAATTGTTCCTTGAGTCCATGCCTGGGCTTGAGCCTCAAGCCCAGGAAGTGTTAAAAGAGTCCAGTTCTGGCCCCGTGGTTGAGGCATTAATTGCTGAACTCATGAAGTGTGGCCCAGAGCTGACGGCCTCAGACGTGGATGCGTTAATGAAGACCGTTGGGGTCCAAACTCAAGCCCGTGGCAAAGCCCTCTTCATGCCCATTCGATCCGTGATTACCGGGAAAACCCATGGCCCTGAGCTGAAACTTGTGTTACCGCTCTTGGGCCGAGATTCAGTTTTAAAGCGAATCGAGGGTTTGAGAAACCAAGTGGGGCAGGCCCGAGCTTAAACGGCGTAAAGGAACTTCGTGTGGTCCATGCTGGGTTCCTCTTTTGCCTGAAGAGGCAGAAGCCAGGTGTTCATTGGAGACTGAGTTCAAATGAGTGAAACAAAATTCCAGGTTAAAAAAAACCCCCGCTCCCTGCGCATCACAAACACGCTCACCCAGAAAAAAGAAGAGCTCAGGACAAACACTCCAGGGAAGCTGACTTTCTACTCCTGTGGGCCAACCGTGTACGGACTCATTCATATCGGAAACTTAAGGGGGGCCTTGGTTGCGGATCTCTTTTATCGCACCTTCTTGAAGGCGGGCTACGATGTGACGTTCGTGAGAAATTACACGGATGTCGACGATAAGATCATTCAACGCGCCCAGCAGGAGAACCTCACTGCTGAGGAAGTGGCTAAAAAATACATCCAAGAAGTGGAAAAAGACTTTGCTGTAGCTGGCCTTCTGGAGCCCACGCATAAGACTACCGTTACGACCCATATGGCTGAGATCATTGAACTGATTGAAAGCCTCATTGCTCAAGGCAAAGCGTATGTTGCGCCCGATGGTGAGGTGCTTTACTCGATTGCTCAATTTCCATCCTATGGCAAGCTTTCGCATAAGAACTTAGACGACCTCATTGCAGGAATTCGAGTGGAAGTGAGTTCAAAGAAGCAAAGTCCGTTGGATTTTACTCTCTGGAAGCCTGCTAAACCCGGAGAGCCTTCTTGGGAGAGCCCCTGGGGAAGAGGACGACCCGGCTGGCACATTGAGTGCTCTGCAATGGCCAGAAAATGGCTGGGCGATCAAATGGACGTTCACCATGGGGGCGAGGATCTCATCTTCCCTCATCATGAAAACGAGATTGCTCAAAGTGAAGGGGCTACGGGAAAAGATCCGTTCGTGAAGTACTGGCTTCACCATGCATTCGTCACGCTTTCCCAAGAGAAGATGTCTAAAAGCTTAGGCAACGTCTTTACGGCTCGTGATTTCCTTACGCGATTCTCAGGAGAATTGGCTCGCTACGTTCTTCTCTCGGTTCACTATCGATCCATCCTGGATTTTAAAGAGGAAACGGTGGATCAAGCCATCCTCAGTTTACGCCGCATCTATGAGGCTAAGGCCAAGGCCTTGGAATTGATGAAGCAGCCGCGAGCCCGAACTGACATGCGAGCTGAAGCTCACTGGGGCGAGTTTTTGGCCTCATGTGAAAAAGCTCGCCTTGAAATTGATTCCCATTTTGCCAACGACTTTAATACCCCAGCCGCCTTAGGCTGTGTGTTTTCGCTGATTCGGGAATTCAATCGCACGCTTTCAGAACCCTTGGCCCAGGCGACCCCGGGAGTCGTTCTTTCGGCAACTCAGTTGGTTCAAATCCTGGAGGAAGACTTAGGCAGTCTTTTAGGCGTAGGGCAGAGTCGCCCGGAAAAAGTTCTGGAGGATCTGGCTCGGATTGAGCGAGATCGTGCCCAGGCCTCCTCGCCCGAGCGCCTCCCCCTTTCCGATGCGGAGATTCGAGCTCAAATTGAACAGCGCGCTCAAGCCCGAAAAGCCAAGGATTTTAAAAAAGCCGATGAGATCCGGAAATCTCTTGAGGCTCAAGGCGTGTTGATTCAAGACACCCCCTCAGGAACCACCTGGGTTTGGATCTAATCGGGAGTCCCCTTCGCCTCTTGCTACTTTTTGTTTTAGGCTTGCCCAACGACTCGGACGAGCTAGAAAGCCACGAGGCGCTAGAAGCCTTCTTTTTTCAGTCGAAGGAAGATCTCTTGATAAAATCTTAGGTAAGGTGTCCCTCGAGTGCGTCCTAAGAGTTGCCCAATTTGCGCATAGTGATCGCCGGAATAGGTGCAAATGTGCTCTCCCCACTGAGCGGACTCCACGGAGACAAACCCATCGTTGGGGCCCTCTCGTTGCTCCAACCACCCGTGGGAAATCCAAAACAAAGGAAGGGAATGAAGGACCACAGGTTTTCGGATGGCTGTGGTGGCGCTGAAGTAGGCAATGCCTGGGATTTTTGGGGCAAGTTCACGAAGGGGGCCTTGACAATAGGCTTGTGTGACAGGCCTGAAGGCTTCTTGATTGAAGTTCATTGCCTTGAAAAAGCGATCCATGGACTGAAGTTGGCTCTCTTGCAAGAGGCCGAAGGCTAAGTCCCCTAAGCTCGTTCCTTGGTGTGGCGTTCCAATAGTGGTGATACTGGCCACTTGCTCAGCAAATCCTAGGCAAGAGCTTAAGTATCGAATGTCTAATCCCCCCATGCTGTGGCCCACGAGGTTGACTTTTTGATCCCCCAAGGAGGTCTGGATTTGCGTCTTCAGCTGCTGGGCTCGGACTTCAAGCGTGTGCCAGGCGGAGAGATGAGGGGTCAGAACTCGGTTCTGGTGCTCCCGAAGAAGCTTGGGTAAGCCAAAAAAGTACTCAATTGGGCCAAAGCGACTTTGGGCGCCAAGGCCGTGAACCAGCACGATAGGGTGCTTTAACTGCAAGGGGCGGGTGAGCATGGACTTTTAGTCTAACCCTAAATCTGATGTCAAAAAAGAGTGTTTCAGGATATGAGTAGAGTCTCATGGCCATCTTTACTCAAAGAAAGTTTGAGCTGCACACCCCGTTTCAACCCACGGGGGATCAACCCCAAGCCATTGAAAAGTTGACTGAAGGAATCCGTCAAGGGAGGCCCTCTCAAGTCCTTCTTGGGGTCACGGGTTCGGGAAAAACCTTCTCCATTGCCAATGTGATTGCTCAAGTGGGAAGGCCCACTTTGGTCTTAAGCCACAATAAGACCCTGGCTGCTCAGTTGTTCTCCGAGTTAAGGGAGTTTTTCCCGCACAATGCGGTGGAGTACTTTGTGAGCTACTATGATTATTATCAACCCGAAGCTTACATTCCAGCCACAGACACCTATATTGAGAAAGACTCCCAGATCAATGACGAAATTGATAAGCTTCGGCATTCAGCCACTCGCTCCCTGTTAGAGCGAAACGATACGATCATTGTTTCCTCGATTTCCTGCATCTACGGTCTGGGATCGCCTGAGGCCTATGAAGGACTCTTAGTTTATCTCGAAGTCGGTCGTCAGATTAAACGCGAGGAAGTTTTAAAGAAATTAGTCGAAATTCAGTACAAGCGGAATAATGTGGATTTTCATCGAGGTACATTTCGAGTGCGCGGGGATGTAGTGGAGATTTTTCCTGCCTATGAAGAAGAACGAGCAATTCGAGTGGAGTTCTTTGGAGATGAAATTGAGTCCATTGCCGAGGTGGACCCGCTCCGTGGCGTTCGGCTTCAAAAAATTCCTCGGGTGACGATTTACCCCGCCAGTCACTATGTGACGACGTTAGATAACCGCAAACGTGCGATTCAAACCATTCGCGATGAGCTCCGGGAGCGACTTCAAGAACTGGACTCATTGGGAAAGGCAGTGGAGTCTCAGCGCTTGGCTCAGCGCACGCTCTTTGATTTGGAAATGATCGAGGAACTGGGATTTTGCCAGGGGATTGAAAACTACTCGAGGCACTTGACGGGACGTCCTGCCGGGGCGGCTCCTCCTACGCTGCTGGAGTATTTTCCCAAGGACTGGCTGCTCATTGTCGATGAGAGCCATGTGAGCGTGCCTCAGATTGGAGGCATGTACCGTGGGGATCGTGCTCGTAAGATGAACCTCGTGGAGCATGGGTTTCGTCTTCCCTCCGCGTTGGATAATCGTCCTTTGAATTTTGAGGAGTGGGAAAAGTCCCTTGCCACCACCATTTATGTGTCGGCCACGCCGGGGGATTATGAGCTTCAAAAATCAGGAGGAGAAATCGTTGAGCAGTTGATTCGTCCCACCGGGCTTTTGGATCCTCAAGTGGAAGTTCGACCTGCGACCCACCAAGTGGATGATTTATTAGGAGAGATTCGTAAGCGGGTTGCAAAAAATGAACGAGTTTTAGTCACCACCCTCACTAAGAAGTTAGCCGAAGAGTTAACTCGATTTTATCAGAGCCAAAAAATTCGAGTGAAGTACCTCCACTCCGACATCGATACGCTCGAGCGAATCGAGATTTTGCGGGATTTAAGGTTAGGCGTGTTTGATGTTCTCGTGGGCATCAACCTGCTTCGAGAGGGGCTGGATCTGCCTGAGGTGTCCTTAGTGGCCATTCTTGATGCGGATAAAGAGGGTTTCTTAAGAAGCTATCGCTCTTTGATTCAGACGATTGGGCGTGCCGCTCGAAACGCTGAGGGGTTTGTGATCCTCTATGGGGATCGAGTAACTGACAGCATGAAAAAAGCCTTAGATGAAACGGCTCGAAGGCGAGTGCTCCAAGAGGAGTACAACCAAAAGCATGGGATTACGCCTCAGACCATTCAAAAAGCCATTGCAGGACCTCTGGTGGACCCAAGTCATCAAGACCGAGATGGGTTGGATCCCCAGGCTCAGGCCTCCTCTGCTCAGGGGAAGAAAAAAGGCTCAACCCGAGCGGATCCAGCGCAGATGGCCAAAAAAGTTCTTCGCACCGGAGCAGGCTCCGGGCATGGGAAGAGTCTCTGGGGCACCGCAGCACAGAGTGAGGGCAGTTTAGCTCTGCAGCTCGATCATCTGGATCCTCAAGGGAAACTGGAGCAAGCTCAGAGCCTAGCTGGAGAGCACTGGGTCAGCCTCGAGCGCTTGTCGGAGAGCTTAGCCAAGATGGAGGTGGAGATGAAGGAATCTGCCCAGTCCATGCTCTTTGAAAAAGCCGCTGATCTTCGCGATCGGATCAAACGATTGAAAATTCTGCGGCTTAGTCTATAAAAAGGCATGGCCAATCATCTTGGGAACGAAAGCAGCCCGTACCTTCTTCAACATCAACATAACCCGGTTCACTGGTATCCTTGGGGGGAGGAGGCTTTGCAGCAAGCTCGCTCCCAGAATAAGCCCATTTGCTTAAGCATCGGGTACTCGGCCTGTCACTGGTGCCACGTCATGGAAGCCGAGTGCTTCATGAACCCAGCCATTGCCGAGCTCATGAATCAGCACTTCATCAATATCAAGGTGGATCGGGAGGAGCGACCTGACCTCGATCACATTTATCAGAACGTGGCGCTCGCGATGACGCAGGGAGGAGGGTGGCCTCTGACTGTGTTTCTCACTCCGGACTTAAAGCCCTTTTATGGAGGGACTTATTTTCCGCCCGAGGACCGTTATGGAAGACCGGGTTTTCCTCGAGTGCTTATGGCTTTATCTCAAGCCTATCAGAATGATCCTGAGGGCGTGGTGCAAAACGCCGATCGGTTAGTGGAATTTATTGCTCAAGCCGAAAGAGTACCTGAAGCCGAGCCGCAGCCATTACCCACGCTCGAGCAGTTGAAAGCTCTGGCTCAGCAAATGCTCCTTCACATCGATTGGGAGCACGGGGGAATTCAAGGGGCTCCCAAGTTTCCTCACTCCATGGCCTTAAGCTTTCTGTGGAGATTAGGAGACTTGGCTCAACTCCCGCAAGCTCAGCAGGCGGCTCTGTTATCGCTCAGAAAAATGGCCCAAGGCGGAATCTATGATCAGCTCGGAGGAGGGTTTCATCGTTACTCGGTGGATGCTTCGTGGAGCGTGCCTCATTTTGAGAAGATGCTCTATGACAATGCTCTTTTATTGAAGACCTATGCTGAGGTGCTGCTCAGTCGATATTTGGAGGAGTCCCAGGGGCAGACGTGCGAGATTTTATCCGATTCGGATCGAAAGCTGTTTTTGGATCTCCTGGAGCAGACTTTTCTTTACTTAGAGCGGGAGATGCTCTCGCCTGAGGGGGCTTTTTATACGGCTCAGGATGCGGACTCTCAAGGTCATGAAGGGCGTTACTTTGTATGGACCCCGACAGACCTCGATGAACTTGTAGCCTCAGCTGAGCTCACCCCTTCTCAGGCTCGCGTCTTTCGGCTCTTCTACGGCATCACGGATCAGGGAAACTTTGAGCACGGCTCTACGGTTTTGTTTCAGGCCCGTGAGCTTAAGAATGTGGCCTTTGATCTGAATCTCCCACTGGATCAGGTTGAGCAACTCTTAGATTCCGCTTGCTCCAAATTACTGGGGATCCGGCAGCGCCGCGAAGCCCCAGCTTTGGATCAGAAGATCTTAGCCTCCTCCAATGGACTGATGATCAGTGGTTTAATCTGGGCCTCTCAGGCGTTTCGAGTGCTAGGGCGGCTTGCCTTAGCGCAGCGTGCCGAGCGCGTCGCTATCCGTGCTTTTGATTTCATTCAAACGAATCTTCAGCTGTCCAGTGGACGCTTAGCAAGCTCGTTTCAGGCAGGGCGGGCTAAGGGGAATGCCTTTTTAGATGATTATGCCTTCTTAGCAGCCGCGGCCATTGATTTATCGCGCTTTGCCTCAGTTCCTGCCGAAGTATCTCAAGTGTACCTGGGGTTTGCTGAGAGCTGGGTTCAAACGGTTCTAACTCATTTTCAAGACGCACAAGAACCCGGGTTTTTCTTCACCTCCGATGATCATGAGACGTTGATTCAACGGCCTAAGACGCTGTTTGATCAGGCCATTCCAAGCGGGACGTCCGTTATCCTCGGTTGCCTTGCGGCTTTAGCGGACCTCGATTTTCAAGGGAGTCGGACTCGTTATGAAAACGAGCTAAAAACTCAGCTGGAGCGAATGTTTCCGTTAGCCGTCAAAAGCCCCTTTAGTTTGGCGGAATTGCTCTGTGTCTACCTTCATCAGATTCGAGGAGGAATTACGGTTTCAGGTGAGGGGGCTTCTCATCTTTGTCTCCATCCCTTCGTTTTTAGACAACCCGTGGAATCCTCCACTTCTCAGAAACTGGTGATCTGTCATGGGCAAACCTGTAGTGTCCCGATGGATCAATCGCCTCAAGCGTTTCAACTCCTAGGAGAGCTTATTCGATTTTAGAGGGTACAGAGAAGGGGGGGGGAACCCAAATTTTTGTTCGATTTTTAAACTCAATCTATTTCTCTTGATTCAGCATACGAGATTTCATCCATGAAAAGAGGAAGAGCGGTGAGATTGTTTTCTAGAAAAAAAAGCGCAAGAAGGCGTGCCTTTGCGATCGGTGTGGTTTTTTTTCATTCGATTTTGGCTTGGGGCGGAGGACGGGGGAGTGAGTCTTCAATCGACCTTAGCAGTCCGGGCGCGTCCTTCGAGCAGAGGGATTCTCGGGGCTTTCCTGCGCTTCGAACCTTGGAGCAGCAGCTACGGTTTCTGATGTGGGCCTCCTTGAATCTTCCGCAATGGGGACCCAAGCTCAATGCCTCTCCACTGGAGCAATTGAGTCGACTCGAGGAGTTTGAGAAAATCCAAAGCCAGAGGGAGGGGCAGCACACTCGTGCGTCTCATCAGGGTCACGATGCGGTGCAGTTCAAGCCGTTTCAAAAACTCACCATCATCCCTCCCCTTGAGGGTCTTTCGGTTAAGCGCAAAAAAATGGAGCCTGAAGTCCTGATTTTGTGGAGAAACACGGTTTTAAACTCCTTGCTCCAAGAAGGTCAGGCGATTCAACCTTCTCATCCAGTGAACTGGGGGCAGCGGATCCGTCGTCAAATCCAAGCTCACTTGGGGGCTAGAGCGATTGAAGACCCATCCATGCTCATTCGGCAGGTCATCGAGAGCTTAAAAGAAGTGCCTGGGAATCATGAAGAACTCAAGCGCAGGGGATCGTCTGTCCAAGGGGCGCAGGGGTTGGTGCAGGGAATCCTAGGAGCACTTGAGGAGGGCTTGCTGACGCCGGGCTCTATTCCCAAAGAGGAACTCCAAGGGAAGCTCTCCGAAGTTTTGCGTCAATTCCAGCATGAGCATCAAATTGCTGAGCTCCTCGTTTTACTCTATGGGATCACTCGTGGGGGTCCCGATCATCCCCTCTCCATTGAACAAGCGCGCGCGTTCATTCTCTTGCTCAGTCAAGAGGATTTACTCCAACTCTCTGATCGTTCAGGCTTCCTTTTGCCCTGGGTACGTGCGGTCTTGGAGGCGAGCCATTCTCCTTTAGGTGCTGCTCAGAGCTCTTCTGGTTTGGTCGATCTGAATCGACTGAGTCAGGAAATCGCCTCAAAGCTCAGTCAGTCCATGGTTGAGTTGATGAAGTATTCCGATTGGCATGAAGTTCGGCAGAGGGAGACTCTCATTCTTCAGGAAGTGCCTTGGGCTTTATTCTTTTTACAACAGGAGAGCTGGGGTCAGCACTTGGCCTCTGAGATGGAGCCTTGTGATTCCTTTTTAGGCACTCGTTCTTGCGCAGAAGCTCAATGGGATTTTTGGGATCCCAAGGGGCGGGCCTTTCTGGTTCTCAATTCCCAAGAACGGATTCAAGGCTTTGTTTTAGCAAGTGAGGTGAGTGGGGACTCAGGGCGCGCCCTGAAGGTGGAGCAGTTGGGGGGTGAGAAACTCTCTGCGGGTGCTGTTCAGAGCATCCTCATGGGCCTTGAGAAAGAAAAAGAGGCCTTGGGTGTTTCTCAAATTCTTTTGCCCCCTCCCGCTCAGAGGAAGAACTTCCCTTGCGTCCCTGAGATTCAGGAGTTTTTAGAGCTCCAGAGTGCTCAAAAGGATCTCAGGGGCCATCCGATGAGCCATGACCAACATGACCAAGAAGCTTACTTCGAATCACTTCACTGGGATCAGGCTCAGATCCATCACCTTTTGACTCGGGTGGAGTCTGTTTGGAGTGATCTCAGGGAAGACGGGCTTCCCCCCTTGAGTCGATCCTTTGTGCTTTTATTTGCCTTAGATGCGCACTTCACGGGAGACTTTTTGTTGCTCAGGCGTCTGTTGAGTTTACCAGGAGTCGAAATGGATCGGGATGATTGGGAGGGTTGGATCCCATGGATTGAAAACTTCAATAGCCCGGATTTTCCCTCACTCACGGTTGCCGAGTATGAAAGCTTCATTCGAGAAGAGATCCTGAGGCTGGGTCTTGACCAGTGGGGGGTGACCGCTCAGTCTCCATTATTTTTCTCAGGTAGGCTTCGTGCTTCTGACGCGTTTTCAGAGGCTCACTTATATGAGACGGCGCGGCAGGTGGCCCAGCAGATGAAGAATCAGGGGGTGAACTCCTTCAGTGAGCATCGTGAGCTGTTGGCTCAACATCGAATTGCTTTGTCTCAAAGTGAGCCGATTCGGGAGGTTTTAAAACAAAGCTTATCTCAACTGGCTTGCCCAGGATTTAAGCCCGTGGACCCATCCTATCGATGGGTGGAGTGGTTTTTACCTGATTTTCCTGACACTCGCCATCTCCTTAGGCGGTTTTTTCAAGTCGGTGATTTGCAGTGGGTCATGCCCCTGTTTCAAGCCTATGTTTCTGCCTATCCTTTAGGGGAGTGGAATGCGGAAAGTGAATTGCTCTTTAAGCGTCTCAGTCTTGGGCTGAATTCCCCGGATTGGGCTGTCCAAGCCCATGCTGCTCATCAACTGGGGTACTTCCGAGGGGAGCAACTCTCCATCCTGGCTCAGCAAGCCTTAGAGCATTCTCATGGAGAGGTCCGGGAAAAAGCCGTGCTCTCCCTTTCTTCCTTCATGTGTGATTCGAGGGATCTAGCCCCAATGCTTACCCAGTTTTTACAGCCCTCGCAGTCACTCGAGCTGAGAAAAAACGCCGTACTCATTTTGGCTCACCCGGAGCTTCGCAAACAGAGGGATCTTTGGATGAAGGCCTTAAAAGATCCCTCCGCTTCAGTTCGCAAGCAGGTGTCCTCCCTGCTTCATCTCTATGAAGGAGATCGCCTCCTCACGCTTCTCGTTGCAGCCTTTGAAGATCGAGAGCAGCGGGTCTGGGAAGATTTAGGGGAGCTCCTCTACATTCAGCAGGTCTTGGGGCACGAAGACCGCGTTGAGTTCCTCTTACACCACCCCTCGGCTCAAGTCAGTCGTCGTTCCACGGATGTTCTGGTGAGATACCTCAGGCGTTATGGAATTAGCTTGAAAAAAAAGGAGATTCGCCCAGGACTTAGGCTGAGAAGGCTCTAAGGAGATCGGAAATAAAAACTCCCTAGGCTCGTTGGTAAGCCGGTTCCTCTCACTTTTTGGCTGGCCTTGGCTCAGAGCCAGGACTAATCCGCCTCGGTTTACCGTGTCCCCTATTTTTAGGGGCTCTTTCGGGCTGCAGAACCTCAGCCGATCTCAGCGGGGGTACCTGCGTAAATCAGGACCTTCACGTCGGTTTTAAAGATCACTTCAATTTTATTGGGATAAATGAGCTTGCCCACGATGCCTTCCCCGAAAGTGGGGTGCTTGAGCTTGTCTCCTAGAACAAATTGACCTCGGGTGGAGTAGGGCTTTAAGGGCAGGTCTTTGTGAGCAGCCATCAGCTTCTCCCATTCCACGCTTAAAGAGTGGTTGGTGTCCTCCGTGTCACTTTTTTTGGTCTTAACGGTCTTCACCTTAGGCTCTGTTGCGCCTTTAGGTGCGCGATACACATGATCTTTTTTACAAGTCAGACACTGGACCTTTGCAATTCGGTCCCCCTTCATGGCAACAATAACGTGATTGAGGTCCATTTTGCAGCTGGTGCAATAAGCCAAAGTCTCTGTGGCAACTGACGCGGGACGAGCCATGAAATATTCTCCTTAATCAAATAATCTCTTTTGTGGTTATAGTGAACTTCGATGGAAAATCAAGCTCTGAAACACTCTTATCGTCGATCTGAACTTTTGGAACAAGCCCGCGAGGCCAAAACCTCCCCGGGGGTTTACCTGATGAAGAGTCAGCAGGGAGGGATTCTCTATGTGGGTAAGGCAAAGAATCTCAAAAACCGGCTGCTGAGCTACTTTCAGTCCGAGGTCCATGAGATTCCCCGGATTCAGATCCTGGTTTCTCAAATCCAGTCGTTTGAGGTGATTTTAACGGAGACGGAGGCCGAAGCGCTCATCTTGGAGGCCACCCTCATTAAGCGGTATCGACCCAAGTTCAATATTCGCCTGAAAGACGACAAGAGCTATCCGTATTTGAAGATTCAACTGAGTGAAAAAGCACCTCGCCTTCAATGGACCCGGCGGGTTTTAAAAGATGGGGCTCGCTACTTTGGTCCTTTCCCCTCAGCAAGCTCCGCACGTGAGGTGATGCAACTGTTAACGGAAACCTTCCGGTTGCGCGATTGTTCAGATAATACCTTCTCTCATCGCAGTAGGCCCTGTCTTTTGCATCAAATGGGCAAGTGCAGTGCTCCTTGTGTGGATCGGGTGGAGCCTGAAGCCTATCGCCACTCCATCTTAGAAGTGGTGGAGATCTTAGAGGGAAAAGCGGATCCCATCATTGCCAACTTAAAGAAAGCCATGCACCAGGCGTCAGAGGAACAGGAGTACGAACAGGCCGCCTATTACCGAGATCAGGTCAAAAACCTGGAGCTTGTGACTCAAACTCAGGGCGTGTGTGAGGCTGGGGATTCAAGAAATCGGGATGTCATTGGCCTGGCTCGCTTAGGAGCAGATGCCCATGGCACTCTGCTTCGGATTCGAATGGGACGTCTTGTGTCGGTTCAACACTACCACCTGCAGAATACGGATCCCTCCATGGCGTTGTCCGAACTTTTGCAGGAGTTTGTGACTCAAGCCTATTTGGAGTTCAAACAAAAACTCGATCACGCCGAGAGGGAGGGGGCGGAGGAGCAAGTCCCAGCAGGACTTTTGCCTATCCAAGTGCTTTTGCCAGAGGCGCCTAGGGATGTCCAGTTATTGGAGCAGGTCCTGGGCTTTGGCGTCAGAACGGCAGAAACTCCCGTCGATGAGCAGCTGTTAACCGTTGCTCGAACCAATGCTCAGTATGCTTTGGAGCAGAATCAGAAAAAAACTGCGGGACACGGGATTGAGGCCTTAGAAGAGGTCCAAGAAAAGCTCCATCTGCCGCATTTGCCTCACCGAATTGAGTGTTATGACATTTCCAATTTTCAAGGAGAGGATGCCGTGGCCTCGCGCGTGGTCTTTATTGATGGGGCTGCCGACAAGAACCTCTACCGTCGCTACAAGATTCAGACGGTCATTGGGGCCAACGACTTTGCCATGATGAAAGAAGTGCTCGCTCGTCGATTTGCAAAAACGGAGGAGGTCTTGCCCGATTTATTAGTGGTGGATGGAGGAAAGGGCCAGTTGGCCCAAGCGGTTGCAATTTTAGAGGAACTCTCCCTCACGGGTGTCAGCGTCGTGGGCTTAGCTAAGGCTCGCGTGCAAAGTGATTTTCAGGCTAAAGAAGTCCAATCCTCATTGGAGCGAGTGTTTATCCCCAATCGAAAGAATCCCGTGCCCCTGCGATCGCACATGCCGGCTTATCGACTCCTCACTCATATCCGCGATGAGGCCCACCGGTTTGCTGTGAGTTATCATCGGGTGTTAAGAAAAAAGCGAAGCCTTCGTTCGGAGACCTCAGGCGATGAGGTCTAAAAAAAGTTCATCGTTCCTCTGGGGGCGACCCATTTTTTCTAGTCTTCTCGTTCGTAGCTGAGTCCCCACTTCTCAGGGGACTTCCAAAGCGCAGAGAGCAGGAGATCGCGAATCAGAGGGATTTCCTTCGGCAGTCGATCATAAAGCTGATCAAAGAGGGAGCCCTGCATGTGGAGTTCTGCTTTCCAGGCTTCTCGGTCAATGGTCATGACTTCTGAGAAGCGGCTAGGTGTGATTTCAGCTAAACCCTCCCACAGGAGATCCTCGTAGCGAGGCGTCCAACCAATGGGAGACTCCAGCGCCGCGGCCTTTCCATGGACGCGCTCTAAGATCCACTTCAGGACTCTCATGTTTTCTCCAAATCCGGGCCAGATGTAATGGCCTTGGGCGTCCTTTCGAAACCAATTCACGCTAAAAATCTGAGGAGGATGAGACAGGAGGCGTCCGATTTTAAGCCAGTGATTGAAGTAATCGGCCATGTGGTAGCCACAAAACGGGATCATCGCAAATGGGTCGCGCCTGACTTTTCCCACTTCGCCTAGGGCGGCTGCCGTGGTTTCGGATCCCACAGTGGCAGCAAGGTACACGCCAAAGTTCCAGTTGAAGGCTTGGTACACCAGAGGAATGGTGTTGGGGCGTCGACCTCCAAAAATAAAGGCCCGAATGGGCACCCCTTTGGGGTTTTCCCACTCCGGATCAATGCTCGGAACCTGGTGGGCGGGAACTGTGTAGCGGGCGTTGGGGTGGGCTGCTTTTCGTCCGCACTCA
>JBMSSC010000018.1:0-29039 GCA_049424145.1 Bdellovibrionia bacterium
CCTCAGTCGCGCCCTGATACTGCCTCAGCTCCAAGTACCCCATCCTCCAATCCGAGTGCTGACTCTAAAACAGCAGCACCGTCACAAGGAGGAACTCGATGAGGCTTCTCAGGCTTCTCCTCCTCGGCTCGATCTTGGGTTTAACCGCTCTTCCCCCTTGGGGCTCAACCGGGTTCGCATCGACTGATGATTCTTCAGTGGTCGTTCGAGATTTGAACACAGCCTTAGAGTGGCAGAAAGTGAATCTCGAGGATCGTCTTCAAGCGAAGCTGATTAAGGCTATTAACCCAAGTATTCCGGGTCAGTTTTTTATTGTGAATGTCAATTTAGAGCTCAAGCAAAAGCAAGACGACGTGGGAGATAGTACCGATGACTCGTCAGATCAGCTCGATTCTCCTCCATTGTTAGGTAAACTTGACTTGGAGGCGCCCAAGTTTCGGGAGAATAAAAAAGGCGAAGACGAGGATTCAAATATCTTTAAAAACATTCAAAAAGTAAGAGTTAATGTCATCTTAGATCGGTCTGTGACCGAGGCAAAGAAAGAAGTCATTAAGAAGATCATTACTCCTGTGATTAGCTCTATCGGAGCTGAGTTACCCGCTCTGGTCATTGATCAGGCTGAGTTGATCTCAGCAGAGCCTCAGGATCTCAAAAAGTGGCTCTACGATTTTAAGCAGCCGCTCGTTCTTTTAATTGTCGCTTTGATTTTCGCCTTAGTGGTGATTTTTATATTTAATGGTTACCGGAAAATTGAATCCAGGAGAATCTCCATCCTTGAGTCTCAGAATAATCGAGCTGAAACCGAGGCCCAAACGCGGATTGAGAGAGAAACGGCGGAGGCGGAGCGAGCTGCAATCGCTTCCTCTGGATTAGGAGATCCACAAAAAGGCACTCTGGAAGAAGGACGCCATCGAGAGGGTTTTGAAAAGTTTAAGATCTTATTGAAGGAATCGCCTGAGAAAGCCGCAGCTTTGGTGAAGCAGTGGGTGAAGGCTCCCGGTCGAGGCTCCTCTGAAGCGCTTGCGGTTCTGCCTCAAGAGTTAAGCACTGAAGAGATTCTTCTCGTATTCAAGCACATGAGCATGGACGATCGAAAGTCGTGGAGAAAGCTGCTGAGTCCTAACGTAGATCAAGCGACTCTAGCGGTTGCCTCACGGTTCATCTTCTCTCAAATTGTTGAGAGTCTACTGACGCCGCCTCCCATGATTAACGATGAGCTCCGTTCAATGATCTCTGAACTCAGTATCCCTGAGTGCATTGAAATTGCTTTACAGGACGCCGAACTGGGCGGTCTTCTAGTTAACATTCTCCCCTCCATGGAAGTGGGCAGGATGTTCTCTTTGATGAACCCTGAGTTAGCTAATACGGTCACCATTGCGAGTCTAAAGTTTTCTGAAGAAAGCATCCGTTTACGATCGAATGATCTGAAAGCGGCAATTGAAACCCTTAAGGGTAAAAGAAAACCCTCAACCGCTCCTTTTGTTGATGGAGCTACGGAGTTATTCAAGCACATCGGACCAGAAAAAGAGAGTCCCATCTTAGGTGCACTCATTGAATCTCAAGAGTTTGATTTACTCAATTCAGCAGTTCACCAATATTTTCCGGCGGAGTTAGTTTTTAAGTTACCCCCCAGGGTCTTAAAGCTCTGTCTGGATCGTTTGCCGATTCAAAAAAGAGCAGATTTTATACTCTCAACCGATGAGGAATCTCAATCAATCCTACTGAACTCAGTCGGAAAGCCCGGGTCTAAGGTTCGTGATGTCATTGATGTGGAGGTTCAGCAGGCTAAGGAAGATGAGATCCGAATGAAGAGGTTGGAGCGTAATAAAAGCGTTCTTTTAAAAGAGTTTTTGGATGTGGTGAGGCTTTTGATTCGAACGAATCAAGCCATTGAAGAACAAGCAGATGCCGTCATTGATGTTTGGCTCTCGGAAAAAACTGGGGGTCAAATTCAAGGGAGTTCTTATGCAAAAACATCGGCTTAAGATGCTCTTCACTAGCCTGTTAATGGCTTTATCAGTTGTACCTGTTGCCCAAGCAGCTCCCTTCTTGGGCTCTCAATTTCATATGAGGTTGGGACTTTTAAGTAGCAGCTTCTATGGACCTACAACGGGTTCAAACTGGGTGCCTTATACGTTTGACCTGGAGTATGAGATCTTCTCCTCGAATCGAAGTTCTTACACCATTCGATCCATTCTTTCTTTTGATATCAGCACTTCTCGCATGGCGTATGCCTTTACAGGATTAGGGCGAAGGTACTACCTGAATTCCAGCGGATTAAGATATGAGCAGGAAAGCGGCATCAGTGGAGATCGCGTCACGACGATTCCTCGGTTTCGAACTTATGTGGGCGCTAAGCTTGGAGTTTCCCAAGTTCGGGTTAAAGATTTTGGACCGGCTCTTCAGATTCCAAGCACCCTATTTGACCTAGGCCCTGATTTAGGGGCCATTTATCAGATCACTCCTTCGCTAGGGGTGGAGATGAATGCAGGAGCCTCCTTGGGCTTAGGCTTTTCATCTGTTTCGGTCACTGGGATCTCTTATTACTTATTTTTGGGGGGGAGTTATTTTTTCTAAAACCTGCATTTCGAAACGAGGCTGGATTTGAATTTCAAATCAATTCTCGCATTTATTTTAGCGGGTGCGGTTCTCTTTTACGGAGTTCTTGAATCCGGGAACACTACGATTTTTCTCAACACTCATGCCATGTTGATTGTTTTTGGGGGCAGTGTTGCTGCAGGATCGATCTCGTTTCAGATCGATCGAATCTTCATGATGTTTCGAGTGTTCGTCAAAAGAGTGATTCAGGGTAGAACTCAGGACTATGTCACGCTCATTAGACAGCTCATGTTGCTAAGTGATGCCTATCGAAAAAAGTCAGCCGACCTAGAAGTTCTGATCGACTCGAGTGAAGATTTATTTTTAAAAGAATCATTTTTACTCATGATGGATGAAATCCTAGATGAAGAGACTTTAATTCGGGTTTTAAGGACACGGGTCAATACCTTCTATCAGCGTCAGATGGAAGAGATGATAAAGTTTAAAACGGTCGGGAAGTACCCTCCTGCATTTGGACTGATGGGGACCACCTTGAGTATGATTACGCTTTTACAGAAGCTGGGTCAGGCAGGCGGCCAAAAGGTTATTGGTCCTGCAATGGCCTTGGGATTAGTAGCCACCTTCTTTGGACTGGCTCTGTCTAACCTGGTTTTCAATCCGATTTCCGAAAATCTTCAGGATAGCGCTAGGGAAAATAAGACGAAAAACATGATTATTGTTGAAGGAATTCGTCTGATTCTTCAAGGTACCAGTCCCGTGATTCTAGCAGAGGAGCTCAACTCATTTCTCTTACCCAGTGAGAGGATTGACTGGAGAAAAGTCGAAGGATTGGGGAAAACCGCATGAGCGATCCCAATGAACTCAGATTATCCTTGGCACGAAGTGAAGGCCTCTTCAATGAGGCAAGTGAATTGGATTCCTTCCACGAGTCCACCGATTCAAACGAAGAACCTTGGCTCATCTCTTATGCCGATTTAATGACTCTTCTTTTTGGTTTTTTTGCGATGCTGTTTTCCTATGTGAGCCTGGACGATGATGCGAGTGTGAAAGTCAACAAGGAGCTGGTGAAGTACTTTGGCGGTGTGTATGTGTCCCCCGCCCAAAAGTTGACTGAAGAAGTGAAAGATCAGTGGTCCAAAGGGCCCTATAAAAAAGAGATGGATGTGAAGGTTCAAGAGGATGGACTAGAAATTAGCTTTATCACCTCCCTACTCTTTGAACCGGGGAAAGCCAATCTTCTTCCAGAATCATTAGCTCCTTTAAAAGTCTTGATTCAGCTGATTAAAGATGCAGAAAAAGGCACAGAGGTGAGAGTTGAAGGTCATACCGATGACAATCCCATTTCAAGCTCCGTGTTCCCTTCAAATTGGGAGTTAAGCTCAGCTCGTGCAGCTGCAATTGTACGCATGTTTCAGTCCGAGGGATTTCCCGAAGAGAGGCTCTCACTTGCGGGCTATGGGGCAAGCAGGCCTGCTTATCCCAATCGTGATTCGAGCGGAGAAAAGATTGTTGAAAACCAGTCACTCAATCGACGAGTGGTGGTGAAGGTGATTCTTCCTAAGGGTCAGAAAAAGAGCGTTCCGCTCCCCGTAAGAGAGATGCCTGGTGGAAAAAATGGAGAATAAAGATCTGAGTGATGTTGGAAAAAAAGGAAAGTGGCATGTGGAGAACCAATAAAGGATGGATTTTGATCTTCAGTGTTTTTTTTCTTGCCTCAGTAGGTCTCTTGCTTCCAATTTTAAAGACCAATCCAGTGGATTTAGAAAAACAGCGGCTTGAGAATCTCTTTGAACAAGACCGCAAGATACTGAAAAAAAAAGACGCCACTGAGTCTCAAGTTTATGCAGCTCTGGTGCGCCTTGCAAAAGTCCATGACCCACTTGCGCTTGAGTATGCAATGGAGAGAAAGGCAACGGCATCTTCTTTTTTAAAAAAAGCATTGGCTGAGGTATTTGGATTTTTTGACACTCCTGAGACGCATCAGGGACTTTTGGATCTGAGTCGGGATTCGAATCTCGATGTGAGACTCGCCGTGGTTTCATCCCTGACCCACTCACAGCTTCCTAAGAGGGAGGAGCTCTTAGGTCGTCTCTTGGAAAATGAGTCCGCACAGCCCGTTGAGCGAATTACCATCCTTGCAACGCTCATCCAGGTGACTTCTTCTGCGGAGTTGAGAAAAAAAACAATTGAGCAGCTCCTCTCGGTGATGAGCACTCATGGAGAGATTGAGGTTCCCCGTTCGACTTTGATTTTGGTGGTTAACTCAGCAGCTGTGAGTCCTGAGATTCAGGAGTTTCTGAAAAAGATTTTGGATCAGCGAAAGTTCCCAGCCCTGGGGGGGCTTGCTGTTCGTCAGCTTGCAGCCTTAAGAAATCCTTGGTTGAAATCAAAAGCTCAGGACTTGTCGAAAAGTCCTGATTCCCAGGTCAGGCTTGCACTGGTTGAGAGTCTTCATTGGATCTGTCCAAAAGACCTATGGAGACTTATCGGTGACCTGCTTGTGAATGAAAAAGATCGGGATGTGCAATCGGCGCTTTTAGATGAGCTTCAGCTCTTGGTCTCAAGATCCAGTATCCCTGAGGTGGAGCGAATCTTAAAGAATGCCAATTTGGAACACTCCGTTCAGCAGAGGCTCAAAGCATGGGTCAATCAGGCTCTAAGGAAACAAACCGTTCAGCCCGCGTTCTGCGCTTCTGGGTCTTAAATTGAGATAGCTAAAATATTTTTTTGGCTCAATCAAAAAGATCTATTTTTTAGATGAGCTAAGAGTTAATTTTTCATTCAAACCGAAGTGATCTAAAAATTGAAGCAGATTAAGATAGTTCTTTATTTAAAATTAAAATAAATTATAGATCAATTCCAATTATAAGTTAGATTTCTCATCATAAAAAAAGATGATAAATTTTTTTTATAATTTAATTGTTTATATCGATTTAAACAGTTTTAGCTCCTTTGGTCAGGTCTTTTTTTAGGTTGGTTGTATGGACTTAAGAAGTAAGGGTTTTTGTTTTTTACTCCTCTTTTTTGCTTTTCAAAGCTTATCGGTTTTAGCCAGTGATGATCGCGTTGGAGATATTCGATACTCGATTTTATCTGAGGGACAGTTTCAAGCGCTTCATGGAAAAGACTGGGAGATTTTGCGTGGCCAGGAAGTGCCGCTCGACTCTCAGCTTAGAGAGTTTTGGAATGCACCGAACGTTCCTGATTCCCGAGGCGTATTTTTGAGGTGTGCAAATCAGAATCGAGCCCGAGAACAAGGAAATCCAGAAGGTGATCTTGAGGTGGGAGCTTACCAAGCAGATCAGTTTAAGGAGCATAATCATGGTGGAGGAAATCACCATCATCATACTTTCCTCGAGCTGACTGCTTCAAGAAACTCAGATGGAAATGTTCGTAACACAGTTGCTAACTATCCTCTTTATCAAAGTCCCGTTCAAACTACGGACTCAGGAGAGATCATCAAGCCTGAAGGCGATCAGGAGACCCGTCCTCGTTGTGTCACCGTCAACGCCTTCATTAAAATTCAGGAGAGTTCCAGAAACTTGGATGCGCGGGCCAACTCTCTGCACGACTTAATTGAGCGTTTGATGTCGTCTTCGGAGTTTCTTGATTTCATCAGAAATTCTATCGTTTCCAATTTAAAAAACTTTAAGCTCTAGGCAGGTCAGTCAATGAGTCATTCGATTTTGGACTTCGTCTTCAAGCGAAAACCCATGAGGGGAATTTATGCCTTTCTCAGGGTAGGGCTACTGGGTTTCTTCTTCCTCGTCCAAGTTGCGGACGCAGCGGACCCAAGACTGAGGATTCAGTTCCAGGACCCATCGGGTCAGTGGATTCAGACTGAATTCATGTGTTCTTTAGGTTCACATTCACGGGAGAAAGTGACTCCTCAGTCCCTTCCTGGAGTTTCTCTGCGTTGGGATTCAAACTGTGCACGGGTTGCTCTGACATTTCATGGAGAGTCCGAATCTTCGCCTCGTCAAGTGAGTTGGCAAATTCACTCCACTCGGGAGATCGAATTAACGGGCTTGCTTTCAGTTCCTCTTTCCGTTCTTGCCCCAAGACTCAAGATTGTTCGTGAGTGGTCTTCCCCTGAACTGGGGTTTTCATTTGAATCCAAGGACTCCTTAGCAGGGAGAAAAGCTCAGGGCCTCATGATCGTTCAGGAGAACAGTGTTCTATCGCTGGGACACCTGAGACTCAAGAATGCTGAGGTGAACAATCAGGGGCGCATTGAAGTCATTTCAGGAAAAGCACCTGGTCGTTCTTTAGAGACTCGCGGATTCGTAGTTGGATTAGAAAATTCGACCTTGAGGAATCAAGGAGTGATCGATTTAGGTGATTCCGGTTTGTTTGAGTTGGGGAAATCAGGCCCAGGGCAATCGGAGTTCATTCAAGAGGGGCGTGTTCGAGCCTCTTCAATTCAACTCGGGCAGGTCTTTGCTCCGCTTGACGTTGTACTGAATTCTTCTCAAGGCTGGATTCAGGGGGATCATCTGGTTGGGGGAGTCCGAGAGCTCACCAATCGGGGTCAAATTCACGCATCAAAAAGGATTGGGATTTATGGCAAAAAGCTTCAAAACCCATCGGGAAGCCTGAGATCAGAGGGGGAGCTCATCCTCTGGTTTGAGACGATTGAAAATCAAAAGGGAAGCCTCCTGGGAGTCCAAGGGACCACCTTGCACATCAGTGGAGAGTTAGAGAATTCGTTAGGGTTCATTGGAAGCGAAACCGGACCCACGGAGCTGGACTTTTCTGATTCCGGATCGGCTTCAGCTCTAGGTGGGGTTTTCGGCACAGAAGTTCATTTGAATGTGAGTCGATCCTCCTCCGTTGAGTTGCGTCAGGGTTTCGTGCAGGCCAAGGAGAGTATTTCCTTATTTTCTCTCGAGAAGGTGAATCTTCCCGAGGTCCAAATTCAAACTCCTCTTCTCAATCTCTCCGTTCCTGATTTTCAGCTTGAGCCACTTTTGGATTGCACAACTACGGTAATCCACTGCAATCCGAGGCGAGATTTCTGTTTGACTTCGCCCTTCATGAGTCAGGGAGAGATTCGATTTTTAGAGTCGGATTACTGCAGGGTTCCAAAAAAGACTGACGGAGCTCAGTCCTCTGTGAGTTCAGGGAGCTCTTCCTCTCAAGCGCTCTGGTCGTTAAAGGCTGAATTCTTAAGACCAGATTGGATTATTGAGGAGAAAACCCAAGCGCTAGTAAAAAAAATGGGAGATCTTGGCGTTTTCTTTGAAAGGGATCAGGGCTATGCCTCTCAATACACTGTTTCCATCGAGTCCAATTTAACTTCCGCACAAGGTGTTCACTTTTTACTCCCAGAAGGACGCGTTTTTGTTGGGCACCAAAACAGCAACGGAGAAGCTGGGATCTATGCTGAATCCTTGAGGGTTTCGACGAATTATTTTCTTCTCCACCACGGAACAGTCTCCACAGTAGATGCCTATGTGGCAGCTCCAGCGGGTCTTCATCTCGGGGCCTTGGAGAAAGATGCAGATCAAGGAGTTCAAGTTGGGGAGCAGAGCTTTCCCCTTTTGCGCCGCGGGAACACTTTATGGACGACTGCTAGCGATTGCTACTTGAAGGGGCCATTGAACTGTTCAGGAACCCTAGAAATTGGGCGTCATCTCGTTTTAGATTCAGAAAAGAGACAATACCTTCAATCACCGGACATTCACGTTCATGGAAATCTCTTGCTAAAAGGTGAAGGACCGTTGAAGGTCATTCGTCATCTGGGTGAGCACCGCTATGACCAAACGCTTCCCTTGTCCTCTGAGCTTTACTCTGAGGCGGAAAAGTTTCGGGTTGATGGCGAGATTTTGGGCATGAACGCGGCCCGAATGGAGCTATTTGGAACGAGCCTGTTTGCTGATCAGAGCAATTCGGGGCTGACCTTTCAGCGGGTTAACACGATTAAGAGTAAACCAATCACATTCCCTGGCGAGGAGCCTCAAAAAGAGTTTCGATCCAACGTGAGTGCTCGTGAATCAGGAATCATGAGGCTTGAAGGGAGCCAGAGTCAGGGCACTCTTTTCACAGAGGATGTTTTTCTCATTGAAGATGAAGGTCAGTGCTGTCTGTTCGCCAAAAATCCTTACTACTTTCCATCCAAAGACCCCCTTCACTCCCTTGAAATTCGAGATTTAAAAAACCCCAAGTACTTTCACCATCCTAACTTAAAAGCCGCTCTGGCCGAGAATAATTCGAGTCGTTTTGGGTTTGAGTGGAGAGAAAGGTCATTTTTTAACCCCAAGCAAAGTAATGATTGGATTCAAAGTATCCAACCCCACCTGGTCATCAATGACGCAAATGGAAACTTCAGCCTATTAGCCAACGAAGAGGTGGTTTTTGAGCTGAGTCCCAAGATTCTTTTGGCCCAAGTGCAAGCTGCCGCTCAAGAGACCCTCAAACGGAGTTACATTGATCCAAAGCACCCGCTGGATCTGGATTACCTTGCTCAACTTCATCGGAATGCCTCTCAGCATTTAGAACAGCAGCAGATTTTCCGGAACTCAAAGGGAAAATCAGATCTGTCCGCGCCTCTCTTGAATTCGGTGTTTCATCATCCCAAGTCCTCAGATCAAGCCCCAACTGCTCCGCTCATTTTTTACCAAGCCGTTGAATCAGACGAGGGCATTCGAGTCTTAAAAGCAAAGCTCATTCTCCCCAAAAGCCTCATCGAAGAAGCTCGAAGCAAACAAGAAGGGAATGTTTTTGCGAAAGTCTTAGGTCGTTTTGAAGCCGGTATGACCGTGGAGCAGATGCTGGATTCCTTGGATGAGAAGACGGTCATGGGAGCTGCTTTAAGAAAGGTTCTGACCAAAAATCATCAGATCATTCAGCAGATCAATGACAACGCCGCTCGGTATTGTCAGGAGCTTGCAGAACAACCCGCTCACCTCAGGGTCGCCGATGAAATCCACGTAGATCATACTCTGAAAAGTAAAGACATCGCCATTGTGGCTCGCGATAACCTTCATGTGAATGCCGATCAAAAAGGCAATTCTGCAGGATTTGTTTCGCTTCAGGGTAAAGTGAAGATTCAATCCAAAAAGGTCCGTAAAAAAACTCGAACCGGATTTCAAGATGTCATCGAGCGGCGAGAGCTGGACTATGGAGATGGACACCTCACCGTAAAAGCCGGTGGCGAAATTGAAATCTCAGCTTCGGACTTTAAAGCCGGAACGATGAACTTAGAAGGTCGAGATATTCTCGACTCAGCTGTCCTACTTGAGTCCGCCTCGGACTACAAATCCGGCTCAACTCAAGGGTCACTGAAGGAAGCTAAAGCCCAAGTTTCCCAGATGAAGGTCAAAGGGAAGCTCAGGATGAAGGCGCGCAATCATCTGGTTGCTCAAGGCACACAAGCACAAGCGGGCTCCATAGATCTTGAGGCTGGGAAAACTATTGCAATCTTAGGGGTGCAAAATCATTCCAATTCCAGCGTGACCACTGAGCAGAAAACTGGGTGGTTCCTCTGGGAAGGGACTGAAACGAAAACCCAAACCTCGGCTCAGACTCAGTTTCAAGCAGCCTCCCTTCAGGCTACGGGTGATGGTTCACCGGGAAGTGGAGTGATCTCAATTCGGGCCCAAAATGAAACCGTTTTGCAAGCTCCCGAAATTTCCGCAGATCAGACTCGCGTTGAGGTGGAAAAACTGAGGATCACTCAGGGAGCGGAATCTGTGTCAGAGTCCTCCACCCAGAGTCATGAAAGTGCCTGGTGGATCAGCAAAAAGCACAAAGAGGAGGCTCACCAGACTCATACGGCGATGAAGCTCGCGGGAGAAATGCAGCTTCAAGTCAAAAAGCTTGAGATTGAGAAAGTTAAAGGCCAGGTTTTAGAGTTTTTGGATCAGATCCACTACGATCCCAAGCAGGTCGAGGTGATTGAACAACTTCTCGAGGAGTTTCACCATCGGGATGAGAAGTCGATTTCAGCTCCTGGTCCGGCGCTAGTTGTTGCAGTGACCATTGCCTCCTCGCTTGCAACGGCCGGTGTGGGAGGGGCGATTGTCGGGAGTTCAGGCACGGCTTTAGCGGCAGCTGCTAGTGCGGCGCTCTCCTCAGTCAGTGCTCAAGTGGCAACGCAGCTGACCTTGGGTGTTTTAGCCCAGCAGAGTCCGGGTGATATTTTAGGAAAAATCCTAAGTCTGGATACGCTGAAGAGTGCAGCAACCGCTGCACTCAGTGCAGGAGCTCTGAATCAGTTCGGTGGAACTGCCGATGTGAGCCAGGGAGTCGATTACGGATTTAAAATCAAAAGCGCAGGGATTCAAGCCGGAGTGGGGTTTGGAGCCAACCTAGGGTTTGAAGGGCAGGATCTCGGCAGTGCCCTGAAAAAAGCTGGGGTTCAGTTCGTAAGTCAAGCAGCTGGAAGTTGCCTTGCAGGGGAGATCGGTACCCACTTCAAAGACAAGAAGGAAGTTTTGGATCGTTGTCTGCACAAAGTGGCTCATGGAGCTGCTGCTGCAGGGGTCGCTGCTTTTCATGCTGCTCTTACGGGACAAGATGTTGGACTTGCTGTAGCCGGGGGAGTCAGTGGTGCAGTGACTTCTGAGATTGTAGCCGATCTTCTTTCGCCCTCCTTTTCTCAGGACTATGTGGAGGAGGTAAAAAGGCAGGAAAAAGAGAAACACAGGCCCTTAACGGAGGGTGAAAGGCTTCAAATCGGTCAGAGTAAGCTTGCTGATATCGCTCGGATTGCGAAGATTTCCGGGGCGGTCTCAGGACTTCTTACTGCCGGTGCACCCGGGATGAGCAGTGCATTTGCTTCTTCCTCTAATTCGATTGAGAATAACTTCCTAGTTGCAGCAGCACCTCTTCTTCTTGTGGCAGCCGAAGCGGCTTTGCTAGAAGCTGCAACGACAACAGCGGTGGTTGGATCATCTGCCGGTTTAGGGTATGCTATCAGTCATCTGATGGGTGAAGACGAGTCCTTGGAGGCTCCCGCTAAGCCAATCCCCCAAGACCCCACTCCGACTTCAACTGGGGATACTCAATACATCCCTGAGGACTTAGGGGATGCCAGTACACAGCTGATTCCTGGGCAGGTTGAAGCATCCAGCAGCACCCAAACTCCCGCTCATCAGCCATTGCCATTCGGTCATCACTCCACTATACTTCTCAACCACCAGGGAGTGGAGCCTCTGGGGGGTGTCTACTCTGAGGGGGTGCAGGATTCTGCGGGGGGATCTGCCAGTAATTTAGTTGGCCAGAAATTATCCGATGTCGTCAGAGGATATACCAAGCACGGTCTCAATCAGGCGATTAGTAGGAACAATGGTCAAGGGGTAGACGCTGCTGGGATAATTGATGCGGTAAAAAATCCTTCGAAAATCCTCGAACAAGCAAATGGGGTAAAAAAATACGTAGGTGAAAAAGCAACTGTTATAGTCAGTAAGGACGGAAAAATTATTACAACCTATGGAAAACCACGAGCAAAATAGCTATGTATATTATTTCAATTAAAAATGAAGATTATAATTTAATTTTAAGTTTAGTGAAGGATTCTGAGTTGCGAAAAAATATCGAGACGAAGAGGTGCTCTATTGGATTAAAAAACATCGAAGCAGAGTTCAGCAAATCTGAACTTCAACACATTCTGGACATTCTGACTTTTAAGCTAACTGAACTTGGTCTTGACAAAGACAGTGAGCCAAATTCATTGGGGATAAAAATTGAGGGACTGATAGATTTATTCTCCGCTCACTTATACAAATAAAATTCATCGATCCAATCTGTAGTTGTACTTAGCACAAGTTGACTGGACACGTGGGGCGTCAAAATTAGGCTGATTGCCCACGTTATAATCTTCGTCTTAGTGACAAAACCGAGCAATCACGATAGCTGTCCTACTCGAGTCCGCCTCGGACTACAAATTACAGTAATGAGAGTAGGTGGCAAATGAACGCAGAAAAACAGATCTCGATTATTTCCGAGGGAGCAGGGCTATTGAAGCTTGGTCCGAGAAAAGGTGAATACATCGATGTTGGAATCGAGAGGCAGTCGTTGCTGGCAAGCACGAGGGTCTACCTCTACGACGATAATCGTAGCCTTCTACGACTCTTTGAAGAGTTAGCTGCGAATTGGCGTGGATGGGAGGGTAGTAAAGATTGGAGTTCACTGGAAGGGGATGTCACTATATCGTGTACCACTGATAATCTTGGACATATCTCTTTCAATGTTGAACTTACAAATAATAATACGGAGCCACCTTGGACAATCCGTACGAAATTGACAGTTGACGCTGGAATCTTAGAAAAAATCCTGAAAGAAGCGCGAATTGTTTTGGCGTAGCGACCAATGATATGGGCTGGGCTTTACAATCTGATTAAGAAGCTTAAAGTGTGCGCACTCCCAAAATGAGCTTCTTAATCAATTTGGGCCTCTTAATCGCGGATAGCTCAACTTATTGATAGACGCATAAATATAGACGTATACAGGCCCGTCCGGATTAATTTCATCTGATTGATGTTTTCTTCGTGCCTCTTCTGGCTAAGGTTTTTGCGTTCAACCTTTGGCAATCACCGACTAGCGATGAATGGTCGAGTTTGAGCGGTGCACAATGATCGTAACAATTCCCAGAGAGTACCTTGATATTCTGTAGGATCTTTTTTAACTGAAGGAGGAGCTGAATCAATACAGCAACTGCCAGCTAAATCTTAACTGCGTTTGCGTCTTTTAGCGTGAGATATCTAGCCGGAAGCGCCTGATAATGATTCTTTTTTTAATAGTTTTCAGAATTGAGTGGACTGACCTCGCCACTGGAATCGCGAGGGAAAAAAAGCTTGGATCCACTCAGGTTCAAAATCTCTAATTGATCAGAATGCACGAGGTAGTTCATCTGAACGGGAGATTCAAGTCTTGTGGCTTGGCCTCGAATCACTCGCTTGGGAGCGCTGCTTCCTGAAACAGTGGAATTAAAAAATAAAATCTGATTTTTATCCTGATCTAAAATAGCTAGTTCTTGGTGTTCTGGGATGACGAGAATATCTTGAGCGCTGTTGATTTGGGTGAGATCTCCTGAGAGGGTTTTGAGCAGCGCGGTTTTATTTTTGTCTTTTTTCCCTTCAACGTCAGCCAGTCTTGAGAAAAATAGAATTTGAGATTTTTTTGAGTGGGCAATGATTAAGTCCTGTGAGTCGGCTGAGACGGCAAGTGTGGTGGCATCGATGAGACGGTGATTTTTGAGTACTCGCTTTGGCGCAACGTTTCCGGGGTAGCGGAGATCAAAGGAGAGAACGAGTCCTCGGCGACTGTCGAGGATGAAAACTTCCTGATTTTTTAGGTCCAGGGCTAGAGCTGTTATGGTTTTGAGTTCGGTGTGGTTTCCTGCGATGAGTTTTCTTGAAGTCACCGCAAGGGCTGTTGGAGCCGTCTCGGCTGGTTGAGTCTGCTTAGTTTCAATCCAGATCATGTTTTTGTAACCCACGATTCGAGTTTCTCCATCAGGGGACTTTTTTATGGCATGACCTGACGCTGCCTTGAGGGCTTCCTCGAAGCATTTTTCTGAGACAGCAGTCGGTTCTTTTTCATCGAGATACGTTTGAGCATTCTCAATGCAGATTTTGAGTCGTGAAGTGTTGAGGGATGGATCTGCTGCAAGAAGAAGAGAGGGAAAAGATCCGATTAGTCCAACCCAGAGAAGAGCTGAGGCCAAGCGTTTAAAAGCAGGTCTCTTCATGGGTAATGAACTCAGTTTTAAGCTCTCATATTTCCTTTGTTCTCGGAGTTGAGGCATATGGGTTCTTCCTTTTTCCTCTAAGGGCTTTGTCCTGTTAACGATTGAGAGACGCTTCCGCCCGGTGATCCACTGATGCTGAAATTACCTGAATAGGTTTGGGTGGGTCCGCCTGAGAAAAGAACTTGAACGGTACAGTATCCATTAGGAGCCAAGATTTGGTTGCTGCAGTTATCTGTGGGTAGGCTGAACTGGGTACCTGTGACCTGAGCGCTTCCCAGAGTTATTGGGACGCTACTGATGTTACGGATGAAGTACTCATGACTGAGGTAGCTGAATAAAGGAACACTGCCGAAGGAGTCGGGAGACAGGAGAGGATTTCCAGCGTTGTCAGTGATCCTTAGCCCATTGAAGGGCACAGAGATGGCTGAGACTGAGAGGGTAGGTGCGGTGAGTTCAATCGTCTTGGTCTCAGGATACGTTGAGTTGAGTGTGCAGGTAGAAACACCGGTTGAGAGAGTGCTGGAACAGCTACTCTGAACGTTGGTGCTATTGGTATTGGTGGCTGAGAACTGTGGATTGATGCCTGAGATGGCGTTTCCGTAGGCATCGGTAATGAGAACCGAGAGCTGAATTCCTTGGCTGCCGTCTGCTAGGACTGGGCCGGTGCCGTTTAGGGGGCTTGAAGAAAGAGTACTCAATGAAGCTGCTGCGGGTTGAATCGTTTGAGTCTGCTGTGCGTTAGGGAGGCTCGAGGAAATGGTGAGAGTGGGGGATCCTGCGCGAGTGTCTTTGAAGTAAAATGAAGTCGAGTTTGCGGAGGTTAAAATCGAAGACTGGGTCACAGGCGAGCCTGTACAGCCTGATTGAGTAAAGAACTGAGCGGTTCCACTGGAGGAGCTGCTGAAGTTCAGAGTCATAGGTGCACTTAGGTTTGTCACGTTATTGTATGCGTCTCGGGTTTGTATCGAGACCATGTTGGAGCATTGGCCGGCAGCCACTGGGCTTGCGGATGTAGTGAAGGCAAGCTGTGCGGGAGTATTGGCAAGAACATTGAATGCAGAGCTTGTCACGGGTGAGAAACCAAAAGAGGCAGCTTGATAGGTGTATCCAGTTCCTGTTTTATTGATTTTAAGATCACTGAATGTGGCAATCCCCTGGTCTGCATTGACACTGAGAGTGCCTAGCGCTGAAGCAGATGTGGGGTTGTTGGCTAAAGAGAGCGTAATTCCTTGGGTTGCTGAACTCAGAGTATTGCCATAGCTATCTTGGATCGCGACTTGAACTGAGGGGGTTATCACATTTCCCGCTAGAACCTGCGAGGGCTGAGTGAGGAAGCCTAACTGAGTTGCTGCAGCAGGAGTGATCGTGAAAGCAGAGCTGGTGGCGCTTGAGATCCCAGGGACTGAGGCCATGAGAGTATAGTTTGAGCCAATCTTTTGGATTGAAAGAGAGTTGAACGTAGCTTTACCATCACTGATGGAGGTCGCAACCGGGTTGGTTCCGACTAGCGTCGCCGAAGTAGGGTTGTTGGAGATGCTGAGGGTGACATTGACAGGAGACGTGGTTACTGGGTTAGTGTAAGCGTCGTAGACTTGTACAACCGTATTGAAAGGAGTTCCAGCCGTAGCGGAGCTTGGAGGGTGAGTAATAAAACTCAGGCTACTTGGAGCAGCGGAGTCAATCGTTTCTTGCTGAGAGCCTGAGGAAAGCCCCCCTGTGCTTGCAGTGAGAGTGATTGGGCCTGCAACGGTGGATTTGAAGTAAAAGCTGGCTGTACTGGTATTGCTAGGAATGGAAAGGTTACTGATTGCATCGGTGCAAGTGGAGTTTGAATAAAAGGAAACACTGCTTCCAGCTAAGTTAATCGTTCGCGTTGAGGCGCTGAGGACTTCATTTGCATAGGCGTCTTGAGTTTGAAGCGTGGTAATACCTGAGCACTCTCCTGCACGAATTCGTTGAGCAGAGGTGGTAAAGCCTAGTTGAGCAATCGCTCCGGGTGTGGCTGTTTGAGTGAAGAGAATAAAGGGAGAGGTGCCTGCCACTTGCGCGGGATAGTTGGGTAATGGAAATCCTGCACCGGCTTTTAGAATTTGGGATCCCGCAATAGTACCTAAAGTATATCTGGTTTTTGCCCGACCCTGTGCATCGGTGGGGACGATTGCAGGGTTAACGGACCCTCCGCCCGACTGAACACTAAAAGTAATGGGCGTGTCTGCAACAGGGTTTAACCATCGATCTCGGACCTCAACTTCAGGGTCAATGGGAACAGCGGTATTGACCTCTGCTGTCTGTGCTCCTCCAGCGATTTGAAGCACATGATCAGGAGATGCTGCCTTAACAGTGATGCCAGGAGAAGGGATGTTGGTGCCCAGGGGAGTCGCTAACGTAATGACTCGGCCTGTTCCTGCCGTATAGAAAGTGCCTGAGAATTCTTTTCGTCCTTTCACGAAAGAAGACGTTGCGGGGTTAACCACATTCGAATGGGCATCTGCGGCTGTTAAATTAATGGAGATGGAGCCATCGTAGGACAATCCTTCGTTCGCATCGTCTCCTTCGTTATTCCAATCATCAATAGCAGACACTTGAATATTAAACGCGCTTCCTGCCGTTTGAGGACTCGCAGAACCCAGGGTTACAACTCCCGTGTTGTAACCCTTGTTGAGGGATAGTCCTGGAGGTAGGACCACGGCTTTGGTGATGGTGTTATGTTTGACTCGAATTTCATTTGAGGCGACGCCATCGATCAGATTTCCTGAAGGTCCAATTGGAGTGAGGGTCCAGCCTGATCCGTGAGTTGAGGATTTTCCGAGCGTAACAGAAATGGTGGTCTGCCCATTGGAGAGGGTTTGTGCAGCGGGCATGGATGCAGCTGAATCTGAGGAGACAAAAGTCACTTGGGTGGTCTGATCATTGGTAACAATATTAAATTTGGAATCGGTTCGATAAACGTTCACATTAAAAGGAACTCCTGCGGTTTGAATTGAGGGAGGTCCCGTTACGGCACCAGCGAAGGTTTTTTTCGCGCCTGAGAAGACTTGTCCTGGTAGAACGGCAATCGTTTTTCTATTAAGACCCATGCTCACAGTGAATACCTCAGAAAAAGATGAGGCAAGACCGCTTGATTGCGTTTCGATCTTGAAGTTAGAACCTAAGGTGATGGGGGTGAGGGTGAATAGAGCCAGACCGCTTGAGAATTGTGTTGGGGTGGTGGGGTTTGCGTGTTCACTCGAGGGCTCATTATATGTGATGCTCACAGAGTTCGAGCTTGAGGTGACTCGGTTATTAAATAGATCGACCGCATAGACGGAAGCGATAAAGTTACTATCGGTGGTGATTGGAAATGGAGTCCCTGATTTTCCTGTTGGGCTTCCTTGCTCAAAGGTTTCTCCTGGAAGGAGAGTGAGGGTGTGGTCAAGTGTAGCCGGTTGGACAGTATATTGACTGGATTGCTGATTGTTATAGGAGCCGCCCGCTGCATTGAGTGTTCGAGTTGTTCCCGCAGTACGCGTTGTGACGGTGAATTGAACTTCCCCTGAGCTGAGAGAACCAGAAGATGGATGCGTGTCGTAGGGGTCATTGGTTTCTAGTGAGATCGGAGTGGAGGGGACTGAGGATACCCGGTTGTAGTGATCATCGACTACAATGACCTTGACTTGAAAAGACTGTCCCGCTGTTTTGGGATTGAGTCCTGAAGTCGGAAGAGCGCTGGTTAACGAACCAATAGCCCAGCCTTCAGAAAGAGTTTGTCCTAGGTCGGTTAAGACGGCGACCGTTTGAGTGGGAAGATTCGGGGTCACGGAATAGGTGGTGGATTGATGATTATTGAGACCTGAGGTAGCGGATCCGGTGGCTCTGAGGTTAGCCGAGCTTGCAATGTAGTTCTGAACGCTAAAAGTGGCGACGCCGGATGAAAACGCCTGAGCCGAAGGGCCAGGAGTGTGCGTGTCAGGGGCAGTAAGAGAGAGAGTACCTAGACCTGTGTTGAAGCTAGTGACGGTGTTAAAGTAGGGATCCACGGCTTTGACAGTAACAGTGAAATGAACCCCTGCAGTGACAGACGATGGGGAACCCTCTTTTGCAGACTCAAGGGTGCTTCTTCCTGCGACCAGAGATTCTCCGGGTAAGAGGACAACGGTTTGTGAGGCAGCGCCTGGATCGATATTAAAGAGGGAACTAGGGTTGTTAGAGGGCAGTGAGGCCGTGTTGGTGCATTGAATCGTATAGTTCGTCTTAGCGAGGCGATAATAAACCCCTGAAAATTGGGCTACACCAGAGTTTAAAGTTTGAGTGGATGGGCCGGATGCATTGGGATCAGAGGGGTCATTGGTGAGGGTGACGCTGCCTGAGACCCCGGATGTGACGACGTTGAAATAGGGATCGGTCGCATAGGCGTTCACTTGAAAGGGATTTGTGGTGGTTAATCCCGTGCTGACAGGGGTGTTTAAGGCATTCTCCAAACTCGATGCTCCCTGCTTGAGTCCTGGTCCCACAACTGTTGCTAACGGGCCAGCTGATGAATCAGTCATTTCTGTGATGGCTTGTCCTTGACCGGGAAGAACTAAAACAATCTGTGAAGCTGCAGCCGGATTGACAGTAAACTTCGAGCTCGGCAAATTCACCGTGGAAAGAGAGGTGGCTGCGGAAAGCGTTTGATTTTTCCAAGCCGTTCTGGGGATAAAGCTCAGATTGATGACGCCTGAGGAGAAGTTCTGAGGAGCTAGAGTGACGTTGGGATCGGAGAGGTTGAAGGTGGCAGAACCGTTGTAACCCGAAACAGTATTGAATCCTTCATCTACGGCTCGGATCGTCCAGGAGGTGGACGTTCCAGCGGTGAGCGGGCTAATTGTTCCTGTGACGGCTGCAGAGGCGTTGAGTACTCCGGGTTGATAAGATTGACCAGGGCCGATAACGAGAGTTCTTGCAGGTGTCGTTCCAGCAATGACCTGGATAGACCTCTCTGATGAGACTGTGTTTGAGGTCAATTCTGTTGCAATAAGTTTAATGGTTTCTACCTTAGGGTATTTGAGATCAGAGAACGTGGCCACTCCTGCGGATACTACTTGACTCTTGGGTCCATCTAATAGTGAAGCAACTCCAGTTCCTCCGCTTAAAGAGACGGTGATTAACGTTTGATCATTTGTGGTGATGACGTTGTTGAATCGATCGCGGATGCGGGCTGAAAATGAACTCATCGGAGTCTGATTGCTTGCGGTGTAAGTGGAGGGAGGATTTGGACTCCAATCAACGTTGGCAATCGTGGGTTCAGGTAAAACGGTGACATGATCGATGTCTTGAGGAGATGAAAGAGTAGACCAAGCTCCCGCTTGGACGCTGAGTGTTCCGGTTTGAGTTGCGGTGATGGATACGCTGCCTAATCCTTGGTTCAGATTTCCGGTCACGCTTAGGTTCGCTGCTCCTGAAGTATCACTCGCGCTGGCCAAAGTGGTGGAGAGAATGTCTTGTCCACCGAGGTTGGATGAGAATTGAAAGGTAATGGTTTGATTTGCAGTGGCGCCTGAACTCACCGTATTTCCATAAGGGTCAACGCCAGTAATGGAATACGTAACGGAGCTACCTGCGATGAGCGTTGGGGGAGTTGTCGTTGCAGGCGTGACCTTCATTCGTAAGTGGCTCAGAGGTCGGTTGCTGACGCTGAGGGATGCTAGAGTGGCTGTTTTTCCAAGTCCCGTGATCTGAATAGTGGGTGTGGTGGCTGAGTTATAGAGGATGAAATCAGGTGTGTTGAGGACTCCCCCGGTGAAGGTGTAGTTTCCATCGGCAGGCTTTTGGTCGATATAGGAAGGATAGATCGTTGGAGTTGAGCCTACGATGTTAAACGTGAGATAGGCTGCAGAGTCAAAAGTAGTGATCCGATTATTCTTAGAGTCTTGCATTTCAAGTCTCAAAGTAAAAGCCGTACCCGCAGTCGTACTCGGTGAGAGTGAAGCGTTACTCACCTGTGCTTGTGTTTTTAAACTGAAGTGATGAAATTCTCCTACTCCTACGGTGATGGTCCCAGTGGAGGAGCTGAGTCCGGAGCTAAGGAGGGCGGTCAATACTCCAGTGCCTGTATTTTGTGGATGAAATTGGATCGCCCCATGGGTTCCGGTTGAGTAAGTGGCCGCCACAGGACCTGTGATGAGAGTGCTTGAGCTCCAATTAATCCCTGAGAGAACTCCAATGTAGTTGAGTTCGGAGTCGTATCCCGTTGCGTAATAAGTGGGTTCGGAATCCGTTGTGAGGCTGATGCTTGATGCTGTAATTATGGGATCAGTCTCTGCAGGCCCACTTCTTAGAGACAGTGTAGTTGGAGAGCCTGGAATGAGAGTGGGGACTAAAAAGTTTTTAACGGTAGGAGGCGAGAAGGCGGTTCCAGGGTTACAAAAAGGGCCTTGAGTGATGCTCGCTGGAGTACTGCAATGGGTTCCTGAAATATCACTGAGTGTGAGTCCAATTTGAACTGTATTACTTTGTTTTGGAATTTTTAGTCCGCTAATTGTTGCAACTCCGTTAGTGAAATTATAGGTGCCTGAAGTTGGAACAATAGGGGAAGTCCCCTGATTTGAAGCAGTATGACCTGTGACAAAAGCGTTCATGTAGTAAGACCCATTTAAAAGAACGAGTTGATTGGATGAATCACGTGCTTCAATGGTTAGGGTCAAAGGCCGAGTGACATCGATCGTGTTGGTGGGATTTGTGCCGTCTGAGATAGAAATAGCGAAGTGATCAGCGGTACTTGTTTGAGCGGTATAAAGGGTGTAAGCGCCCTGATTATTATTGGCAGAAGGGGAATACAGAGCCAGTGTTCCCGCACCTGCTGTGATTGGAGTATAAATCGCAGACGAGCCCGTGATGGGCGACGAGGGGGGCGAAGTCGCGAATTCTCCATCAAAGACCCCCGTGGTGCTCCACTGGGTATCCGAGGGTGAGGAGATCGTATTTCCAGCTGCATCGGTGAGTACCGCATAAAAAGTTCTTGAAGCCAGAGCAGATGAGCTGGGAGTAGCAGGGAGAGCCACACCAACGGCATCAAGCCAGTAGGGATATCCATTGGCAACAGCATATTGGTCTAAAATAAATGACCCGTTGTTCAGTTGGTTGGAGTGAAGCTCGATTCGGGTTCCTGGTCCACGGTTGACTTGAATGACTGGGGTCATCCCAGCAGGATTAAATGCGCTTGGAGTTCCTACAGGGGGATTGTTGATTTGCACTGAAATCTGAGGTTGTAGCGTGGGGTAATTGCCGGGATTTCCATTTCCATCTTGGTTGGCATAGTTTAGTGATGCGCTCAGATCAGCATTGGCGACACCGTTTAGAAAAGTTTGTTGATAGGTTCGACTACCACAGCCCTTCAGAGCTTCAATTGAAATTGAGGGAGGAAGATTTGCAGGGATCGAGCTTGGAGTATTAAAACTGGCGGGCTGATGAAATGTGTTATCACCTGAGAGCATGAAGCGGTTACAACCTCGACTCACGGGAGGGTCAGCTGAAGCATTTAAGAAGCTTGCTGTGATCTCAAAAGAGCCGGTAAATCCTTGAGTTCCGTCGTGATGAGCGATTAATGGGTTTCCCTTTGCATCGACAACGGAGATGTTGATTTTAAAAGGAACTCCTGCGGTTTCAAGTTGATTGTGCTCAGTGGTGAGGAGCACACCTTTCATTTGTCCAGGATTTACTCGGTAGCTTAAAAATCCGGTGAGTTGACTTGCAGAGGCTTGAATCCGAGCGGATCCAGTGAGATGGGGAGTGAGAACAATGGCAGGACCGATCAGGCTTGCACTGCCTGAAGGGGTTCCAATGTAGGGTAGAATTCGCGTGCCAGCGCTTCCTGCAGGGGCGCCAGGGAAGTCAGTTACAAGCCATGCGGCTTGCTGAGCATCGGAGTAGTAATTTCCGATCGAATCAACGATGGCGGCATAAATGGTGGTCTGAGGTTCATCTGTACTTCGAATGAGTTCTTCAGGATTTTGTATGGCCACTGCATCATCAGAGGTGGAGCCAATGGCATCGGCTCCTTTGGGTCCTCCAGGAGCCCGCGCAAAGACGATTTTTGAGGCCGCCGCAGGTAAAACGGTCATGGGCATATTGAAAACAGAAACGTAGCCTCCGGGGCCGTTTCCAACGGAGAGGTAAGTGAGCTGACTGGAATCTGTGACTTGGTACTGAATTGGGGTGGTGCAAATGCCGCTTACGAAAACACAAGTCATCGTCCCTGAAGGCAAGCTGTAGTCGCTACTGGAGTTTCCATTCCAAGCCCATGCGTGTTGGGATACTGAGTTCCAAGTGAGCGTGATTGGACCGGTAAAGTTTTCAATGACTTGGCCAAGGTTATCCTTGAGCGAAACGATGAAACCAAATGGAACGCCCGCAGTTTCGATAAAATCATGGGTGGAGGTGAGACCAAACTGATAGGGCACGCCGTTATTGGCCGTTGCGATTTGAAAGGTGGCTTTACTTTCGCTCCCTCGTACTCGAGCTTCAATTAAAATGTTGAGCTTGTACTGATTGGGAGCTTTCACCTGAGTAGAAGCGTAACCGCTGGTATCGGTTGTGGCATGTGCTGTGATGAGCGTTGCCTGGGTATTGGTGAGCTCTGTGAAGTCCACTTGGGTGCCAGGAATGGCTGCTCCTGTGGTCGGATCCACAACTCGGACTGTCAATGGGGCGTTGAAAAAAGTGTTTGCATAAGTGATCTGTTGATTTCCTGAAACGATCTGAGTTTGAATTCCCAGAGTTCCTGAGACCAGTGCTTCGTTGCCTAAGTAATTACAGCTGGACAGAATCAGGCTCAGAAGGCTGAGTACTTGAAAACTTAGGATCTGATCGATTAAGTGAGTCTGGAGGCTTTGCTTGACGCGTGAATGAAACCAAGCCCACTGAGTCAAGATCGATTGACCAAGCGCCCGGATTCCGCTGGGCGGAGACTGGTTTTGTCCGAAGCTGAGTTTCTTTTTTTTCATAACGATCGTGAAGCGATTGATTTTTCTACTTTCTTCCCTCTGGTATGAATCCTTTCTTCCACTCTCTATATTAATATATCTTGATAAAAATGATCAAGTTAAATGAAGTTGAGGCGTCCGGGTTCAACAAAGCCCTGGGAGCTAAACTCAATTTTGTTGTGTCGAATAGGACACTCTGGACAAAGCTGAAATTGGAACCCAATAGGCGATTGTGGTTTGGTTTTAGAATCGGATTTCGAAGGGGTGGGGATCGGAGCTGCATTTTTTTTCGATCCTCTCTTATTCCCATTTTGGCGCCTGAGGCACGCGACGGAAATGGCATCTGGGCTTCACCAAAGGGCATTCATGGCTAGCTCAGAGCCTTCTTCTGATCCTCAGAAGAGGTGAGAATTTCAAGCTTAATGCTGCTCGATCTATTTTTGATGTAATTTAATATTCTTGCCTCAGTCTCTAGGTCAATTCCCGCGATGATCTTCTCGATGCTTTCCTCCGAACCTCCGTCTGATGCAAAGCTCTCCTGATCCTCAAGAAGTTCAAGGGACTCCTGATCAAAGAGGCCGTGAAAACGCTGCTTGATCTTCTTAGCAAATCGCCATGCAGCTTGCTCAAGAGCCTTCTCAGGAATTCTCTCTAGCCTTGAAATATGGAGAATAACTTGTCGTCTGAGATCTGCAGAAAAGCAGCTTAAGAGCTTGCTCATCTCCTCAGTACTCCAATAGAGGGATATGAATGCAATTTGGGCTGGGTCTTCTTTGCCCAGAATTCCATTGAGCTCTTCGCTGGTGAGTTCCTTGAGGAATACAAAAGGGTCTTCAGGTTCAGTGGAGTCCCCATGAGTTAGGCTCTCGGATAAGAACGTGATGTAGACCTCCAACATGCTCTTGGCATCTGAGGCATGGTTACTTTCACTGATGACCTCTTTATTGATTTCTAAGAGGTATTTCCATTGATGGGCAGGGATGCGGTCAAAGAGCTGTTTGGAGTAATCCACGCCAATTTGGTTAAAAAAGACCAGCAGCTTTCTTGCCGATTCAGGCTGAGAAATCATCCTTCTTGCAGCCACTTGGCAGCTTTTGGGATGAGAGACGCTCAGAGTTAAGATCTTGTCTGTGAGGTCCAAGACGGATTGCATTCACTGGTCTGATCGGAAAAATGAAAAAAATATTTATATTATATTAAACCCGCTAGGAAAAATTGGTCGAGGCAAATAATGCCGATAAGTGTTTGAAATCATTTGATTGACACGGATTCATTGAAAAGAGAAAATTGAAGGAGCAAAAGCAAAGATTACGCAAGTGTCGTTTTCTCTTCATCTCATTCTGAAAAAGAATGAGGAAAGGATGAACTCAGGATGAGTGGCTACACGAAAGAACCAAAAAGTGATTCCCCAATTCCTATTGCAAGTGAGAAGCAAGTTCTGGATGCTCCCGTTAAGGTGGATCCAACTGTCTTACCCACAGACTATTCGATTCATGGATCACGAGCCTCAGGATTTTTGCGCGAGCTGGAAGCTCTTTGTCGTTCAACCCGAGAGATGGAAATTTCCATTGGAAAAGAGAAGAGCAAAAACTACAAACAACAGCAACTGCTCAGGGAAGCTCATCAGAGAGTTTTTGAATTAACTGGAAACGTTGAAAAATTAAAGAGTCAGCTTCTAGCTCAGCAGGCGAAGGAAGATAGTTTTTCTGATCAATTGAGAAAACAAGGTCAGGAGATCTCTCAGTTGAGATCGGACCTGGAGGATGTGCTTCAGAAAAGAGCAGAAGAGAAGAGAAAATATGCACTCGATTGCGAGAGTCTTAAGATTCTGATTCAGAAGGAGAAACAAAAGTACATCGATCTTCAAAATGAGATCGACTTACTACGGCGAGAGTCAGAACGTCAGATTGATTTTAATACCAATTTGCAACAGTTTAATAACTCAATAGTGGAAAAAAAGCTTCAGTCTGAGCTGAACAATCAGGTTGCAATCACTAGAAATCTTGAGAACACAATTGGGCAGTTGAGAGACGATTTGAAGAGATCTAAAGACGAAGCTGATCGAGAAAAAGAGAAGCTGCTTCAGACTTCTCTTGAGCTGCGGAAGGCCCTAGCTCAAGCCCGAACGGGGGAAGGTGAGCTTCAGCGCTATAAGCTCGAACTCATGAGGGCAAGAGAGAAGCTGAAGGCATCGGAGGCTTCAATTCTCAAAGCCAAGCAAGAGGCTCAAGAAGCGCTTGAGAGGGAGCGGAGGAGAGGTCATGCCCAGAATCAGCAGGAGGCCTCTGAAGTCGTATCAGCTGATTTAAAGTCAGGGAAAAGTTCCTCAGGTTCTCAGAAAAACTCCAGTGAACCTTTAAAGGAGTTTCTTGCCATTAAAGAAAAGCAAATCGACGCAATCCATAAGCAAGTCGATCAGGGAAGGTTAAAGCAGCCCGAACGAAAAAAAGTCGATGAGCTCCTCAGTATCATGGTCGAACAGAGAGATCAGCTGAAGGAGATTGTGGGTAGGATTGAAGAGCATTGATCGGAAGCTTGATGATCACAGATTGATTGTGATTTGCTTTAATAAAGAGAATCCAATTTTTTTAGAAAAATTAAGGATTCCCTCTCAATGAATTAGCTGGAACTACCGATCGCCCGAATTACCTTGAGTCTTGGCTTGAAAACCATAGGGACAGTGCCGACAGCCCGATTGACAGCAGACTTTTTGGCGTTTGAGTCGAACTTGGGTTGAAACGAGGTAGCCTGTTTTGGGATCAATGTAGAAATCCTGATTCGCCTGAATCGCCTCCTCATGTAGTTTTTGACAGAGTTTTTCTATTTCGGATTTTGTCTGGTTCATTCTTGATGCCTCTGGTTCTCTTTCTCTATCTATTCTAAATCGAAGAAAAAATCTTCAAAGAATTATTGAAATAAAAGAATTTCGAAATTTAATTTGTTTTTTTATTTTTAAAATAATAAGACAAGAAAAAAATTAATTTTTTATTATTATAAAAAAATCTAAAATAGCAATAATATAAAAAAAGTTATAAAATTTTTTAGAATGAGCGTGAAATTTTATCTTTGGACTTTTTTGACTCTCTTTAGTCTGCAAGCTTTTGGAGTCCCACAAGATGGAGTAGAAGTTAAATCAGTTTTGAATCTAATTGATTCAATGAATCGAGGGCGTTACGCTCTTTCCGCTGAAGAGAGTTCTTGTTCAGGGTTTATTCCGAAGAAGAGACTTGATCCCATCGATTTATCTGAAGTAGGTGCACTCAGCAGAGTGTCTCAGCATATTCGTGATCTGATTCAATCTGGTACAGCTGCTCAGGAAATTTTGGTGATTTTTGACGTAGATGGCGTGCTGACGAATGATTCAGATCCAAAGAAGAAAGCCGATTCAGAAGTGTTTCAGATTCGAAGTGAAGTGAAGAAAGTTTTAGATGATTTGCTGACTTTCGGAGTCAAGATACAGGCCTCCAGTGCTCATGCTAGTTTTTCTGGGACCCTTTCAAAATTGCGTTCGATTGGTCTTTCTCGAGAATTTGAGATTGACGATTGTCGTGAGGAGAAGATTAGGACGGGTGAAGTTGAGATCGAAGGTGAGACCCTGCAGTATTCTCATTGTGGGCGCGTGATTTCAGTCAAAGGGAAATCCGATCGGGGTTATAAAAGGAAAGCGTTTGCCGCACGATTGGGACTTCAAAGCAGCGAGTTTTCGAAGGTTCGCCGTGTTGCTTTTGTCGATGATCGAGCTGATTTTATTATGCAGTTTAAAAATGATCAGGTCAGCGCTCTAGGGGATAAAATTGTAGATTATTTTAAAATGACTCCAGTTCAGCGCGGTCTTCCTGTTTTAGATCGGTCTCATTCGATTCAGTTTAGGGATGCGATTCTGGCCCGATTTAAGGAGATTCATCCACCCATCGAGATTTCACCTGAGTTTAAGGATGAGTTAGAGAAAAATCCTGAGAAGATTTTGGGATTGTTCCCCGAACAGAAACTTAGGTTGGAACGGTTTTATCTCCAAGAGGAACAGCGTCAAAACAGAAAGACAGGAGAAGAGTTAAAGAAGCTGCTGAAGGACAGTGTTCAGGCCAAGAAGGCAATTCTTGAACTGTTAGGGCAGTCACCTCTTTTATTCGGTCGGGAACGCGAGTTAATAGAACAACTGGTTTTGGCTTTTCCTGGAAGCAGTAGAGAATTTTCGGGGAAGAATCAGGAGCATCGAATTAACTTTGATGACGCAGATGGAACAATTAATGTTCTCAGTTCTATTGAGCAAGTTTTTCGTAGGTCTTCCGCCGATTTGAAAAAAATAATTATAGAAGATTTACAAAAGAAGCTATCGCATTCTAATATTAAAGTCAGAGACCTTGCTCTGCAGCTCTTGAAAAGATACGCGGGAATGCCAGAGCCTTCCGTTCAAGAACGGCTTCAGTTGATGAATCCTTATTCACCAGCGGAGCTTCAGGCTTGGACTTTCACGGATCCTAAATCCTACCAAAAGGGTGAAGACTTTACTTTTTTGATTCATGGCGTTTTTCCAGATCAGTACCGTCCTAACGATAGTACTTTAGGCGCATTTTTTCCCGAAAATGTGTTCAAAAATCCAAAAGCTTTTATTGGGCGAAAAAGGATTTGTACATCGCTTCTCACCAAGCAGACTAATGAAAAGTTAGAGGTGGTTCAAACCTTTGCTCCAACAGGGGTCATCCTCAAGGTTCCGAGAGAAAACATCACGTATGCGAGTCATACGAATTTTGCAAGTAATGGAAGGTATGTTAGTCGACGAGCTGAGCTCATGGAGCCCAAAGAGGTGCTCAAAAACACGGCAAGCGACAAGTATAATGAGATCATTGTTGAAGGCACGAATCGGGTGACGGGTACGAAGTCCGAAATCGCAGGCGTCTTTATTAAAGAAGGGGTCAAAGATGATCTCGCTAAGGAAGCAATTGAATTTGCGAAGCGAGAAGGTCTGCCGGTGATCACGATTCCGGGAGGCTGGAAGGTGCCTGCAAGTATCCAGTCTCGGTTGAGCCCGCCTGCTCGATCTCCGTAGAGTCCGCCAACTTTGGAGTTAAAAAACCTAGGGAGATCCCCCTAATCCGAGGACATGAGAATGATCGAATCCAGTTGCACCCTGCTTGTTCATGAACGCTTTTGAGACAAAACCCCCGTGAACCGAGAAGAACCAGAACCGAAGAACCCAGAACCGAAGAACCCAGAACCGAAGAACCCAGAACCGAAGGGTCTCCTCACTTGATGGTGGGTACCAGCAAGTAGAATAGTTGACAAATAGAAAGAGCATAGTAGACCTCTTTGGTCAAACCATTGAACTTATGACCCAGGAGATCCAACTATGCTCGGCCCCCAAACTACCCAGCTTTTGTCGTTTCAGGAAGTGAAAATTGTAGGACAGCAATTCAAAAAAAAATCGGTTGTTTTCAGAGCTGAGAAGATTTCTAAAATGGAAGTTTGCCCAAAATGTGCCAGTCCGAGTCAAAGCATTTACGATCACCGGAATGTCTGCATACGAGACGAACCCTTGGGTAAGCGATAGGTTGTAATTGAACTGCGGAAGCGACGGTTTTGGTGTGCTCAGTGTCGAAAACCATTTACTGAGCCGGTGGTAGGAATTAAAAAGGGGCACCGGACCTCAGAGCGCTTTAAGAGAGCGGTTCGATGGGCGTGCGACACTTATACCAGCTTGGAAAAAGTTCAGAGTACTTTCAAGATTTCAACCGGTTACGTTTTCGAGACCTTTTATCAACAATTAGAACTACAAAGACGGATGAATAATCAATATCCATGGCCGTCAACGATCGGCCTCGATGAACATTCCTTTCGAAGAACGAAAG
>JBMSSC010000019.1:0-28938 GCA_049424145.1 Bdellovibrionia bacterium
TTCGGAAATATTCCATCCTCCTATCGTCTGATCCTGCCCTTCAAGCCCACTTTCCTCCGTTCCGTGGGTGACGGTCTGAGACACGGGGCATCTCGAACCTACGGAGGGCCAAGCGTCTATCACTTGGCCGGGCTTTTTAGATTTTACTCCGAAAAAGTTTTTTGCAATCTCTTGCTATGACGGGAACCAGAACCCTAGCTTTTAAAGAATGTCCGATTGGATAGCGTCTAGGAAAAATGAGCGAAACCGGGAAAGCCCTAAATTCCCCTTCAAGGAGAAGAGGTTTGCAGGCTAAAAAATTTGGATCAAACGGATCAGCCATGAATCCACTCATCCTCTGCTTGATCCCCAGGCCATCCTTTAGGGAGTTTTGATCCAACCTTGGTGATCCGTCCTGCGGATAGGGATGGCTAAGTCTTTGAGCCGTTCAACCACTCGAGAATGGGGATGGTGAAAGCGGTTGCCTAAGCCAACTGAAATCCAGGCTTCAGTAGGGTTCACTGCTTGGAGGAAGAGGGGATCTGAGGAAGTTTTAGACCCATGGTGGCTGATCTTCAGGATTCGAGGGGAATCCTGAAACGACGTTTTTGATTTGAGCCAGGGGAGCATCTGCCGCTCTGAGGCAATCGGGGCGTCCCCGGCATTGAGATAGAAGCCCCCCTTTTTTAGTGGGATGAGAAGAGCACCCATGTGTTCATTGGCGCGCGGGCGCAGAGGCGAGGTGGGAGCGCGAGTCACCTTTTTCCGCTTCGGTGAGCGAGCAGGAAGCGAGACCTGAAGGCTTGGGTACGGAAGGCAGGGGTGGGTCGATGCGCTTGGGTCCGTGGGAAAAGAAAAAAGGGGAATCTTCATTTGCTGGAGGAGAGCCTGCAGTCGCTTTCCTCGTGGAGTCGTCTGCTCAGGTTGGGGAGCGACAACGCATCCGATGGGTAAGAGTCGTGCGAGTCGAAAAACTCCTCCGGCATGGTCTTCGTCTAAGTGAGAAAGGGCAATCCAGTCAATCTCATGGAGGTGGTGCTCCGAGAGGAGATCGATCCAGCGTTCGTCGGAGAGAGCATGAAAAGACCCCGTATCGATCAAGCCGCCCCATTGATTCTCACCCCAGGGACCCAGGCCTTTTTCATGGGCTGACGTGCGCGGGGAGTGAGCCAAAACCAAGGCTGAATCCCCTTGTCCTACGTCGAGTTGGTACACGGCTTGGGCTCGAGCGGGAGGAGCAGGGGTTGAGGGGCTTGCTTTCCATGGGCTGAGCCATGAAGAGGGGCTTAAGCTCAGACTGGAATTCCATCCGGGAAAGATCTGGGTCGGTAGAACAGCGCCTAAGAGCAATCGCGTGATGGTTGTGAGGGTGGAAATCAAGAGGACGAAGCGAGTGAGTGCAGGACTCCAAAGGCGCAGCAGCGAGAGAAAACTGATTGCAGTGGCGCAGAAAGCAGCCATCCCCAACACGGAACGGGGAACGATCCAGAGGTTTCCAGGTAAAAAAGCCACTCTCATCATGCCCTGCATGAAAAAATGAAGTCCTCCTTGAACCCCGTGATAACAAGCCATTCCTAGGCTCTCAGCTCCTAAGAGTTGAAGCAAAATCCCCAAAGCCACGATCGGAAACACGAGGAAGCATAAAAAAGGCAAACACAGTAAGCTAATGAAGGGAGTGAAAAGCGCAAATCCCGAGGTCTCCCATGCGTCATAGAGGGCCACAGCGCACCACGATCCCACAGCTAAGCTAACGTGCGCATTTTGCCATCTTCGGATCCAAAGGAGTCCACCCCCAACGGCTAGAAGGTAGACCATTCGCCCTGAGTGGGGAGCCGTGAATCCTAAGATCAGCATCTCAAAGATCAGATCCAGCACCAAGGCGACCCCGAGAGGAGATCCTCGTGCCCATGCAAATCCAAGTTGCGCGGCAAGGGAGCGAAGCAAGAGAATGAGCGTGGGTCGGATGAGTCCCATTCGAAACCCAGATAGGCCGGCAATCAACAGCCCGAGGCTTACGCAAAACAGCCGGCTGAAACGAATTCCCCACTGGGTCGGACCTTGAAAACTTCTAAAGACAAAACGAAACACCGGATCCCAAAACGACGCCAGAGCATACAGGTGAATCCCAGAAACACTGGCTAAGTGAACGAAGCCCAGTTTTTTGAGCAAAGTAAGAGGAGAGTCCGGGACTTTTTCATGGAGAAAAAGACTTCTGAAGATGCCATAGGAGTCCAAGGTTGACCATCGAGAGGAAAGTCCTTCGCGGATCCTCTCGATGCGCAGGAGGATTCGCTCGAGCTTGAGTCGGATGGGGCTGGGTGTTTTCATTCGAGCCGAGGGTGAGGCCATTTGTTGATAGAGGATTTTTTTTGGACTCGTCGTTTGAAAATCGTTCACCCCTGGGGCAACCACCCGAGCAATTGAGCCACTTGGAGTGCAGAGGGGGCTCGGATGGACCGTGCGCTGCAGGAGATCCAGGTGTTTGATCCACTCGGATTGGGAGACGCACAGAACTTCATTCGGAGAGACCTGAAATCGAGCCCAGCAGCTCTTTTTGCCTGTTCTTTGTGCAAACTGGAGCGGAGTGCAACGAGGGGGGAAGGGAGGCAAACCCATGGGCAGGGGGGGATAATCGGCTCCTGCGTGGGGACTGAGGAGAAAAAAGAAAAGCCTGAGTGGAATCATCGGGAGCGGTGTCTGAGCATAAATTAGGCCAAAAAGGCCAGCAGAAGCCGCAGAAGAGAGAGGAATCTTCAAAAGCTGATTAAAAAAAACGGTTAAATTTGCCCTTCTGCCTCAGTCATGTTACCCGTTTGGTATGCAAAATAGGAGTTTCATCAAACGAATATCACTCACGCATTGGATTTTTATTAGTCTCATCGCTGGATTTGCTTTAGGGGTTTTTGCTCCCTCCTGGGTTTCCGTGATTGCGCCTTTTCGCACGCTGTTCATTCATGGGATTAAAAGTTTAATTGCACCTTTGATTTTTTCCACCCTCGTCACCGGAATTGCAGGCACAGGAAGTTTTAAGCAACTGGGGCGAATGGGGCTTAGGGCTTTCATTTATTTTGAAGTGGCCACCACGCTGGCGTTGGCTTGTGGATTATTCGTCGTCAATTGGCTGCGTCCGGGGGATGGTCTGAGTATCGGAGCCCATGTGCCTGAGGCCGTAGTTCAAGCGGCAGCCTCTAAAATCACCTTCGGGGGGTTTATTGAGCACCTTTTACCCAGTAACATTGCCGACGCCATTGTGAGAGGCGATGTGCTGCAGATCGTGGTGTTTTCCACACTCTTTGCGTTCTCGGTTCTAGCGATTGGAAAAAAAGGGGAGCCTGTGGTTGAGTTTTGTCAATCCCTCTCGGAAATCATGTTTAAGTACACCAGCTACATCATGATGCTTGCTCCTTTGGGCGTCGGGGCTGCCATGGCCACCAGTGTTGCTGAGCATGGCTGGCAAGTCATTCTGCCGCTTTTGAAGCTCGTGGGCTCACTCTATTTTGCGCTCATCTTGTTTTTAATTGTGGTGCTGGTGCCAGTGACGCAGCTTTTTAAAATCCCACTTTTTTCTTTTTTAAAACACTTAAAGGATCCACTCGTGTTGGCGTTTGCGACGACCTCAAGCGAGTCGGCTTATCCGGGGGCTTTAAATCAGTTGGAGAAGTTTGGGGTTCCCAAGCGGATTTCAAGCTTTGTGCTTCCTTTGGGTTATAGTTTTAACTTAGATGGCTCGACATTACACCTGGCACTTGCTTCCGTTTTTGTGGCTCAAGCGGCAGGGGTGGAGCTGTCGATGAGTCAGCAATTTTTAATGATGGGAACCTTAATGTTAACCAGCAAAGGAGTGGCTGCCGTTCCCCGCGCCTCAATCGTGGTGCTTTCAGGAACTCTCACAGCTTTTGGACTTCCATTAGAGGGGATTGCTTTGATCCTGGGCGTAGACGAGTTCATGGACATGGCTCGAACGGCTGTGAATCTGCTGGGTAATTGTCTAGCCACGGCTGTAGTAGCAAGGCTTGAGGGAATCGAGCTACCCAATGAGACGGCTCAAGAAGAACCGTATCTCCTTCAGAGAGCTCAGTGATTAGGGGACCTCGGGCGTCTCCTCTAAGGAGGGGAAGTCCGGGTTAATTGTTCGAACGGCCTTCAGTCCAATGCGGTAATGCTCTTCGTCGAGCGCATCAAATGTCGGATGAGCCTGGGTTGGAGTCTGCACCTGCTGGAGTGCTCCAATCAACGAGACGCACGGAATCGAGGAGTGAGTCCACTCGACGGCCTCAATAATGATGCCTAAGACCCGAATCAGGTTCATTTTGAGTTGCTGCTGAGTGGTGATGGGGTTAAGAGCCGAGTGGATGAGTAACAGGTTGTCAAACTGTTCAGGGTGGACATACTCCAGGTTGTCGTCAATGAGTACCGAGTAGTTGAGATCTAAATCCGAGCGTTCTGGGATCTCCGCAATTCGGAGGATGTTTTTTCGATTCTCTCCGGTCGGTGAGACTTCCAGGTGGTCCTTGGATAAAACGGCATAGGGGATTATTTTTTGAGTCAGTTTTTGCACCTCATGCATTAAGACTCGGGTGAGTGGGAGGTTTCGAGCTTCAATTCCTCCACTGAAAAAGTTGAGTCGTGCACCTTCCATTTGGCTGAGGTAGGCTAAGACCTCTAGTGCACCTGGGGCCAAGAGGTGTTCGCAAACCACTTCCTCTGTACCAATTTGAAACTGAATTTGGATTTTGGCTTTTCCCGTCTCGGGATCCAAGAGGAGTTCATTGACGCGTTCGTGGGGTCCTAGTGTATTTGCACGTTTTAGACAACGATCGGTAAAAACCAGGGTTTCATCCAGATCAAAAACGAAGTCCAATACAGGCCGTTGCTCGGGAACAGTCCCAAGCTCTTCCCGTTCTGCATGAAGGTCGATCTGCAGATCCATCTTTTGCTTTTTTCTGGGGGGACTCGATTCGAGGCTGTTTCTTGGGGAGTGGGTGGTGCTTTTGAGCTTTTTTTCGGCCTGCTCAAGTTCCGACTTTCCTTCGGTGGGAAAGCCAAAAACAGGGCTACATGAAGTGAGCAAACCAAGCAGAGAGAGAAAGAATGGGAGGCGCCACTGAGGCTGATGCATGTTGAGGTCCCTCGGGTGTTTTTTCTGAAGCCTAAGGGGGATGAGTTGGGCTTGCCTATTTGACTGTTCCCCCATTAGTGATTCTGGCATTGTCATCTCATTCTTAAGTGCCGAAAATCTTTTGCATCAGAGGTTGAATCAGGTTTCAAAGCCCTTCAAAAGCAGGGTTTTTGAAGGGTGACTTCGCAAAAAAATCCGCTCACACCTGAAGTAAGGCTTTCTTTCAGTGAATGAAATCTTCTAAGTCCTTATCGAATTTTTTTTCGATGCACAATGAAATTTCAGTGAAAAAAACAGTAACTGATTTGAAATAAAAATTAAGATAAGAATATTATTAAGACTCAAAACAATTTGGATTCCATAGTGAAATAGTCGGCATCGCTCGATTTGGGGGGGCTTGCCGACTCGAGCGATGAGCATGAGAGCGCATCGTCTTAAGAGGAGAAGTTCGGATTGATTTCTTGAATGGCCTCAAGTCCAATGCGAAAGTGCTTTTCTTCGAGTGCCTCAACCGTGGGATGGTCCTCAGTGAGAGTTTGTACTCTCTGGATCGCCTCAATCAGAGTGAGGGAGTTGGGGGACTGATCGGCTTCTTCAATGGCTTCAATGATGATCCCTAAGATGCGAATGAGGTTTCTTTGTATCTGCTGGGGCGTACTGGTGAGACTGAAAGCCGAGTGAATTCTTAAAAAATTATTGAACTGGCCCGGGTGAATAGCGGCCCAGTTGTCATCGATGAGCACCGAAGAGTGGAGTGAGAGATCGGATCGTGCTTTGAATCTTAAGAACTTCAAGAGGTCTTTTTCGCCCTGAGGTCCAACGTCTTCACTGGATAAAACCTCATAAGCGATGGATTTGTGACTGAGTTTTTCGACCTCAGGAATTAAGACTTGAAGGAGGCGGAGGTTGCGCAAGTGAAGACCTGCACTGAAAAAGTTCAGTCGAGCGCCCTTGAGTTGGCTAAGGGTGGCTAAGACTTCCAGTGCACCCGGGGCCAAGGTATGAGTCAGAACTCGTTGGCCTATCTGAAGATGGATGGAGTCTGTTCTTCTTTCAGGGTCAAAAATGAGTTGATTGAACTTGTGAATGGGGAAAATTGCCCTGAATTCGTCTAAGGGCAAAGGAGAACCTATGGGAAACACCAGGGTCTCATCCAGGTCAAAGACAAAATCTAAAACTCGACTTGGCGAGGGCAGCTCCAGTGAGTCCTCTTCGGCGTAAAGGTCGATCTCTAGATCCAGTTTTTGCTTTTTTTTGTAGGAGCTTGAGTCTGAAGTTAGGGAGGGGGTGGTTTCCTCTTGGTTAAGGTTTGCTAGAGGGCCCCTGGGATGGATTTGTTCCTCCTTGGGAAACCCAAACGCTGGGCCTCCTAAAGTGAGCCCAGCGAAGAGAGTGATGAAGGTTTTCAGTCGATGGTCAGGGGTGTGCATGATATCGCTCCTATTTCGTGTTTTCTAAAATCAGGGGAGATCAAGTGGATTGAGAAACTCTGGCTGCTACCCCTTGTTTTTGTTGTGTTCTTCAGTTCACTGGTGAATTGCATCAGACCTTCCCCTCTCAGGTGAGATGAACTCGCATCGGGTCAAAAGCTTGCTTGTATCCGGTTCATTCGATTTGAATGTCAGCGGAAAACCAAAGGGCGTTGGGCCAGAGAGCGCTGGGTGTCTTAAATGGAAGAAGGTGTTTTGGGTATCAGATTTTTTTTTGATTTACAATGGTATTTTAGTTTAAAAAACTAGCAAAAAAATAGAGATTTAAAAAATATCCAATCTTCCCAAGACTTAAGATCATTTAGACGCCATGGTGAAATTGTGCGTAAACGCCCTGTTTTTCAAGAAGAGTGTCGTGATTGCCTTGCTCGATGATTTCTCCCTCGCGGATCACGAAAATGGTATGGGCATTTTGAATGGTGGAAAGTCGATGGGCGATCATCAGAGAAGTTCGGTTTTCCATGAGCTCATCGAGCGCTCGTTGAACGGCTCTCTCCGATTGATTATCTAGGCTTGAGGTGGCTTCATCCAAGACTAGAATCGGGGCCGCCTTTAAAAATGCTCGAGCAATGGAAATGCGCTGCTTTTCACCGCCTGAGAGTTTTTGACCTCGTTCCCCGATCTGCGTCTGAAATCCCTGAGGGAGGTTTTCAATGAATTCTAGAGCGTGGGCCTTGCGCGCAGCTTCTTGAATCTCTTCTTTCGTAGCACCTAATTTACCGCATCGAATATTCTCTTCAATCGTGTCATTGAATAGAAATACGTCTTGGCTCACCACAGCGATCATTTTTTGGAGATCCTCAAGCTTCAGGCCTCGGATGTCCTGGTCGTCAATGAGGATCTGACCGTCTGTGGGGTCAAAGATTCGGGGTAACAGGTGGGCTAGGGAGCTTTTGCCTGAACCACTGGGCCCCACCAGAGCAATGGCTTTTCCTTTGGGAATTTGAAAACTCACATTTTTAAGCACCCGGCGAGAGGGCTGATCCGGATACGCAAAGCTTACGTTTTTAAGCTCGATTCCCGTCTTGAGGTCTGAAATGGGTTTCGGATTTTTGGCCTCACGCAGGTTGGACTTCCACTCAAAGATCTCAAAGATGCGTTCGGAGGCCTGTGCCATCTGATGAAGCTTCATGTTGACGTCATTGAGCATTCGAATGGGGTTCATCATCAGAGCAAATGCGGTGAAAAAACCAAATAAATCTCCGGGTGTCATTTTTCCAACAAAGACCTGACGCCCCCCATAGTAGATGATGGGAGCCAGGGCAAATGCCGTGAGCAGTTCGACTAGGGGATGAGCGATTTCCTCCAGAAGTGAAGTTTTGATTAAAAATTGAGCATAATCTTGGTTTTTTTGCTCAAACTGAGAGCGGACGTAGTTTTCCAGGCGAAATAATTTAATGATTCGAATTCCGGTAAAACCCTCTTGGAGGGTGGAAAATAGCGTTGCGTTGATCTCAAAGAGTCGCTTGAGGTAGCGTTTTAGGTTTCTTCCTGTGGCGGAGAAAACCCAAGCCAAACAGGGTGTTAAAATCATAGTGATGAGCGTGAGCTTCCAATTGGTGTGAAGGGTGTAGCCAAATAAAAACAAAAGGGTGATGGGCTCACGGATGACGATATTGATGCAAGAGAGGCCCGAGTCAATGGATTGCGGATCACTGGCGGTGCGGGAGATGAGGGTTCCGGTGCTCTCCCTGCTGAAGTAATCGGCGGACAGTCCTAAGAGGTGTTCAAAGATTTTATTTTTGAGTCTCTGATTGACTCGAATAATCACCACGCGCAGAGCAAAGTAGTGGCCAAAGCGAATCAAGAAGTTCAGGCAGTAAAGACCGATTAAAGAGAGGGGCAAGAGGATGAGCTGATGAGGGTCTTTTTTGATGAACAAGTCATCCAGCATGGATTTGACCAACGGAGCAGGACCCATCCGCAAGGCTCCGAGTGGAATGGCCAAGGCAGTGCTCAGCAGCAGGAGTCCTAGGTGAGGGCGAAGATAAGGTTTGAGTTTCATCAAAGCGCGCATGGTGGTTTCCGTTCACAAGCAGTGGATGAGCGTTAAAGTCTCACACTCGGGCTGAGATTTCGAGCGAGAAAGCCACAGGCAAACGCTTGGGAGTCTTTTTTTACCTCCCGTGCTGCACTGGGCTTCAGGCTGGGAAGGGGACTCAGGGTGGGTGAGCCCCCTTCTTGAACTCTCCCTGTTCTTTGAGTTAAGCGGGGATTAATCCCTCAGCTTGAAGCAGGGTAACGGCAGCTTCATTTGCATACACATTGGGCACGAAGTTAATGAACCCCGAGAGGTGCTTCATCAGGGTGTTCTCACGCTCCACGAGTAGGGAGGGCGTACCGTCCTTCGAAACCACCTTAATCGGATCGCGCTCGCGATAGAGGTTGTCGCTAGTTCGTTTTTTCATAATTTTTTGCATTCCCGTGGTGAAAATCACGTCTTTTTCGGGAATATCAGCCAGAATCCATTCTTTTCCTGTCCCTTTTCTCTCTAAAGTGCTGTGAATTTCTTCTAAAAAGGATTCGATCTTGGTGACGAGGCGATCCTTCTCGGAATCGTGTCGGTGGACGGCAAGAATTTTGTGGGAAAACAGCGGATGGTGGACGGTCTTAGGCGGGTGACGATACAAGAGCATTTCCGTGAGTTCATGGATTCTTGGGTCTTGGATTTTTTTCTGAATCAGCAGCTCTTGGCAGCGATTCATGAAGTACAGATCATTCCACCAAAAAAAGCGTTCATCTCGTTCTTCAATCATGGTGAGTAGGTCATGGAATTGATGAATCAGGTCTTCTTTGAGAAGCCCTTGGGCCACGTAAGAGGACATGATGTCAAACTTGGCTGAGCCTGGGTTTTTAATCACTTGGCTGTACCAACTGAAGCGAGCAATCAAGAAGTGCTCCACGGCTTGCACGGCATTTTCTCGGATCCCAAAAGCCAGGTTTTTTGGGTCCGCTTGATAAGTCATCAAATTGGCCAAAATGTACTCGCGGTCAAATTGACCATACTTAATGCCCGTGTAGTGAGAGTCTCTCATTAAGTAGTCCATGCGATCCGCGTCCAAATCGGAGTGCATCAGTTGATTGGCAATCAACTGGTCGGAGTCTCCTTTGATGATTCGGGAAATGAGGTGAGGCTCAAAGTTGTACTGTTTGAGAATGCGAGTGAGGCCCCCAGGGTAATCTGTATTTTTAATGATAAACGAGCCCAAATGTTCATGGGAGTTAGGGAGGTTCTTGGATTCTCCTGATCCTCGCCTTGAGTCATTTCCGTGCCTCAGGTAGGCGTTTTCAATGGCATGGCTAAAGGGAAAGGTGCCAATGTCATGAAGGAGTGCAGCAATTCTCATGCTTTTGTGGAACAACGCAGCGCTGCTTTGAGCCTGAGGATCAAAGAGCTCAGCATCCGATACGGCCAGTCCTAAGGATCGAATCATTTGATCCATGGAGTGCATGACTCCAATGACGTGGGCAAATCGATTGTGCTCGGCGCCTGGAAAAATGTAATTGGAGAATCCGAGCTGTTTAATCCATCGGAGGCGCTGGAAAAAAGGAGAGTTAATGATTTTCTCCTCCCATTCGGTGATGGGGATGAAGCCATACAGGACATCGTAGATCGATCTGAGATTTTTACTTGAGCGCTGTTTTTCAGTCACGATTTCTCCAATCTGGAAGCCTCAGCCTTCAAGCAGGGCACTGAAGGCTTCAATGGTTTGCGAACCGCCCGGGAGAATAAAAAAAGATCCGGAACTTTCGAGCAGCTCTTTGAAGTCTCCCGATGGGTCTTCTATTTACTGACAGAAAAACAAAAAAATCAACCGTTCCATCCAGCAGGGGAAGGTTCTCGGGGCCCCTGGGACCAAGTCACAAGAAAAGGCAGTCTGTTGAGAAACGAAGGGGGAGAGGAGGTGGATCAAGGCGGTCGATGTTTAAGTCTCCAGGTGGCAGAAATGCACCGTCTGGGGCGTCCCTGAGCAGTGGGCTTGGGGTTTAAGCACAAGAACGATGATTTTTTTCTTGGCCTAGATTTTGCCTAAGCACTCCCGCTGATGAAAAAAAAATGGTTAGGGTGCTGCACTGGGCTTCTGCTCGTTTTGGGCTGTGGTCCTGCTCAGCCCTTTGTTCAGAACTTAAAAAAACAGCCTGATCCGGTGAAACCCTCCGAAAGGCGTCTTGAGGGAGACTCTCTGCTTGAGGCACACTCTTTGGGTCTAAGAATTGCCCATGAATCATCCCTCGGAGTCACGGTCATCGAACCCACCGTTTTGAGTCCTGAGGAGATTGTGTTTTCTCAGCCTCTCCCTCAAGGCGCGGAAGGGCTTTGTTTCGTTTGGCCCCAGTCTCAAGGACCCCATTCGATCGTCCGGGGGGCTCTGTTGCATCAGGGCCACCGCAGTTTTCAAAGGGAACCGATTCAGCTTGCCTCGACTCATTCCACGCACTGGGTCTCAATTCATTTTGATCCCCTTCATCAGCTCTGGTTTGTTCCTCTTTCGTCTCTTTTGGATCAAGAAAAAGCGAGTCAGCCAGCTCGCAGAATGGCTCGAACTCAAGTTTTTGTTCTTGAGCTGATTCGAGCCAATCAACACATCTCCCACTTTGGAATTTCGTTGAGAGTTCAGGATCAGTCCGCTTCGGGACGGCTCGGTTCAGGGGGTTTTTAAAAAAGGAAAATGAGAGTGAAAAAAAATCAAAGCCAGTTGCAGAAAAAACGTCAAAATGCTCAAGCGGCATTCATTGGGCTTCTGATTGCCTATTGCTGCAGTTGTGGTCGAGGTTTTCCGGATCAAAAAAAAGGGCAAGTTCAGAACCCCCCTGCGCCTCAAAGCCTTTTGAGTCCCGAGAACCTCAGAGCGTCGCAGGTCTCCCCGGGGGGGCCTCATTTAAACCAAACACAGGCTCAGCCGGTGCGTCCTTCTTTTATTCCCCAGGTTCACGTGTACTCCGTGTTTTCCTCCGATTCCTCGGCTGGACTTTCCTCTGGCCAACGATCCGATCCGGTTTCTCTGTTGAACTCCCCAGAGCGGGGAGCAGGGGGGGATCAAGAGCGTTCTTTTGTGACGCGATCACATGAAAAAGTCGTCTTTCATCACAAGTTCTTTCTCCAGCAGGAGGATCAAGTTCAGCGATCTGCCGGAAGTCAGAGTCCCACTCCTCACTGGAGCTTCTTCTTTGCCTGGGATGCACGGTGGGATCAGTCGCAAGTGAATTCTGGATTCTATACGCATTTTGTTTATCGAAATTCTCAATGGTTGGGCAATGGGAGGCCCAAACCGGTCTGGTTTGATGGAGGACGAAACCTCTGGTTTATTCCCTTTTTTGATTTATTTAGAAATTCTGAGTTTTACTCCGAGGGGGACTTAGACCTCGAGGACCTTCAAGTCATTCGCTTGGATCTGATTTTGGCTTCAGGACAACGCGTCCAGTATGAGATTCAATTTCAAGTAGAGGCCCCTCTGCCGTCACTTCGGTACCGTTCTCTCACCGATGCACTCCAGTTGAATGAAAAAAGTGTGGGGAACCAAGTGGTTGAAGAGGGTCAAGTCATTGAGGAAGAAGAATGGGTGAATCCCAAAAATCGGCCCTTTGAGCTGTGGATTAAACCGGGCCAAAGAGACGATCGACCGCTGGTCTTAAAAACAGTGCTAGAGTCTAGTTTGTATCAACCCAGGGAGAGAAAGCCTCCTCGGGGACCCGAGGTAACTTTTTGGGAATCCAAAGCTGAGCTCCACTTCAGTCACCTTAAGCGGATTCATCAGAGAGAAGGGCAAGAAGTCGGTGTTGAGACTCTGAAGCTGGAGTCCGATCGCTGGGTTCATTTTACGATCGGGCCCAAAGAAACGGTGAGACTGCAATGGATCGTGAAAGCTCCTGTTACCGTGAGAAACTGCACGTTGCCTGAAAGTCGACAGGAGAACTTCTCCTGGCTGGAAGAGGGTGTGTCTTGTCCTGACGAAGTGGTTGGGGATCTGAGGGGGTTGTTTAGTCCGGGGTTTAATGTCCTAAAACTGATTTGTAGCCGCAAGGAGGTTCGGCGTTTCCAAAGCGTCCAGCAAACCTGGAAACTGCGGAGTGCTCGGATTGAGGGAAAATGGAGAAAAGAGGTTCGGATTGCGTATCCTTATGTTTCTGAGGAGGATTTAATGGCTTTTCCTGTTGTTTCGGACTCTGAGTTTCAACCCGAGCTTTGGAAGGTGCAAAGTGAATCCGTGGTCAAAACTGAGCAAGTCGGGAGGAATTGGGTTAAGCCCTCTGCACAGTACAGTTGCCAGGGCGTGTTTCGGTAGGTATCACTAGGGAATGCAAGTAAACGACTGGAGCCTAAGGCCCGCAACCACAGAAGACCTCTCGAAAATTCTTCAAATTGAAAATCAAGTCCATGTATCGCCTTGGACTGAAGAGCATTTTCGGGCGGAGTTTACCAAACCCTATAGTCAATTCTATGTGCTGACCGATGATGAGAGTGATTCTCAAATGGCAGGCTATATTGTCTGTTGGATGCTGTTTGATGAGTGTCAGATCCTCAATGTGGCTGTTGACCTCCCTTTTCGTGGCCTGGGGCTTGCCAAGCTGATGGTGAGAAAGATGATGATGTTCGCTCAGAACAAGGGGGTTAATAAAATGATTCTCGAGGTGAGGAAGTCGAATATGCCAGCCATTCAGTTGTATCAAAGCCTAGGATTTACGATTCAGCATATTTTTAAGGGGTTTTACTCAAGTGGCGAGGATGCGTATCAAATGACTGCCTCATTTTTGGAGTCTCATCCGCACTTTTGAAAGCACTTTACAAAAGCGGCTTGATCAGGTACTCAGTCGTTCGTTGGTATGTTGAAGTACTTAAAACGCTCCTCCTTTTGGTCATGGGTTATTTTAGGGCAGCTTTTTTGGTCTCAAGTCGACCTCATTGAAGCCGATCCAACCGATGACTTTAGTTTCTCTCTCCCACCAACGCTTGGGACTCAGCACTATCGCTTCTTATCCGAACGCCGAGTGACTGAGATTCTCAGGGATCACTTAGATCTTTTTCCGGATTCCCAAGTCCCTCGGTTAGCCAAACACCTCATTGGTCTTTGTCAAAAACACCGATTTGATCCCGCCTTTGTATTGTCCTTAATTCAGGTTGAAAGCCGGTTTCGAGTCAAGGCCGTCTCGCCCGTGGGAGCCTATGGGCTGATGCAAGTGATGCCTTCTACCGCTCAGTTTGTGATCCGTCAGGTGGGAGTGGTCTCCTCCGGGTTTGAAACCTTCAAGCACGTTGATCTTAAAAAAATGAAATTGACGGCTCAGGTTTTAATGGATCCTTACTTAAATACGGCCATCGGCATGGCTTACCTGGCTTGGCTGAGAGACCATTATCATGGTCATTTGCCTTATCACATGGTGGGAGCCTACAATATGGGGCCTGCCAAACTCGATGGGCTGATTCATCGAAAGGACTTTCAGCCCGTTAAAACGAAGAAGTACTTCTTGGACATTCGACGGGCCACCGCTCAAATTCACTTTAAAAAATCCTTACGCCCGACCCGATCTTTCAGGACAGATTCGGGTTGGAGAGTAGCTCGATCGAAACTCAAAAGAAAACGTAAACCCGTTTCCCGCCCTTGCGCTCTCAGATCTCCCATGGTGTAGTATCCGCTATTGATTCAATGATCCAGAGCACCTCTGATGAGATGAGAAATGGGGTAGGAGAGATGGTCCATGTTCCTCAGCACATACGAGCCTTAGTTCCTTATGTTCCCGGTAAGCCTATTGAGGAGACACAAAGGGAGTACCAGCTCAAACAGGTGATTAAACTAGCCTCCAATGAAAACCCACTTGGAGCCAGCCCCAAAGCAAGGCAGGCATCAAAAAAAGCTTTATCTGAGCTTCACCGCTATCCCGATGGCTCCGGTTATCATCTCAAATCCGCTTTGATGAAAAAGCTCACCGCGTCTGGAGTGTTTGCCGGGCGCGCTGAGGAGTTTTACTCGCGGTTTTCTATTATCCTGGGCAATGGCTCCAATGACGTGATTGAACAGGTGATTCGTACCTTTTGTGTGCCGGGAGATGCCATTGTGACCAGCCAAAAGGCGTTCATTGCTTATTCCATCAGCGCCCAAATTCATGGGGTGAAAACCCTTGAGGTCCCCTTGGATGAGCATCTTCGATTTGATCCAAGTGAGATGGTGGATTGGGTCCGGAGAAATGAAAAAGTCCGAGTCGTCTTCTTAGCTAATCCCAATAATCCTACAGGCACGTACTTGAATCATTCAGAGCTTCAGCAGCTCGTTCGGGGGCTCTCCCAGGTTCGCGATGGATCCGTGATTTTAGTCCTAGACTATGCCTATTGGGAGTACATGAGTGCCCCTGATCTTGCCGATCCACTGGAGTTTTTAGGGCAGTACCCCAATACTTTGATCTTAAGAACGTTTTCAAAAATCTACGGCTTAGCCGGGTTTCGTGTGGGCTATGGTTTGGGGCCTAAGGAGCTGATGGCTCATCTGGAGAAAGTCAGGCAGCCTTTTAATATGAACTCCCCTGCACTTGCAGGAGCTCAAGCGGCCTTAGAGGACGATGAGTTTGTCAGAAAATCAATCGAGATGAACCAAAAAGGAATGCAGTTTTGGGAAAAACAGCTTAAGAAAATGAGTATTCCTTTTTGGAAAAGCCAAGGCAACTTCTTATTACTCGATGTGCAGTCTGGTTTTGGTCTCAGCGGGATTGAACTCAACCAACGTTGCTTGCCTTGTGGATTGATTTTAAGGCCGCTGGCCAACTATGGGATGCCAGGACAGATTCGACTTACGGTTGGAAGTTCTTTTGAAAACCAGAAGGCAGCTCAAATTTTAAGAGACATTCAAGCCTCAGCTTCTCAGCGCTTGAGGCAGTCATGATAAAGGAGGAACAGGTTTTGGCATTACCCAAGAAGGGCCCTGTGGTTGCAATCGATGGTCCAGCAGGCACGGGCAAAAGCTCCGTGACTCGCCGTCTTGCAGAGCAGTTGCATTTTGTTCACATTGATACGGGAGCTCTTTATCGGGCCATTGCCTTTTTAACTCTTGAGCGGAAATCTCGTTTTCCTCATGAGGAGGAGGGTGAGATTGCGGTCCATCTGGCGCGCTCAGCCCATTTGGAGTTTAAGCGGATGCCGGGATTAAATCCTGTGAATCGAATTTTTGCCAATAGTCGAGATTTAACGGATTTGATTCGCTCACCCGGGGTGAGCATGGCCTCTTCTCGGATCTCAGCCATTGCAGGCGTCCGAGCAGCGTTACTGGGGATTCAAAGACGTTTGGGGGCCGAAGGCAGAGCGATCTTAGAGGGCAGAGACATTGGCTCGGTGGTTTTTCCTGATGCGGAAGTGAAGTTCTACCTCACTGCCAGTGTCGAGGAGCGGGCGAAGAGGCGACTCATCGAAATGGAGGCCTCAGGCGTCGATGTACCGACGTTTGAAGAGGTGAAAGCCGATATTCAACAACGGGACTTAAACGACATGAATCGCTCGGTTGCCCCTTTAAAAAAAGCGGAAGGAGCCGTTGAAATGGACACCAGCGATTTAACGTTGGATCAAGTGGTGGCAGCAATGGAAAAAATCGTTCGTCATCGGATCTTTGGATGAAGGCACGAGAGTACTTTCGGATTGAGTCTTGGAGGCTCTTAGGTCAAAGATTCCGAGAGCGAAGACTCAGGGGAAAGGGGCCTCTTCGGATTTTGGTGGTCAGACCGGATCGATTAGGTGATGTGATTTTATCCACGCCCACTTTTGAGGGGATTAAAAAACAATACCCCAAGGCACACCTCACGGCCTTGGTTCAGCGCAATGTCCTTCCGATCTTAAGAGGGCATCCGTCTGTGGATCATTTCTTAGTTTTTGATCCCCAAGGGGTTCATGCTGGGGTGAGGGGATTCTTCCGACTGGTCGAGGAGATCAGGCGAAGGCACTATCGAATCGCCGTGATTTTGCAGTCCCATTGGAAAGTGAGCCTAGCCGTTTTTGTTGCACGTGTGAACTACCGCATTGGACCTCTGAGTAAGGTTCATAGTTACTTTCTTTTTAACTTGGGCTTGAGGCAAAGGCGCTCTCATGTGGAGATGCATGAGGCCGATTATAATTTACAGTTGCTTCGGAGGCTTGGCGCCCGCGTGGCAACGCGAAAAATTCCCACTCAGATTGCTCTGAGTTCTTTGACTCGTCAGAAGGCTCGACAGTGGTTAGTGAAGCAAGGGTGGAGGCCTCAGATGCCCTTGGTGCTGGTGCATCCGGGGATGGGGGGTTCCGCCTTAAACTGGCCCGAGGATCACTACGTTGGGTTGATTCAGGCGCTGCTCCGCGAGGGAAAACAAGTTCTGCTCACCGGAGGCTTAATGGAGGATCCCCTGTTAAACCGAGTGGAGCTTCAGTTAGGCCCACTCAAGGATCAGCTCATCACCTACCGGGGAAGTCAAGCGGCCTTGGAGCTGGGAGCGGAGGTGGATTTTTTAGCAGCGCTCTGCGAGCTTGCTCAAGTGGTGGTCGCTCCCAGCACCGGGCCTCTTCACTTGGCTGTCGCTCTGAAAAAACCCGTGGTGACGTTTTATCCTCCCATTCGCGTTCAAAGTGCTGTGAGGTGGGGGCCTTATACGGAGGACGACTCCCAGGCCTCCGTTTTAGTCCCTGAGGTGTACTGTGGGCAAGAGAACCGCTGCTTAGGAAGTCTTTGCAATTATTTTCCGTGTATGAAAAGCTTGAGCGTAAAAATGGCGCTTCAGCAAGTGAATCTTCATCTGGAGCGATGGGGGACTCATAGATCCCCTGAGCCCGTGAGTCGAGCGCCGGCATCCGTAGAGTAGTCGTTTCCATTTGAAAAAGAGGTTTATGTTTATGGTGAAAACCCCAATGAAAACTCTTCATTCCTCCTCTTGGGATCGCACCCGACTGCTCGCCTTGGTGTCGAAAATGAAGAAGAAGAAAATCCTGGTCCTGGGTGATGTTGGTATTGATCGCTACACGGTGGGCAGTGTGGAGAGGATTTCCCCTGAGGCCCCCGTTCCTGTCGTCTTAGTGAATCAGGAGATCTTAAAGCTCGGGCTTGCTGCCAATGTGGCAGATAATATTCGAGCCCTAGGGGGAACTCCCTACTTACTCGGAGTTTTGGGAAAAGATCGGAGAGCCGCTGACTTTTGTGAGCTTCTGCTCAGTCAGGGGATCTCCGATGAGTGGATGCTTAGGGATTCCACTCGATGCACGGCCTTAAAAGAGCGAGTGGTGAGTGAGAGTCAGCAGCTTTTAAGAATTGACTATGAGAGCCTTCATGGGATCTCAAAAGAGATTGAGAGAAAACTTCTTGAGAAGGTCTCTCTTCTTTTGAAACAAGTGGATGGTGTGATTGTCGAGGATTACGCCAAGGGTCTACTTACGCCTGGGTTGGCTCAAGGGGTCTTTGAAAAGGCTCGAGCCCAGGGCAAGTGGGTGGCGTTAGATCCCAACGTCAAAACTCCTGTGGCCCTTTATCGTGGTGCAGATGTTTTAACCCCGAATCAAAAAGAGGCCGAGCATTTGGCGGGCATGAAGATTACGGATCCTGCCTCCTTGCTTCGAGCAGGACAGGAGATTTTAAATCAAACTCAGGCTCGCGCCGTGGTGATCACGCGCGGAAAAGATGGGATGGCGATTTTTGATTCAACGAGCTCCCAGGTTCAACTCATTCCCACCTTTGCCAAAGAAGTGTACGATGTGTCAGGTGCGGGAGATACGGTGATCTCGGTCCTCATGCTGGCGCTGGTTTCTGGGGCAAGTCTTGGGGAAGCGTGCATCTTGGGGAATTTGGCTGCAGGAGTAGAAGTGGGGAAACGGGGCACGGCCACAGTTTCCCCAGGAGAAATCCGAGAGGCCCTCAAAGTGGGGCATGCCTAGGATTTGATTTTAATTTTCTGAATCGTGATTGGCTTGATCGGTTGGTCCTGAGGGCCTCGCTCCACCTGGGAGATTTTCTCCACGACGTCCATCCCTTGAACCACCTCACCAAAGATCGTATGCTTTCCATTGAGCCACGGTGTGGGCTTAACGGTGATAAAGAACTGAGACCCATTGGTATTCGGCCCAGCATTAGCCATCGCTAAAATGCCAGGATGATCAAATTGATCCGTGGGCTTGGTTTCATCTTCAAATTGGTAGCCAGGACCTCCTGTTCCGTTACCGAGTGGGTCGCCGCCTTGGATCATAAAATCAGGGATCACTCGGTGAAACACGGTGCCTGAGTACAACGCTTTGCCCTTCATGGTTTTTCCGGTCTTAGGATCGGTCCAGTCTTTTTTTCCCTGTGCAAGGCCCATGAAGTTTGCCACCGTTTTGGGAGCCTGCTGGTCAAATAGCTTTACCGTGATTTTCCCTTCGGATGTGAAGATTTCAGCCGTTTTCTGCTTGGCCCAAGCGGGAGTGCTTCCCAGGACAGCAATCAGAGTGGTGGAGAACAAAAGACGATTCCAGTTTTTCATAAATACCTCATAGGGGAATGGGGTTGATGGGCGGATTGCCCCGCACGGGATTCATGCCAAGCGGGGCAAAAACAATTCAGTTTCCGTTTTTTAAATGGGCGTCAGCCAGTTTTGAGCGTAAGGAGGAAGCTCGCCGCGGACCATTTTTTGATAAGCAGCTTGGATTTCCTGGGTGTAGGGACCCGGTTTTCCTAAGTGAGACGGCTTGCCAATGAGCCTGCGGTCGATTTCTTTCACAGGCGTGATCTCCGCTGCTGTGCCCGTGAGAAAGATTTCATCGGCGCACCAGAGCTCATCGCGCGTGAAGCGAGTCTCTTGGATGGGGAAGTTTTTATGCTTAAAATACTCCAGCACGGTTCTGCGCGTGATGCCGTTTAAGATGGAGTTGAGGCTTGTGGTTTTTAAAACCCCGTCCTTGATCATGAAGATGTTTTCGCCGGTGCCTTCGGTCAAATAGCCCTCGGCATCAAGCAACAGGGCTTCATCGTAGCCATCGGCTAAGGCCTCGCGTTTAGCCAGGACTCCATTGACGTATTGGCCTGTGATTTTTCCTTTCGTCATCGACGAGTTGACGTGGGGTCGAATGTAGCTTGAGACTTTCAACCGCGTGCCTTCGTGGATCCCTCGGTCACCCAAGTAGCTGCCCCACTCCCAGTTTAAAATAGCAACATCGATCGGGGGATGATCTCCCGGGTTCACGCCCAGGGGGCCATCGCCAATGTAAACAATCGGCCGAATGTAGCATTCTTGAAACCCATTGGCGCGACAGGTCTCTTGAGTGGCTTGGCTTAACTCCTCTAAAGAAAAAGGGATCTGAATCCCTAAGATCTTACAGCTTTCAAACAATCGCTCCAGGTGTTCGGTGAGCCTAAAAATGGCTCCACCCCCCTTTTTTTGCTGGTAAGCCCGGATGCCCTCAAAGGCTCCCACTCCATAATGAAGCGCATGCGTGAATAGACTGATTTGAGCTTTTTCAACCGGTAGGATTTTGCCGTTAAACCACACTTGAGACCCACGAGCCATCTTGATGACCTCCCAAAGTTTCCAGGTTGCTTCTCGTTTTACTCCAGTTTTAGGCTTCCGTCCACAGCGTTCCGGCCACCACTGGTTTTGACTTCACTGGGGGGCAGGTTCTCCAGGGTGTTGGGCGGTGTGAGTCTGCGATGAGCCATGAGCTTAATGATCTCCGAGGCAGTCTCCTCGAGGGCTTTTCCTGTCACATTAAAAACAGGCCACCGCCGGTTTTTTCTAAAAATCTCATTGGCATACTCGATCTCGAGATTGACTTTCTCTGGGTCCGCATACTGGCCTCCTTGGTTTTGTCCCAACCGCTCTAATCGAGCCCGTCTAATGGTGGCCAAGTCGTGCGCGTCAATGGTCAACCCAATCACGCGTCGTTGATCCACCTGATACACTTCGCCAGGCACATCAAAACCATGAATCAGAGGAATATTGGCCACGCGCCAGCCTTGATGGGAGAGGTACATGGAAAGAGGAGTTTTGGAAGTTCGGGAGATTCCTAGAATCACCACGTCCGCTTTCTCAAGGCCGCTTAAATCCTTCCCGTCATCATGTGCAATGGTGTATTCCATGGCCGCAATCCGATCAAAGTAACTTTCATTCACGTCATGAAGAAGCCCTGCAATGGACTTGGGCTCATAGCCAAAGTAATTGGCCAGTCCCACCAGAAGTGGCCCTAAAAGATCCACGCAAGGAATGGCTTTTTCAATGGCTCGAGTGATCAGGAAGCTCCGGAGCTGAGGAGACACGAGGGTGTAAAGCAGGAGGTCTTGATTAGCTGCTGCATCCTCGCAGATGGCTTCAATCTGACCTTCATTTCTCACGTTCTTGTGGCGAGTGAAGTAGACGTTTTGATTGCCGAATTGGACCATGGCCGCCTTGGTCATGAGGACGGCGGTTTCTCCAGTCCCATCGGAAACAATAATGATTCGCTTACCTGAGTTTCGTGTCATAGGGGCTCTCTTCCCATCTTGTGAGGAGGGAAAGATTATCAGGATCTGCGGGTTTTTGGTAGAAATCATCTGTAGCGGTCACTGGCGAAGAGCTGGACGCGTCCAGAGGAGTGAGGGGAGGTGAGTTGGCGTGCGATGGTTGCTGGTCCTATCTCATCTATTTATCCCACCTGCTCATCGCGATCAACGCTACACCCTCTGAGCCGTTCGCCCGTTTCGGGAGCCCGCCGATGGCTTGCTAGCTGAGGGGGGCTGTCACAGGAGACGACTCTAGGTTCCAGAGGCCTCCACCTCCCGTTCACCATTCCAGTTCGATTCCGTAGCCGTAGAGTACGTCAGCATGGGTGACTCAGTGAGGTGCGCCCTGCTCCAGCCAATTTAGATGGCCGGTGATTGAGAAGGGCATTCTACTTGAAGAGGCTTTGGAAAATTTTTAAAAATTTTCAGTAGATTTTTTTCTGCTCATTAACAAAAGCCTGGGCGAAATGAATAGGAAAGGGTTCGTCGTCGAGATTGTCCATCCTCTGATTACGGTAGAGAAAAAGGCTTTAAAACATTTGATGAGGTTCTAAAATTCAGTGGAATTTATTTTATTTGTTAAAATTAAATAAAATATAAATATAATTTATTTTTAAAGAGGAGAAGAGCTTCTTTAAGTGCGAATTTCACTTTTTTTAAATTATTCGTTTGGCTTTTTCTTTTGTGATTCCTTTTTATACAGGCAGATGGCCTCATTCAGGAGTTCGGGCAATTGCTGATCGAGTAAAAACCAGCGACTCTGTGGAATCTGACGGGATTGGTTTTTAAACCACGTGCGCTGTTGCTTGAGGAGTTGCCGGGTGGCAAGTTGGATCTCATCGATGAGCCCCTGGATCCCAGGACGTGGTTTCCGTCCCGACGGGGGGATTCCAGCTAAGAAGTCTCTCACCTGGGCATAGCCAATGGCGCCTAGTGCGCGAGAGGAAGGGAACTGTGCGATTTGGTTTTGATATTCGTTGATGAGGCCCTGATCCACCATCATTTGGGTTCTTTTTGCAATTCGGATTTCCATTTCATCGGTGGTGCGGTCAAGGATCCAAAGTCGAAAACGGGGATCCGGCTCTCGGTGAGTCTCTTGCTCAAGCTCACTGGGGGATTTGCCACTGAGGCGATAGATTTCAAGCGCTCGAATCAGACGGTAGCGATCGGCTTTTCCAATTCGTTGGGCTGAGGCGGGATCAATGCGCAGGAGTTCCTGATGTAAAAGTTCGTTGCTGTTGTTTTCCAGTTGCTGACGCAGGGCGGGATCAGAAGGGGGGGCTTTCCACAGACCGAAGATGAGAGATTTTAGGTAAAAGCCCGTGCCTCCCACAATCAAGGGTTGCTTGCCCCGTTCTTGGATTTCGCAAATCGCCTCTTGGGCCCGACGATAGAATTCACCCGCTGTAAACGATTGATCAGGATCCACAATATCCACTAAGTGGTGGCGGACTTGCTTGAGTTCAGACGGAGTGGGTTTGGCCGTGCCAATGTCGAGTCCTCGGTAAACGAGCAGACTATCGGCGTTGATGATTTCAAGAGAGGGTAAGAGGGAGGTGAGGTGGAGAGCAAGGCTCGACTTTCCCGTAGCCATGGGTCCGGAAAGAATTCCAATTGTTGGGTGAACGGAGGAGGTCTTTTTGGCTGGAGAACTGAAAGCGGTGCTCATCAGACCTGACGTTGAAACCATTCTTCGAATTTTGATTGGGGAACAATCACCACCGTGGGTCGACCATGGGGACAGTTCCAGGGGTGCTCACATTCAAAGAGTTGCTGAGCTAGGCTTTCCACCTCCAGAGGCTCCAGGCGATCTCCGGCACGAACCGATGAGTGGCAGGCTTGACTGGCCAGACCTTCAAAGAGCGCTTCATCGAAGATCACAGATAAAAGGCTGGGGGGATCAGAAGCTCGAGGCTCCATCGAAGTCTGGGGCTCAGATAACGCTTGGTCATCCGAAGCTTCTTGCTTTTTGAAATGGGTCAGACGATCCACGAGATTCTTGAGCTTCGGTTTCAGGGAGCTGAGGCCCCATTTTCCCCACTCCGCAGGAACTGAGCGGAATAAAAGAATGGGTTCCTCTTGGCCCGTGCATTGGGCTTCAAAGCCCAAGCGGGCAAGTTCAGGCAACAAGTCCACCATGAGAGCGCGATCCTCGCTTGGAATTCGAATTGCCTCGGGAATTAAAAGGGCTTGAGCCTCAATGGGGCGGTCAGAGGAATGAGGGTCCCGAAGGGCTTTTTTTCGATAGGCTTCGTAACGGACACGCTCATGGGCTGCGTGCTGATCCACCAAAATCATTTGTGAAGCACTTTCGTAGGCCAAGTAGGTTTGAAACAAGACGCCTAGGTACCTTGCGTTTTGAAGAGGGTGATTGGATGAAGCATTGAAAGGAGCAGGGGAAGGTTCACGGCAGGACTCTTGTAAAGACGAGTGAGGCCCTCGCCCAGACGTTTCCAGGGGAGAAGAACGAAGTGTGGGACGAGGCGGAAGGTTTTCTACCAAAAATGCGGGGGTCTGACCCAAGGGTAAAGTCGAGGTTTTAGAATAGAATGAAGAGGAGGAAGGAGGAGGTGCACTTCGAGACGGAACAGGATCCTTCGGTGGGGCAGACCAAGGCCAAGCAGGTGAGCTTTCAAACGAGGGGGCCTCGGGGGATGAAACGGGCTCAGTTCTTTTGCTTCCTTGGTCTTGGAATGAAAATGCGGGGGCTGCAAAGGGAATCGAGTCTTTTTGTGAAGGTGGAGGAGAAAAAGCTGCTGCAAAAGCCGGGGCTCCTCGTTTTTGAATCAGGGCTTTAATGAGCGAGTCAATGGAGCTGAAGATCTTCCTTTGATCTAAAAAGCGAATTTCAAGCTTGGAGGGATGAACGTTGACGTCAATGGCGGCAGGATTAATCTCGATGAACAAAGCTGCAGCGGGGAATTGCCCTGGAAGGAGGGCTTGCTTAAAAGGAACTAAGAGAGCTTGCTGAAGCATTTTATCGCGCACCGCTCGGTGGTTGACAATCTGAAGGAGCTTACGACTGGTGGAAGTACTTAATCCTTGCACCCAGTGAATTCGAATGTGAAGGCCTAAGTCTCGAAACCCATCGGGCTCCGTTTCCGACGTTAGGATCGGAAAATCTCCTTCATCAGAAAGCAGAGTTTTTACTCGCTCCAGTTCACTTTGCGGACGAAACGAGAGGATCTCTCGATCATTGCTGACCAAACGAAAACCCACGTGAGGATAAGCTAAAGCCAAACGCTCGAGCCACTCGCGGGTCTGAGACACTTCGGCTGCTTGGGATTTTAAAAACTTAAGACGAGCGGGAATCTGAGAAAATAATCCTCGTGCTCGGATTCGAGTTCCATGAGGGGAGTTGAGAAAGTGCCCAAAGGTGATGGGCTCAGCCGTGGGCGTTTGAATCCTTCGTTCCGTCACATCACCGGCCTTCAGTTCGAAGGCCTGGCTTGCTCCCTTTGCTCGCGAAACGAGGGATAAGTCGGTGACCGCTGCAATGCTGGCTAGAGCTTCTCCCCTAAACCCTAGGCTTTGGATATTCTCTAAATCGGCCAGGGTACTGAGTTTACTGGTGGCATGTCTTTGGATGCTTAAGTCTAAGTCCTGGGCTGTCATTCCCTGACCATTGTCGAGGATCTCAATAAGACTTTTTCCTCCGTCCTCAAGAATGACGGCAATCTCCGTGGACCCAGCATCTAAGGAGTTTTCCACAAGCTCTTTGATCACACTGGCAGGACGTTCAATGACCTCCCCGGCAGCAATGCGTTCCGCAACACCGGGGGGCAAAACCTGAATTCGAGAGCGGGTTTCCTCACTCATTTGGCTTACTCAGTGGGGTACCCCGCTGCAATCCAATCGCCCATTCCGGAGTTTCCGATGCATGCAAGATTGGTTAAGCCCAGTTGAGAGAGAGTCTGAGTGGCCACCTGTGCTCTTCTTCCGGCTTGGCAGTGGATGTAGATTTTTTTATATTTTTTCAGATCCGAGGCAAATTGCGCGACCTGCTCGTGTGGGATGTTTCGTGCGCCTCGGATATGAGCGGTTTGAAATTCATCCGGGCGTCGAACATCTAAGATGAGTTCGTCGGCGGAGAGTTGAGAGAGTTTTTCATGAAGATCGTGCATGGAGAGAGTTTCAATAGACATCGATGAAATCTACCTTTCTAGTGAGGTTGAGACTGATGTTCTCTAGCACAAAAAAAAATGAAATCTAAGCACGATCTCATGGAGGAGGGGCTTCAGCTGGGTAGAAGGGGGAATTTAATTGTTGATTAAAAAAATCAACAAAAAAAGAGGAGGTTTTTTCTTTTGCATCCCGTTCCCCCGCTCCCCAATCGGAGATCGGTTTTATGTCCTTTTTTTCTTGAGTTCCGTTTCCAGGAAGGCCTAGTCTCTGAGACCTAAGCCTTGAGAATAGATGGAGAAACTCATCAGATCTCTCTTGAAATTTGCTTTCTATTGATCCCCAACTCATGCACAGTGAGAACACGGGGGGTGCTCTATGATCTTCTGGTTTATTTTTTTGAGTGTGGTTGGGGGATCTGCCCCAGTTTGGGCGCTGAATGATTCTCATCCCCCGATACCCTGGCGATGCGAGCCCTCTGAGTGGTTGGCTCCCGCAACTTTAGAAGACGGCATTTTTGTGGCCAATCTTTCAATGAATTGTGTGGTGGATGTGAGCTCGGACTCGGTCATTGAGCAAATGCACTTAGGGATTCGCTCCCTTTTAATGAAAGAGAGAATTCTTCACGAAGGCCCTAAACCAGTTGAGGTGGAGGGAATTAGCGGGTATTCTTATGACACCACGATAAAGTTAAAAGAAGGTCAAGATGAGCTCTCGATTCGGGAGGATGTGATTTTGGCAAATCAAAAGAACCGCATCATTTATCGCACGCGTTCACGAGATATTCAGGCTCCAGGCTTAGCCTCTTATTTGAGTCAGGTCAGTTTTGGTGCAGATATTCGAAGAAAGACTCAGGACCCAAGGCTTCAAATCGCTCTGACGAATCGAGTTGAAGTGAAACGCCCGTGGTATGCACTGGCTCCCATTTTCTTTGTGATCGCCAAAAATACATCGATCAGCAAGTTCAATGAAGCCCGTGATCAGTTGATGACGAAGTTAATCCGATTTCTTTCGCAGACTCAACCCGGGAACGTTTCAACGGGATTTCAAGGAACATCAGGATGACTCTTTTGGACTCTCAGATTTTGGGGAACTGCTCATGAATCCCAACTCTTTTTTTCCCGACTTAAAAAATTTAACGGAACACATCGGAAGAACCCCGGCGCCTGAGACCGAACAAGTCATCGAAGGATCCATCTTAAAGCCTTTGAGGGATTTTTCTGCTCGGCCATCAAAAAAAATGAGAGAGCGGCTCGTGCGTCTAGCAGGTCAGTTAGTGAGGCCTGAGGGGATCGAACCCTCCGAGGCGGGTGATCCCACAGCATTTTTGAATTCCTCCGGTAGCTTGAGGAAAAAGGACCAAATCCAGCTTGGAGCTCAGATCATTGAGGCCATCCATTCTGCCAGTCTCATCATTGATGATATTGAGGACGGGAGCTTGGTTCGGAGAAATCAACCCACCCTTCACATCCAGTATGGGGTACCCACTGCACTCAATGCGGGCAATTGGCTCTATTTTTGGCCCTTAAAACAGATCAGAAACCTAGGGTTAGATGAAAAAAACGAATTGGCTTTATTGAGTGATGCCATTGACATCATGGTGAAAGCCCATTTTGGTCAATCTATTGATATTGGAATTCAGGTGGATGAACTTCCTCAGTCCTCAGTGGAAGAGGTGTGTCTCTCCTCGATTGAACTAAAAACAGGTGCCCTGATGTCGTTGGCCATGAAAATCGGGGGTTACATCAGCGCTGCGTCCAAGTCGCAGATTGACGCCTTAGATCAAGTGGGAAAAGAATTAGGGATTCTTCTGCAAGCTTTTGATGATTTGGGAAACTTTTCCAAAAATCCGAGTACTCAGGACCCCTCCGAGGTGAAAAAGTACGAAGACCTCTACTTGCGCAGGCCCTCGTGGATTTGGTCTGTGGCTGCTTCGCATCTCTCGCAAGTTCAGTATCAAGATTGGATCGCAGCTGTTCGAGCCTTGCCCAATGAGCGCCCATTAAATGAATGGGTTGAGGCTCAGAACTGGAGAGGGGTCCTCAAGCAGCATGCGATGAATCGTTTGGATCGCTTCTTGGCGCGGGTGCATCAAGAGTTTTCTCTGACCTCGAAGAGTGCGGTTGAACAGCTCCAAGCCTTAGCTTGTGAGTTGCTCCAAGCGTACCGCTGAAGAGTTTAGGTACCCCATGAAAGCTGCTTGAAGTCTTTTTTTCACGTCTTTGAATTCAAAAAAAACTATTTTTTTTTCCTAAATTCCTTTCTAATGGGTGGGGTTTTTGGATTTCAGTGAGCAATCGAGAATCGGCAGGGGGAAATAATGAAAACAAGAAGCAGTGAGTTGCGGCTTAGGCTGAAGGCAGGGGTGATCGGGCTGTGCATGGCAAGTTTTTTGGGGGCTGGGTCACTCAGCTTTGCAGGTCACTCCTCTGAAAGAACTTTATCGGTTGGTGGGACAGAAGTCGTTCAGCCTGGGGAAGGTGCGCATGAAGTAGAAGTGTCTGTGAAGGCTCTTCTTGCTCCTTCTCAGGGCTATGAAGAGAAGAACAACATTCAAGCCGTTCTCTACGGAGTCTTACCGAATTCTTGCTATTCTTTAGGGCGAGCGCATGTGGAACAAAACGACAGCAATCCTACATTGATCATCCGACAGTATGCTATTAAGCAAACCACAGGGATGTGTGCGGATGAGGCCCAGTTATCCGGACACTTTAGGCTTTCGGTTCCGTTCACCAACGAAGTTTTCATAGGAAACCTTCCTGCGGGTGATTATCAACTCGTGTATAATCCTGGACAAGTAGCGGAGGGAGCGCGCCTTTTGAACGTTGCAACCAATCAGGTTCCGCTGGGAGACACCTTGCCCTATGCCTTGGTGTCTCAAATCTCAGCTCCCGATATTCTTAATGGAAAAGATGAATTGGAGGTCACTCTCAGTGGGATCCTCAATTCCTCATGCACCCGCCTCGATCCGGAAGTAAAAATACTCAACCAAGGTGATGTATTAGTGCTCATGCCGACGATCTCAGTAGTTCCTGGGGTGATGTGTATTCAAGTGCTCAAGCCGTTTGAAAAGACGATTCAGCTTGGAAAACTCAAAAGTGGGATTCATCTCATTCACACGCGAAGCATGAACGGTAAGGCAATCAATAAGGTCGTTCAGGTGTCTCGTTGAGTTGAAGCTAAGGTGTCCTGGGTTGATGAGTTGGGCTCTGAGGGCAGCAAGGATAGACCGCACTGTCTACAGGATTGGAGTCTGCCTTTGGAAAGAGTAGAGTAATAGGCCACCTGAAAAGAACGGAGAGCCAATCGGGGGATCGGTCCAAAATACTCGCGCTAACTATAGTCTACTGTCACCTCTGCCCGGACAAAACAGTGCAGAGTAGTGCGTTCAATCTAAATGCCTATTTTAAACGATATGCCCTGAGTATCCCCATGTAATTTTCGTAAACATCACTCTTCCGTTGGTGAATGTGAACCCTCAGATCAAGGAACTAAGCTTTGGTGTTTTCTATAAACGCCGCTGGGCAGTGGAACTGCTATTCAGATGGTTAAAAAGTCATCTGGAAATCAGATATCTCGCAGTAAAGGACGCAAACGCAGTTAAAATTCAGCTGGCAGTTGCTGTGTTGATTCAGCTCCTCCTTCAGTTAAAAAAGATCCTTACTGACTATCAAGGTACTCTCTGGGAATTGTTACGATCATTGCGCACCGCTCAAACTCGACAATTCCTCGCTAGCCAGCGATTTTTAAAGGTTGAACGCCTAAACCCAGCCAGGAGAGCCAAGAA
>JBMSSC010000020.1:0-28776 GCA_049424145.1 Bdellovibrionia bacterium
TCTCCAGGCAATGTTCTGGATTCTCAAGCAATAATGGGTCAGGAGTAAGAAACCGCTTCAGAGCTGGATCGTAATCCCGGTGCGCCATTCTATATGCCCCTAGATCCTCATCAAATCCCTGGAATGCAAAATCAGCAACTCTTGAGGTCTTGTCTCGGTGAATCCTCTCTCCGTAAGTAGTAGGAAGATTTAATTTACCCAAGCCGTCAAGAACAACAGATCCTCGCATGTCTGTCGTAATTCCCATGGGCTTTCCGTCTTCTAAAAGATCCACAAGCAACCCAGAAACTTTTAAAGGTTCATAAATTGACTCACCATTGTATAGGGCGTCTCCTTGATAAACTTCACGAATAGTGCCACCTACTTTCTTAAAAAGCCTAATCCCCTGCTCATCATAGCCATATTCAATCACTGGTTTGGGAAATCTGACCACCTCGCTTAGTCGCCCTAATCCGTTATAAGAAAATTGCCCTGACTCAGCGGTCGATACCCGCCCAGAGGAATCAATCACATATCGCATCTTGCCGAAATAAAGTTGTCCGCCCTCTTCGATAAACTCAGTAGTTTTGGATTGATTTTTCACATGAGTCATCAAACCAACAGTGTCATACTCGAACTCCTGCGTTTGACCTGATTCATAGGATGAAGTCAAAAATCCCCTAGGATCAGAATATACATAGCTCCTGGTTAGACCATTCACAACTTCCTGTTCAATCAAGCCTCGACTGTTAATGCTCCAGCTGGTATCAAACTTTTTTGAAGAATTTGTAAAAGACTTTGAAATTCGATTTCTATCATGGGTCCATTCATCATAGCCTAATTCAAGTTCCCGAGCCAATCCTTGAGCCCTATTAGTATGCACGGTATAGTGAGTTTGCTCATCAGAATTAGAAAATAGAATGCGTTCGATTTCAGAGTAATCATTGTACTTGTATTCCAAGAGACGATGTGAGTTGATGCTTAAGCTTGCAGGACGTCCCAAGTCATCAACTCCAAAATCCGAATTGATGGATTTCTTATGAAGATCGGTTTCTATAATTTCCGTCACTTTTTTTGATATACTGCCATCAGGCCGGTACTCATAGGATGTGGTCCAAGTTGGCCCACCTAATATATAAAGTTGTTGCTCAATTACTTTTTCATCTGCTCGGTATTTAAAGTTTTTATAAAAGCCAGGCCCTCTAGTACTAGATAAAAATCCAAATTGTCCAGGAACCGTTCGACCATCTGCGAGATTACCGTCATAAGTAAATAAATATGTCTCGGGAGGCGAATCAGTGGGTTCAGATTTTTGATAGGTGGTTTCAATGACCCGTCCAATCGGGTCATAGGTGTGAACAACTGTACGAATGGGCAGACCTCGCGAATCTAAGTAAATTTTGGATTTCAATAGCCCGGTCTCAATTTCATATTGATATCCAATGGAGCCCACGCCATCACGATAGATCAAGCTGATATTGCCGAATGAATCATACTGGATTTTGTGGACCAAATTTTTAGAGCTGGCACCACTTTGTATTTCGGGTAAAACTATTTTCCTCAGTCGATTCAAAGCATCATATTGGAATAAATAATTTTGGTTGCTCTCATCCTTATAGCGAACGACGTTTCCATTGATATCTTTCACCGAGGTTGTCTTAAATATTGAATTTTCAGTACGAATAGATGCGATTCCGTCGGATTCAATTTCTGTTAAATAGTCTTTTAATTGAAAAACTCCTTTTTGAATTGCTGTTTGTTCTTGCTCAAGAAATCCTAAGGAATTTTCTACATGATGCCCCAACTCAAAAGCCCCCATTTTGAGGTCATTGAATGTGAAAAGGTCATGTTTTTTCTCATGAGATAATAGCTTGTATCCCATTTGAGTGATTCGATGAATTTCAGGATCCAGATCTTTTATTCCAGAAACTGAAAATCCCGAATCAGCTTTTTGTGCTAATGCGATTTCGGTTCCACCACCAGTAAAGAATTGGATCTCCTGATTCCAAATTTCTCTCTCGCTGCTGCCGAGGTTCATTCTTTTATTTGTTTCAATATAGGCAAGAGAATGATTTGAAGAGTTGGCAAAATGGTAGCTGTATTTTACGTTAGGGAGCTCTTCATTTCCACTTAGATTACTCCACTGAGACGACATAAGTCCTAAAGCATTGAATCGAAAAAATTCAATCCACTCAGAACCTGCAAGCCCTCGGAAGTTTCTAATTGAAAGTGGTAGATCTCTGATATCATCATAAATAACCGTTGATATTTTACCGTCTGGATGTGTTACTTGAGTAAGGCGATGGGCAGCATCATAATTATATCTTGTTTCACCCCGACCTGACATTTTAAGTGCAACTAAATCTCCCCGTAAATTATACTTGAGATCTTGGACGATTTGATCTTGAGCTCGAGCCCCAGCATTTGAAGATCGAATGACTTGAAGTGGCTGACCCTTTTCATTTCTAGTTATTTTTAATTGATGATTAAAATCAAATGTGTTCTCTGTATGAGTCCCACTTAGTTTAATTTGCGTGGGTTGACAAATCCAATGATCCGAAAATTCAGGCAACTCCGAATAATCTGTCTCAGTAACCAGAGTATTTGAAGATGAATTTTTTATGATTTTGATCGCACAAAGCTTATTGTTGTAATTTTCAAAAATCTGAGTTGATGAAACCGAAGCTCCGTCAGACATACTTACAGGTAAGCTATGGGAACCATGAATCCACCCGTTCTCCAGCGTCGCAACTATTTTAATAGGGATTCCATCAAAAACAATATCGTTATAGTTAGTACGAGAGAATCTAGAGACTTGGCTCTTCAAATCCTGCTCTATTGTGCTAGAAAGAAGACCGCCGGTATAATCGTCCCCTTGCAAATAGGAGGCATGAACCGTAGCGTGTCCTCGATATGACGTTACTAGCTCATAGCCTAATAGACGCCCCAAATTTGAATGAAACTTCGGATTTTGGTATTCATGTCGAGTGTGTATCGGTTTTTGTCCAACGACAGAAACTATAACTTCACTCAAAAGGGGCAGTCTCTGCCCAATGCCTGGCTCCGCTTTAGCTCTGCGATAATTAAATTGAAGAGTTGTCCCTTTGCCATCGTCAGCAGATACCATGAGTCCAGAGGAGGGCGATTCTAGCTCTGCACTATAAGCTTTACCCGCTTGAACAATGCCTATTTGAGTATTTCCAGTCCCTTTTAGATCAGCAATAATCGGATAAGATTGAATTATCCCGAGCTTATCCTGAAGGTTAGGCAACACTTGCTCAACAAAGCCGCTCCCAGTATTTAAAAAAATTTGAGTGTTGGTTTTACTTGTTAAAAAAATATCCATAAGACCATCGTGATTGAGATCAACAAAATTAAGTGAGATTTCAGAGAGATTTTCAATCCTCCGACCTAGTGCAGACTTAAAGCTGCGAAACTCTCCGTGCTGTTCAAACTCAAAATTTCCCTTTCCATACCAAATGAAAATACCGGATTGAGTTTTAACTACAAGATCAGGAATTCCATCACCGTTCATATCCAATACCCAAAACCCGAGTGGGTTTACCTCAGGGAATAATCTTCTGGTACGAACCTCTCCAAATTGGTAGGGATTACTTTCATCTGATGCGTTGGGAGCCACAGCGTAGCCGCCCCGATAAACCTTAATCAAATCTGGCTTACCTGTATGATTTAGATCAATAATTCTTGTAAATCGACCCAAGTCCCAAGAACCTTCTATTCGGACTTTCGCCTTCAAGTGCCCATGTCTCTCACAAGCGATCAATTGGGTTTGATTACCGTTCGGATAAAGATCAATTGACTCATAATCCTGATTAGGTCCTCTTATTGGGATAAACTGCCTAGGAGTTCTCCGTGAATCTCCTACTGGCCGACAAAGAGAGTCATCATTTTCCTGCCCCTTGCTTCTTGGTTGTATCGGTTCAACCGAGTATGACCCAGCTGCAATATGAATTAAATCAAAGCCAATCCTAGTTTCAAATGAGGCCAATCCTTCTCGTTTTAAATCGACTTGAGCGGAATAGTCGGGAGATAATAATGCATCTCTGTGTTCGACAAGTGAATCCAAATAAGGCAATTGCTCCCAATGAGACTCTAAAATTTCTTTTACCCCTTCATTGTAGCTATAATGAACTGGGGGCTCCGAATCACCAGATGGAAGGAATTTCTGTATATCAACTAAAAAGAATCGTGGACTTTGGGGAGCATCGCGATAGTTTAAAATGAAGTGATTGACCTCAGCATATCTCCCATCTGTTCCAAGAGATTGCACATCCACTCGGATAACTCTGCGATCCCTTTTTAGTTTACTTCCAGAACGGTAGTCAAAAGTCGGGATAAGAAGGTGTTCATAACTTAAGGAGACACGGTATTGAAATGTTTCTTTAAAGCCTGCATAGAGCACTTCAGTTAGAAACAAGGCACCTGAGTCATTTGCGGCATAATGGTATTGAGCCTTTAATCCGATTGCGCTTTCTGCTTCGCTCACATACCAGGCATAGTTACCTTTGCCTTCTGAATGTATCCGAGCAGAAACACCACCAAACTTAAGCTTTGAACCATCAGGCAGAAATGCCAACAGCTCATCACTATTCAACATTCGCACTCTGACTCGCTCCGTTAGGCCCTTAGGATAATAGTCCCCTGTTGCTCCACGAATAAGAAGTCCCCAGGGACTCATCAAAGTATCCGATTCAAAGTCCAATCCACCCTGTTCGCGAAATCTATAAATTGAGATGGCGCTTTGAAAGCCCATACCCCATTCGCTCTGACCATTTGAAGGGGAATACCTTGGTGTGAAATCATGAATTAAAGTACCCCGAAATTTGGGCATGGCTAGATGGAGCTTTAGAAGAAAACTTCCAGTTGCAGCTTGGCCGCTCAATGCCGAGAAATTTATTGAAGAGAGATCACCCGCAATGGTCCCCCGAGTGGGACCCTTTAACTCCAAAGGTTGCACTAGATTGTCATTAAACGGCTGCTCCGCAAGAACGGCCCTCATTGGTAATAAAACTAAGCCAACGAAAAATAACCACTTTCGAATTAATGACCAAGTGCTGCACATGCTGGCATCCAGTTCATCGATTCAATAGTTGAGGGGCGATATTTCAATCTGAGCACCACCAAGATTTCTCGAATAGATGGAGTGTAAGCAGAGAGACTGCCTGCAGGTCCAAATGCCGACCTACCAAAATCAAAACTGAAATCCATAAAAGGAGAAAGTCCAGCGCCACTGCCCTTCCTAGTATCAGGATCTATATTTGCTCGATTGAGTACCGATCTAGCCTGCTGTCTTGGGCCTACGGTGTAAGGCACAGTCTGCCGTAGCCACGTTTCCATGCTTTCACCGACCATCGTGAAACTTTGAAGTCGTGTCTCCCCGGGAAATGCCATTGCACCGCTGGCTTGGAACCCCAGATTAAATTCATATTCTGCCCCAGGGCCCTCACCGGCGTTGTCAGGCGTTACAAAATACAATCCCATTGACTGAATGACCGGAGACAACTTGCTGCAATCCAAGGTATCAGGAGTTCTTTGGGCTGCATCATAAAGATCGTCTAATGTGAAAGAAAGTGTTACTGGAGAACGGGGCGCTTCACTTTGGAGCGAGTTCCAAAGACGCTCAGCCATAGTGCGAGGTCCTTTTTTCCAAAGAGAGAGCGGATCGTCGGTTAAAGGATTGGCCCGAATGCGATCTGAAAGATCTGGTCTTGGAAAACTAATGACCACATCTGTCGTTCTCCAGCCATTGAATACAAGACGATGCAGTCCTTCGCTCTCGGCAACATCAGTATAGAGATTGCTAATAGCACGTGCAATATCATCAACGGAACTTTCCAACGTCAAGCCATCACGAATAAACTTAACTGAATCACGACCTCGCAGTGCAGCAATTCTTTCTGGAGCTTGAAATGAAATTACAGGAATAATATATCTATTCAACTTATCTATGGCTGACTTTAAATCGCGAGTAAATTGACTTACATCCAATGAATCTAAAGTCCACAGTTTTTGCAAATCATAAAGTTTTTCAAGCTGTCGTGTCCTCTCGATATCAGATTCGATACGTCTCAAGTTCGAAAGTTCGTTTCTTAAATTTCGCTCCAGTCTTCTAATTCGAGATCTTTTTTCTACTTCTAATAATTCATTTTCTACCCAGAATTGAAAGAACTCAGAGAGCACTGGGCCTAAAGCTTGCCGAGATCGACCTCTTGCATCTGCCGCGAGTTTCATGAATATCTCATCTCGCAAAGTATTGATTTGCTGAGGAGAAATATCTCCTTGCATCAAAATAGGGTCAATATTCTCGTTTATGTGTTTTACTGCATCCACCATAGCTGAAGAAACTTGCCTCGCAATTGCTCCCTCTTGGTTTCTGATCTCCGCAGAAACTTGAAGCCCCTGATCGGTTCCTTTAGCCTCATCGTTGCAATCATTAACGATGAAATATAAGTCAACATCGTCTTGAGCTAGAATCTGATTCGACCTTTGGGCCACCTCTATTGACAAGATATCTGCATGACGAAATTGTCCTTCTCTTCTCACTTGAGCAATTAAAAGACTTCCCGCAGGAAAATGCTCAAATGGCGCCCAAGGTGAACGAATGCCTAAGTTAAATGCTGCATGCTGCCTTGTTTCCGTGCTGTCAACGTCGTCTGTATTACGGCCATTAGAATTACTTTGACCATAGGCAAATTCAGCGCAGTTTCTAATCTTGGGTTGTTGACCAAATATTTCACCGACAATTCCAAGACTTGCTTCATGACAAACGGACGTACTTGATCCTATGCGTGTAGTCCTATCTTCTCTCTCGTAATCAGATACGGATTGAACCCGAGCTTGCCCTTGACTAATCCCCATCATAAAGCCTTCTGGACCAATTAGTGCACCTGCCACAGATTCCGGCCTGAAGCCTGATCTTCTTAAAGCACAGGTAGGTGACCAATTTCGCTCTATCTGAATAGACGCGATTTGTCCTTTGCTTAAAGAAATAGGGACAACTCCTTGTGCCACGATATCACTAATGATAGTTGATTTTGGGTTTTCTGGAGCAGCTTCTGGAGTAATAATAAATGGGTGCAAAACCCGATCAATAACATATCGCGAGCCATAGCGCTCAAAATAGGAAGGACTATTTAGAACATGAAGAACATTAGCCAAATAATCACTCGTTCTTTCGCGAATGCTAGAAAGGCTTGCTCGTAGACCATTCAGATCTTCACCTATTTCCGCAATACGTTCCAACTGCCTTTGGCTCTCATCTTGGAGGCGAGCAACTGCATTTTGCCAAGAGCGTTCTTCTAAGATTCTTTGGCCATGATCTCGCCTATGGTTTTGAAATTCGGCCCACTTTCGATCGAAATTTTGTTGGGCGTGGGTCGCGATTTGTACGATTGAATCTAAATTGGAGCTAAAGCCAAATTCTGTTACATCACCCCTCGTCCAAGAATAAAACCCGGAGGTTTGATATGAATTTCTAAGGATTCGATTCGATTGGATGATCTCAAGAAGCCCACGCGCAAAATGAGGAAGAGATGACAGTTTTAATCTTAAAATATCTTGGTTTTGTTGGTAGAGACGAAAGTCCCCACCATAATTTTCAATGAACTGAGTTATGTTTCGCTCGATAGGGTCAATGTTTCTGGCAACATGATTGAAAAATCTAGCCAATCGATTATTTACCTGATCAATTTCAGGCACTAGTCGCTGAAAATCTCGTTTATCACCTAGTGAGCCCAGTAATGAAATAATTCTGAAAAGCTCTGTATTTGTATTACCTCGACACGAATTAATAGAGCAACCCAGATCCGCAATACTAGCCAAATAATGAACTCGATCAGAAAGCACTTTTAGAGAGTTTCCTAAAAGTCGCATGAACAAGGGAGCTGGGTATGCTCCTTGTAAAATCACTCCTTCGGCTACCTGTAGGGATGCTTCATTTTGAGTATAGAAATCAAGCTGTCGTTGCAGAAGCTCGTCCGATTTGGAGCTATCAACGATAGCAGTCCAAAACGAATCTACGATTTCTCGCTGATCTTGATCTGCAATTTCTTGGAGAAGCAACTGCCCTTGGTGATCTTCGATTAACCCTGGACCAGGAGCAACTCCTTGCAGCTTTACACGCCCCAAAGATTGGCTCTGATAAATAGGCTGAACCGTCAGACGATACCAAGTTCCAAAATCCCCAAGGAATTTTTGCAGGTCTTGGGTGTGAATTCGTCCTGTAATCCGTGCAGGTTGTCCCAAGGCTGGATTTTCCTCAGGATGAACAAGAACGGATATTTCTTTTACTAGGTTCCTTTTTAGAACACAGCGAGTATGATCTACGAAAATATCTTTACAGGTAGGCTCCTCTAACGAGATGAATCTTTCCACTAATTGATCTTGACAAAACTGGTAAGACTCTAACGGTAAAGTCCCACTTGCATGCAGTTGCCCATCGCAGATTTTGAGAATCCTTTTTAAGTTTGCAGCTCGGCCTACATCGGCTCCACCAAGACAATTAAGCCCATCAAAGTTAGGTCTAGCTATACAGGCATTGATTTGGGCGACCCTAGTATCCGAAATAAGACAACCCGAGGTAGATACGAGTACGGGCACAATTACGCTAAAAACTTGAAAACAACTCCTCAGAGTTAGCATCGAAACCTTCTTATTAATGGCTTGATAGATGGAATACTTTTTACATTAGATTGAAGAATACGAATTGATTTTCCGTGTCCGCAATAAATTGACGTTGCGTAGGTGTTACATCGGCATCGCCAAGAAGCAACTCGAGTGAGCGTAACATCTGGGCTACTTGCTCTCGGCTCAACGCATTCCCATCGGCTACAACTATCCTTCGCCCCTCCGCATTTACGCCTCTCCAATTATTCAATGCAGTTTTTATACAATCGATTTTTGCTGCGACGCTAGCAGCACGTCCAGGAGTCCCAGAATCAGGAATTACTCGATCTTCACAGGTTTGAGAACGTAGCAATCTCTGTAATTCATCTCTTAGAGAATTACGGATTTGATCTCGTACTCCATCAGTATGCTGTCTTTCTTTTTGAATACCATCTGTTAAATCATTTCTGATATTCTGAATAGATTTATTTAGAGCGTTCACAGCCTGATCACGGGCCGTGTTTTGTTCGTTTACTTTCCGGTCAATTCTCGCATTAACTTCATTAATATTTGCTTGAGAATCCCCAGCGCTCCACACTTCCACTTTTTTTGCATAGGCTCGAAAATCCGACAGATGAGGTTTTGGAGTGATATCACACCAAGTACCCAGTTGATCGCATCCTGCGACCGTCACGGCATATGAAGACTTTGAAATAAAAATCGAACTAAGAATCAACCATCCGACACTAAAATAATTTGATAAATTAACTCTATTTTTAAAACTTAAAATACTCATTCTAAATCAACCCTCTTCAATCAGTAAAATTTTGGACTTTGAGTCTCTAAATTAACTAACTCAATGAGTCAAGTAAAAATAGTCAACCATTTGAAATAAAATTATGGAATAAATGGCTTTAATTAATGCTGTCTAACCAAGTGAGGAACTTCGAGCCCCTTCGGTGAGCCACGATAAATTTGATACGCCAAATTCCCCATTCTTTCATGGACGGAGAGTGTCAATGATTTTGCGCCAGTAGCCTTAATCAATTAATGAACATCGATTTCTCAAGTCGTTATATTCAGTTGATGGTCCTAATCTTAGACTTGATCTAACTCGTTTGGTGCTCTCATGCTGAAGCCGGACCTACTTGGGCTAGGTCCTTTTGGTCACCGCCGTCCCGGAGGTCAGCCACATTTCTGGGCACGAGGATTAATCCAAAAGCTTGTGGAGTCTCTTTAGCCTCCGCTCTGCCCAAGGCAAGGCGTTCTGGATGGGCATTGAATGAGGAATCAAATGCCGCTTGCCTCTCATCCGTTCTGATCGTCCGGGATGAGCATCTTCCGGGGTACGGTAGGCCATACCTCCGTGCTTGTGCTTGCACCGTTGTGCCAATCGAATTAAGACCTGGAAAATTCTCTTGCGTCTTCCAATGAGCGAATCGATCAGGAAACTCAGGAGAATGAATCTAGGCTTTAAACTGGAAAACTCCGGGAGTCTCGATCTACGGTCATCCAGCGCACCAAATATCGACTGAAAATATCAATGCTAACAAGGAGATAGAAATTCCCACGTTTTTGACGCCAGCAGATTTTTCTTATTTCCCAGCACAACGCATTGCTCGGATGTGTCGTAAAGAGCTCTGGTTTTTGATCGATTCCATGACCCGTCACCATCCTAGTCCCCCTTTTTTCCGGTTGATCATAACGTGGGCAATCAGCCTAATTTTAATACCCCACGCGCCCAGTCAACCCCTAGTAGGAATGCTTTATTAATTTTGGTATAAAATGATAGAGAAAATCTTTCTCAATTAATTTGAACCAAAAGATTGTTTAATTTTTGTATTTTTACTAAAAATTAAAATAAATTTTTACAATTTATAATTATCTATTTGTATAATAATTAAGACATGAAACCTAAATCTCTTAGGCTCTCCTTTTGTTTTCTTTTTTTCTTTTCCATTTTTGGATTGAATCGACTCAGCTTAGCTGAGATTGATTTTAAGTCTCTTAAAGGAGTCCATGCCTTCATTGAGCTCAAAGATGAGTGCGAATACCTTTCTCCTGAGATCCCACTCAACTTAATGAGGCAAGGAAAGCTCAATCAGATCTATCACTATGGAGATGAATCGGACCCCAAAGTACATTTCATTCGCACTGCTTTTAACTCGGTCTCTGAGAATCCCGCTTTTTTTCAAGTCAGTCCTTTGGCAAGAAACATAGCCAGTTTACTGCCCCCTTCGGTGATCGGAAAAATCCTGAGGCAACTGAACCCAAGGAACGTAAACCCTTCAATTGAAGCCCTAAAGAGGGCGATCCTTCAAGATGAGCAATTCAAATCGCAGCTCGCACGGATCAAAGAGCGAAAGAAGCAAGCCGATCAGAGACGAGAGGAGTATTTAGCAAAGAGCCCACTCTTTGCTGAAATCAATCGCCTCACGAAGGAGCTTCGGGTCAAGACTGACTCATTTAAGAAAGCAAAAACTCAAAAAACTAAGCAAATCATCCATGAACTCTATCCAGAAGGAATGGATGGCTTCAGTCAACACGAAAAGAAAGCAAAATTTCATGCAATCACACAACAGGTAGAAGAAATCCTGGATCCCCTTTACCAAGAAAACAAGAATCGAGAAGCAAGTCTTGCTCTCTTGCGTCAGCAATTGGATCAGGACGAAGTTTTAAGGAAACTTACGAATGTTCGGGATCAGTTTAACTATCAGGAAAAAAACCTAGACCACTTTTTAGATCTTCTTCTGGATGCATTTGAAAGCGAGCCCAGGACTCCTGCCACCCTGGCTGAACACTCAATCGAGCAAGCGCTTCTTGCCCTGGGCTGGATGAATGGAGAGACCAAGCAAGAGTTTCTCTCCCTCTATGAGCAGCTCCCCCAGGAGTGCTTTACCCAAAAAGGCCTCCGTCACATCTTTGGCGTAGACTCAATTTCCAGAGAAAAGCGATCCCAATGGCTCAAGGAGGCGTATACGGATCAAGACTACCGAAGCATCACCCAGCATCTACTCAAACTCTCGCCTCAAGAGCGGGCACAGCACTTCCTCACTCACCCTGATGAACTGGGTTTTTTGGCCTATGGCAGACCTCTGTTTGACTCGATGGCCCTGCCCACTTTGGGATTTAAGCAGGTGGAGTTCACTCACCCGATCACTCATAGAACTGAACACATGCCTGATTGTATGGAGTATGCGATTTTAAACAAACTCTTAAATGATCTCTCCGGTGGAGCAGGAAACCGTTTTGAAGTCAACTCTTTGGAGCAAAACCTAAATAAGCTGGGCTATGAAATGCATCCGGGACTCAGGGAGTTTCTCATTCAACACCCAGATCCCAGCCGAGTGAATGAATTAGAGGCCCACAAAAAATGGGCTGAGCTCGTTTCAGGGCTGCCACACGTGAAGTATAACCCCTTACATCCCGACCATGAAATCATGCCCACGCTCAGTAACGCCCTCGCCGTTTTTCAGCACCTGCTCTTTTATAAAAAGACAGGCGCTCCTGTGGTTTATGAGCCTTCCCTTAGGCGAAGTAAAAAACTCGATCTCATTTGCCAGGCTCTCTCACGTTCAGGCCGAGAGGTGGATTGGAAGCTCAAAGGAGCTCCTTCCAAAGAAGCCCTCAATGGGAGCGAAAAAGATTTCAAAGAGGACTCGTCGAAGGATACCAACCTAGTTCTTGAGTTTAAGATCAACGGGGAACGAAAATATGATTGGAGAATCGACTCCATTCACTCTGAGGTTGAACCTAGAAAAGATGATTCAGCCGATTGGCGCCGAGACGTAGGTCCAGAGATGACTCGCCTCATTCTGGAAAAAAACCGGTTTGAAACTCAGGATCGCAGAACCCTGGCTTGGTTTCTCAATACAGCCGATGCCCCTCAAATCTTTGCCCTCCTTGAGTCCAAACGAGGGGAATCGCACTACACGGAGTTTTTACAAAGCATGCCACTTGAAAGCGTGGATCAAAAAATATTTGTCATCGGAGAACTCGCTGAGCTGGGTAAAGTCGCTGAGATTAAGAAAATTTACGCTCACCTTCCGGCACAGGACCGAGACACACAAAAAAGGTACCACGCCACCCTGGCCAACCATCACTACCCGTTTCCCACTCAATCCAAAACTCAGACAGGGGTTAAGTATGAGCTCATACCCCAGCATCCAATCTTAGGCCGCTCCTGGAAGGATCCCCGAAACGTGATCTGGGGAGATGCCGTGGTGGATCCTGATCATGGAGGAGATAAGCGCTTGAACTGGGAAAATGCCAAAAAGCATTGCCTCAGCCTCAACTCCGATCCCTCCCTCCGTGAGCGGATAGAACATGAGCTTGAGTCCATCGAATTCAACCCAGATTTGAAGCGCCTCCGCTCTGACTTCCTGGCTCAAGGAACCGAGGAGTCCAAAGAACACCTCACTCAAAAGTATCTTCAGATCAAAGGCAGCCGAATTTCAGGATGCTATCTGCCGCCCATCGAAGAGTACCTGCTCTTGGGTGGCGATCTGGGACGAGATGAAAAAAACGATCAATACCTGCCTCAATTTTTGGCGCACCTCTATGGGGAGGACTCAAGGGGAAATTACCGATGGTTTTTTTGGTCCTCCTCAGCCAATCCCAACGGGGCTTATGACACCTTAGTGTTTAATGGGTACGGGGGCATGGTGTTAACAGGTCCAAGCACCCGCTCAAGCTCCATCCGTTGCGTTTGTGCAGAACCCGAAGCCTCCTAAGCTGAAAGGTCACTGAGCTCAAGAGCGCTTGCTCGTCTTAAAAAATGAAGCGCTCACACCCGATCTTGAGTCCCAAGGTCCTTGAGATTGGACTGCATCAGAAGGTCTTGAAGAAAATTCAAAATCTTCCTTGGGCATTCCTTTTTTTCAGCAAGCTGGATGACTTTTTCATTCATCACTTGAGGAAATTTTTCAGCCAAACCTCGGAGTCCATTGAAGTAGCCTTTCTCACTTGCCCATTGCGCAAGCAATCGCCCTGAGCGATCCGGCTCAGTTAAAACCGCAGGGAACCGGGTTCCAATGAACTCCACTGACTCCAACTCACCTGAGGCGATCGCCAATTGAATGGGAGTTTCTCCGTAGAGATTCCTTTGAGTTAAGGTCTCGGGAAACTTTTGGGCCAAGAATTCAAGGACCTTGACCTTACCCATTTGACTGGCCAGATGAGCCAAAGGGTGGGTCATCGCTCCGCCCACACTCCTGATCATCGAAGGGCACTGCTCAAGGAAGTACTCCAGCACCCCCACTTGCTCAAAAGAAAGAGCAGACCGAAGAAGCGAGTCCACTTGAGCGGTTTGCCCTTTTAAAATCTCAGGATCCTGCTCCGTAAAGTACTTCACCACCTCTAAGTGGCCATTCTCAACGGCACTCTGAAGCGGGGTTTTACCGAATTGGCCTTTCACAGTAAGAAGCTCGGGTGCAACTGCTGCCAAATACTTTAAAATTGTAAGCTTCCCACTTGCCGCGGCTGCTTGAGCAATAGTCCCACCCCCAAATCGACGAGCTTTTGAAAGAATCTCGGGTTCGAGAGTTAAAATCGCCTGAATCACATCTAAGCGGTCTGTTTCTGCGGCCACAAACAGAGCCTGTTCACGCTGCTCAAACGTCTCAAGCGGAACCTCCTCCACTGGGAGGGGGTGCCTCAACATTGCCCCATAGGCCTTCGGATAATAATAGGAAAAAAGGTAGGGAATCTTCGAGAAGAGTTTTTTTGCAAACCGATTTTCGATGGGTTTGAGTTCATACAGATGATCAATCGCTTGAATCTTTTCACCAGTGAAAGACAGGGAGCGAGCATAAATGAGAGACTCCACCCATGACCCATGGCCTTTCATCTCCAAAACTTCTTTCATTTGGTGAAATCGCAGAGGATCGGAGAACCAACTTAAGATGAACGGGCTGCGCTGCTTGTGATCATTTTTGAGTAAGTTTAAAAGATGCAGAGAAGCATCCAGCCTCCAACCACAGGGTTGACCAAACTCCGAAACCCATGCCACTGAGTGGCGTAGAAACTTCCAAAAATAGAGCACTTGATTACCGATGACCACCTCAAGAGATTCTCCCTCATTTGCAATCTCATCTCGGTTGACAGAAGAGCCCCTAGACCGGAGCGTCAATTGAAGCTCTGCTCGAGACAAAAGCGGCCCTAAAGCTTGAATCTTGCTCTTTCGAGACTCGGCTTGACTCAAAGGATTCTCCGACTCCTCAAAAAATAAAAGGTGCGTGAGAGCCTGGATCATGGTGTCGATCCCAGGAGCCATTTGATATTGGAGCTCGCCTGAAGGCCCTGCCTTAAGATACTCAACACCCTCTAGATGAGACACCACGGTTTCGCTCCACTCGTCTCGAACCCTCTGAGATAGACTCTCAGCGGGATCAGGATGATTTTCATAAAACGCTCTTAAGCTGGGGTGAATGGAAAGTTGATTTTCAGCCTCAAGATCATCTAAAAAATCCACATCAAACTCTCTTAGGTCGCGATCATAAAGAACGACGTTCAACAGATTTCTTAACGCGGTCTCGGCACAGTCCGAGTAATACGCCCCCCCGGAATCAGGGATTCTGGAGGTCGCACAAGGAATCAATGGAGGGAGGGTTGGATCCTGAAATTGATCCTGGGCAATGACAAATGCCATTTTCTCAGGATCTTCAAGAAACTGACGGGCAACCGCTTGCGGATTCTTCAGATAGGGAATCTTCTCGGGATCTTGAGGGAGTTCAAAAGCAAGCTCTTCATCCGTGTATCGGAAACGATCCAGATCAAAATCGTTCTCCTCATAACGAGCATCCAGAAATGCCTTTTGAGCCTCCGAGTGATCCACTAAAATGCGGGCATCTGGAACTAAGGCAGCATGAGTCTGATGCAGGCCTTTGAAGTAGTTCAACAGGTCTGATTTACTCTCCCCCTTGCGCCACATCCAAGCTAAAAGTGCGTGCTCGGCTAAATCAGGGGGATACGTGTTTTTTCCATCTTCCTGAAACGCTTGGACCAATAACTGAGCCAGGCCACGGGCTTGGCCTCTAAAGTTTTCTAGGGAATCGATTGAAGAACCCAAAGACGAAGGCAAAGTGGCTGGCTTCACCTGAGTGAAGAGCAACTCCAAATCGTCTATCAGCTGGGCTTCGCTTTGAATCCCTTTTTTCTCCAAAGAAAGGCGCCCTAGGATTTTCCCGATGGTTTCGGAATTCAGATAAGACAGCAGATCAGATTCCAAGGAGTTGGCCACAAAGTTGGCCCCGTCCTCTGAGGGAAATAACCTTTGAATCCAATTACTCATGGAGTCCAAGGGGCAATCCTGATTTTGAGCCAACTCCTCTCTCACCTGCGCCACTGGGATACTCCCACAGAATTTGCCTAGGGATTGGACGCCATAGTTACCATAAAAACGTCGATTTTCGATCTCGTGGGTTTCTAGCAAGCGAAGTCCGTGAATCACTGAAAATGATTCAAACTCGGGAGAAACCACAGAATGAACAGACTTAAGCTCAAAGTGACTAATGGAGGCCTGCAGGGAGGATAAAAAACACGGAGCAAACGAAAGTACGAAAAAAAGGAAAATCTTAGCAAATAAAGAAACCATCATTCTCTTCTTTCTCTTTTAAAAATAAGCCATTGGGGCTCAGAAAAACAACTCACAGAATAGGTGATCCGCCCTACTCTGAAAAACGGCTTTGAACTCACCATGAGAAAAAATCAAAAAAATCGTTGATCCTTGGACAAGGACTGGATCCACTCGAGAAGGAAAGTCTATCTATTTTTAATTTTTTAAGTGTTATTAATCTAAAATAGATTCAATATCAACCCATAAATTTAAAATTTAATTTGAAAATCTCAGTTCAGAAATCAAAACTGACGTTTAACACCGTTGATTTTTTGAAAAATCAAATGCCCACTCAATTGCCGTTTGAAGACTGGAAGGATCGGCAACTCCCTGGCCTGCAATATCAAAACCCACACCATGGTCCACAGAGGTTCGAATGATGGGTAGACCTAAGGTAATGTTCACTGTTTTTCCAAAATCCAAAAGCTTCACAGGAATCAACCCCTGGTCATGGTACATACAAATGATCGCATCCCAACGCTGCTCAGCAGAAGCTAGGTGATGCTTGGCAAACAGCGTATCGGCAGGATAGGGGCCCGTAATCTCAAACCGCCCTTGAGCTTCGTTTTGCAAGGCCTCAATGGCCGGCCCGATCTGATCGATCTCTTCTCGACCAAAGCGTCCTGATTCTCCAGCATGGGGGTTTAATGCGGCCACAGCCAGTCGAGGATTTTTTATCCCCCAAAGCCTGCGAAGGCCTTCTGCTGTCTGAAGAGCCGTTTTTCTAATTTTCTCTGCGCTCAACGCCTGGGAAACCTGGGAGAGCCCGAGATGGGTCGTGACCAATGACACGCGAAGCGAAGTATTGGCCAACATCATGGTGACTTCCGGCGCCTGGCAAAGCTCCGCTAAAAACTCCGTGTGCCCGGGATACCGATAACCGCCCTTTTGCAGTCGATCCTTGCTAATCGGACCGGTAACCAAAGCGGAGGCTTTTCCCTGAAGAACCAATTGGGTGGCTTTTTCAATGGCCCATCCCGACTGATACCCCTGGAGATGCAGATCCTGAGAAGGAGGGAATTCAGGAGCAGGAAGTAACCAGACAAAAGGTTCAGTTCGATCAGGAAAAACCCAGGGAGAATTCCCTGAGACTTCGACGATGGGAGCACCGAGATCATCAAAGGGTTTTCTTGCTCCAACGCAAAGAAGGGGGATTTTTTTTTGCCGAAGGTGAGCCGCCTGGAGGGCTTTCCAGGTAATCTCAGGGCCAATGCCAATGGGGTCTCCGGGAGTCAAAACGAGCGGTTTTTGCTTCAATAAATTCACATTTTCTCCCATTCTAATAGCGATCTGCTATCCTCTCTCCCCATGATTGTCAGCTTGAAAAAGTGGATGACCCTTCAAACCCTCCTCAAACTCGGGGTGCTCATTGCCGTTTCATGGACTATAGGAGCGTTCTATCACAATTGGCAATTCGGATTATCATCCGATTCAGCGCTGATTGGCCTCATGTCTCGAAGCATCTTAGAACGAGGGGAACGGCCGATCTTTGTTTGGAGCGTCGGCTACCAGGGGATTCTTTTAGAGGCTTATGCTACGGCCCTGGCTTTCTCCCTTTTTGGTACCACCCCTCAAATCCTGAATCTTTTTAATACCCTCTGCCTCATCGGAGTTTTTGCCGCATTTTTTCTCTACATTCGTCAACTTTTTCAGACCCCAGTGGCTTTATTGAGCGTCCTTTTTTTGGCTTTAAGCACTCCCAGTTTTTATGCCCTAGCCATGAGAACGCAGCCCAACTACACGGAGACCTTTCTTTTTGGCCTTCTTCTTTGTTTTTTAAGCGACTCACTCCTCCAGCATTTCTACATCGACCGAAAAGCACTGGATCAGAAAAGCTCCACCTCTTTGTTCTTCTTTGGACTCATCGCTGGCTTTGGAGCCTATACTTACGGGCAAATTGGTTTTTTTCTTGCCGCCATTGCCTTACAAGTGAGTCTGGCTTATTTTCGGCACCTCAAAACTCTCTCCTCCCTCAAACAAGATACGGTACTCAAATACAAATCTGTCCAATTGATCTCAATTGTTTTCGGCCTTCACTTTTTATTTGGGTTGATCTTCTTTCTCCTCAATCAGCAATCCATTCTTTTTTTTGGAAAAAAAATTGGCTTCAGCTCACCCACGATGATGGTCGTTAGCGTTGCCCTGTTTGCCCTAGGCGCAGGTATTGACTTATGGCTTCGCTTGAAACGGGACCGAAAATCGATTCTCCTCGGATCTGGGCTGGCTTTAATCGGATATCTTATTGGAAAATCCCCCCAATATTACTACGTTTACGTGCAAAAAGGCACTCTCGCTCATAAAACCGCTCTTCGTGGCGGAGTTGTCATTTTTCTTGAGCGCCTGAAATATGCGTTTTGGGGCACCGTAAGCTTTCTCAATTTGGATCTCACTCGGGGAGCTCATCAAGCCTTAGGCGTAGGTCTTTTGTTTTTTTTAGGTTTGGGTCTTTACTATGCCTACCATCGAGTTCGGGACTTCATCTCGGGACGACTACCTGCTCCCAGCATCCGAAAGTTTAGTCCCCTCCTGCTTTTGCCCGCTGTCGTTTTGCCAATTTTTTGCTCTGCTTCTTCCGTCACTGATGCCTTGTCAGCGCGATACACCTTAGTCCTCCTGTTGCACTATGCCTTGGTGTTCAGTCTTGGGATTGTTTACTGGATTGAGATCAAGTCGTTTCTTCGATTTGCCGCACTAGCGCTGGGCTCAATCCTGCTCATCAATAACGTCCACACGCTGCAAATGAGCCTTAAAAATTCTGAACAAGGCTGGAGACGAGAACTTGCCGTTCTCGATCAGCTTCAAGCTCGAGGGATTCACCGAGGGTATGCCGATTATTGGTTGGCTTATGGACTGACGTTTTTAAGTCACGAAAAGTTCATCTGGGAGCCTCTGTATTCCAATTACTGTCCTTTTTACGGACCCCTGGTTCGGGCAGAAAAACGGGTTGCTTATCTTGACTTTAACCCCCCCAAGCAAAAACCGAATGCTCAAGGGCTACTAAAAATTTATGGGGTCAATTACCGGGTCTTAGAAAGCTGGTCGTCTGAGGGACTGAGTGTTTCACTGATTGAAAAGGCCTCAGAGACCTAGAAAAACCGAGCTGATTTAGACTGACCCTTCATTTTTTTGTTCTATTTCGGCAACTTTTGTCATACCACTGGGAGTTGACTGAGCTGCCTAAGATCGGTTTTAATCTGGGCTCAAGCTCCAACTTGGATCAATAAAACCCAGACTCATCTCATTGGTCTCAGATTCTCATTTGAACTGAGTGAGTTTTGACTAAGGATCCCAAGAAATTTCTAAATCTGGTCTGGAGAGATGGCTGAGTGGTCGAAAGCGACGGTTTTGAAAACCGTTGTAGGGGTAACCCTACCGGGGGTTCGAATCCCTCTCTCTCCGCCATTTTTAGGCTCCGTTCGGAGCATCAGCAGTAAAACAAGCAAACAAGTAAAAACAATAACTTAGCAAGAAGAAGTGACTCTAGCTCGCTGGCATTACCACGCTAAACCACCCAAAACCACGGGTGTCGTAGCGATTGCGTATTGAGTCCCCTGCTTTGCCGCCGAAACGTATCGAATCTCGATGTATCGAATGTATCGAATGTATCGAGCGAAGACCGTTGCGTCTCTGCGCCCAGGATTCCTTCATTTAGCCGTTTGTTATACAATTAAAATGATCGGACTAAATTATGAAAACCCGCCGCCTCTCAAAATCGCAATATTGCAAAGGTCGTAAATGCCTCAAGAGGGTCTGGCTTTATAACTACCGCAAAGACTTGATGGAGCCGCCATCTCCCATTCAAGAGGCGATCTTCACCCAAGGGCACGAAGTCGGCGTGCTGGCGCAAAGCCTTGTTCCTGCCGGTGAGCTGATCGACGAAGACCACACCGACCCCGAAGGTGCGCTGGCGCATACCGAAGCGGCAATAAAAGCTGGCAAGACTACTCTTTACGAAGGTGCCTTCCTGTTTGAAGACATACTCATCAGGGTGGATATCATTTCGAAAAACAAGGACGGGCGCTGGGAGCTGTTTGAGGTCAAGAGCACCACCTCAGTCAAAAAGGATCACCTCTACGACGCCGCCATTCAAAAATATGTTTTGAACAATCTCGGTTATGACCTTGAGCGCACTTGCTTGGTCCATCTGAACAATGAGTACATTCGCAAGGGTGAAGTAAATCTTAAGAAGCTATTTACCATCGAGCAAATAGACACTGAGATTGAAGAGGCATATGCAGAAATTCCAGCCTACTTAAAATCTATTCGGAAGGCGCTCAAAGAAGAGCAGGAACCAACCCATAGAATTGGCTCTGTTTGCAAAAATCCTTATCAGTGTGAGTTCAAGAAATACTGCTGGCTTGGTGTTGCTCCAGACTCCATCCATTTCTTAACAAGAATTACTGATGCCAAGCGTTTTGAGTTGATGGATCAAGCAATTGAGCGAGTCAAAGAGATTCCCGATGACTTTGCGCTTACTGAGCTTCAGTTCGTGCAGGTCAAAACGGAGAAGTCAGGAAATCCCACTATCGAGAAAAAGAAAATTTCTAAGCACCTTTCTGAGTTGGTTTTCCCACTGTGGTTTCTTGATTTTGAAACCGTAGGATTTGCGGTGCCAAATTACGACGGTACCCGCTCCTACGAGCAACTACCTTTTCAATATTCACTGCACGTTCAGCGTGAGCCTGGAGCTGAGCTTGAGCATTACGAGTTTCTGCACAAAGAAAACTCCGATCCACGTTTAGCCCTGGCGGAGGCAATGTGCCAAGCCATCGGCTCCACCGGAAGCGTGATTGCCTACCACGCTAGTTTTGAAAAGGGACGCATTGAAGACCTGCTGGCGATTGCACCAGACCTCCAGCCCAAACTTCAAAGCATAATCGACAGGCTCTGGGATCTTGAGACGCCTTTTGCAAAACGATGGTACTGCCACCCTGAATTTCATGGTTCGTCATCCATCAAGAAGGTCCTGCCCGTGCTCGTGCCAGGCTTGACCTATGAAGGCATGCCTATTGGCAAAGGTGATGTGGCGCAGATGAAATATGTTGAGATGGTTCAGATGCCCACGGGATCACCGGACAAGGACACCATTTATAAGAACCTCCTGGATTACTGCAAGCTGGACACCTTGGCGATGGCGAAGATCCTAGAAGCATTGCTTAGCAAACAGTATGAGTAGTACTTCAATAGACTATTTGTTAAGCCCCAATCCATCAAACACTCGCTCAACCTCTGTAACAATGTCATTTAAATCACTGCGCATATCTACCCCAAAATTAATCGTTGCAACGGCAAATCGAATATCTGCTTCAGAGTTCACTTTAAACTCCATTTTTATGGAGTCTAAATATTCAGGGTAAAACAAAGCAACTGTGGTGTCTTTCAGATCCGCATTCAATTCACGGTACGTCAGGATTTGATAGACATCATTATTTGAGATGCCCATGTGCGCATTGTGCTCTCGCTGTAAGAGCTTATACTTCGTGTCGATCACAAGCCGCTTTCCAGAAGAAAAGTCCACTACAATGTCCTGATAGGTATTGAACATGGTCTTGTTATCGAACTCTGTTTCGCCAATGTCTCGAACCCCACGAACTAAGCGACGCCCTTTCTGAAAATCGACTTTAGTAATATTGAGACGTTTCTTGTTTTTGTTTAGCAGTTGAAAAACAAAGTCCTCGAACAATTGATTCATGTCGATCAATAAAGCGATTGCCTCAGATCGACCACCAAACAGGTCGGCTCGCAAATAGCGAAGGAACATCTTTGCAAGCTGGAATACCACTCCTAGCTCCTTTGCCCTATCGGTAACTTGCAAGTGTTTTACGTCATCATACGAGACAGAGCGATCCTTGGCTTCAGAAAGCAGAGAAACAGCCCTTGCGAGAAGTTTTTTGGTTTCGGATAAACGGGACACATGAACAAGCGTGTTTGCGAGATATTTGAATGTCTGATTATAAATATTATCCAGCGTGAACTCGTCAAACTCGCAGAATACTCGTGACCGATTCAGGGCATTTTTTCGGATATCTTCAGTGAAGTTTATCTTACCCTTGAGGCAGCTCAAATTGTCTGCCTGAAGAACGTAGGCTCTGGCAGGACCTCGTTGAAGCAGCCTGAGAAGCCGTTTGGCAAAAATATAGATGTATATTTCAAAGAAACTGCCGGTCTGTTGGCTTAGTTTAAATACACCTGCATCGAGACCGTCAATTTGATTAACATACTCTAGCATCACAAGCAGGTTTTGAAGAAGCAGTGTTTTTTCTTCGCTATCCTGTGAGCGGAGAAGCTTTGGCAAAATTTCGATTTCCTTCCCGCCAAGCCGGATAGATCCAACGTATTGCTGAGCACGAATGGAGCTTTGAGTGATTTGAAATACGGGCGAATTAGGCGACCTAGTTTTAGAAAACCAATCCAGGTATTTGAGTTCAGCCGAGTTGAATCCAGACTCCAGGATAGAATCAGTGACTCTACCAGAGTCGCTTTCAAATCCACTGTATTCGAAAAAACTCAACTTAGGCTTCATGCAGTTTTAAGGAACGTCGCCAGCTCGTTCAGCCTTTTGGCAAAGTCATCTTCGGACATTTGGGATGATACAAATCCATACTTCTTTGTGTTTATTAATCCGAGATTCTCAAGACCCTTAATCTCGACGGTTTGAACAAACGACGGTATCAAAATCTGGATTTTCTCCCAGTCGTCAAAGAAGTACTCTTGAAAAAGCGGAACTATGTTTTCAAACCAGACTGACTTCAGTGCTGCTAGTGTTTCGATCTTGTCATGCATGAAATAGCTATGTCCGAGTTGATAATCTTCTCCCATAATCACTGAAATGCGGTCATTCAGCTCATTGAAAATGGCTCGAAAGTTAATTCCTTCCACTTCAGCCACAACTAACTCAGGGTCGGGACAGATGCGTTGAAATCGAAAACGCCTACGAAGAGCCATGTCGAGCAATGCAATAGAGCGATCTACTGAGTTCATTGTTCCAATGATGTATAGATTCTGAGGAATGCAAAATTCAGTCTTAGAATACGGCAGGGTAACAGTGGTATGGTTTGAGGCACCAGCTCGCTTATCTTCTTCTATGAGCGTGATTATCTCGCCAAAAATCTTGGCGATGTTCCCACGATTGATTTCGTCGATAAAGAGTGCGTAATCGTTTTCTGGGTCGCCCTTGGCTTTTTCGCAGATTCGCTTAAAAACCCCACCCTCAATTTCATAGCTGATCGAGTCAGTAGCCTCATCTGTTTTTGGGCGTATGCCCTCGATAAAATCTTCGTAGGAATAGCTTTGATGAAATGTGACAACGTCGTAACGACGTACTTCGTCTGAGGCTCCAGACTTTAGTTTCTTAATCTCGTCCTTAAGGAAGAAAAACGACTCCTCCCAATCACCGGTCAGGAACCATTGTGACTCTTCGTTCTTGTCAAAGACCAGCGGTTCAATGCGCTTCTGAAACTTAACGGTTTTGGAGGACTCTACAGTGTGCGTTTGGAGCCATGCCCAGATCGTATTTTTTGGAGTTTTGTTGCTACTTTGTTTGATCTTGGCTTGTAGAAATGGATGAGCCTCGATTTCCGCCACGCTTACGGTGCGGTTAAGGTCAATCATTACAGCTACAACAACTTTCCACCAGGGCATCTCAGAAATCCAGTTCGCTATACGGGTTGAGTCCTGTACGTTGGAACTAGATGTAAACATTTTTCGGAGTCCAAGGATCTTATGCGTTTTGCCTACGCCTGGGGGACCATAAAGAATTAGATTCTTGGGTAGATCTGATAGTTCAGAACTTGACTCCCTGGGGGTAGCGTCTGACTTGGTTTCCTTTTGGGAGGATTTATATCCGTTTTCAAAAATGAGTTTTCTATCCACTGGGTCGTCTACATTATGAACGGTTCGCATGTATGCAGCGCCGTCAACGTCAAAGGCTGGTCCTGTAAATACCCAATTGACTTTCAAATGCCGTCCATCACCAGTATTTTCTGTGACCTGTCCAACGGCTTTAACTCGGATGCATGAGATCTTCTTTTGCTTTGTGAATGCACTTTTGATTGCTACCCAGTCTCCTACGTCAATTCTTTTGACCTTCTCAATCGACTTGTCTCCGGATTCGACAGAAAACCCGTTAACCCATTCCCCATTCTTTATAAACTCAGCAGCCTTATCTTCATCCTTGCCCCAGGTCGCTCCTAATACCCAGTAATGAGCCATCGAGAAAGCTCCTGCACTTATTTCGGCAAAAGGCTTTCCTGGAAACTTTTCACCAATTGCTGTGAGAAGTTTTGTATATGCAGACCATTTTTCAGACTTGCGTACATCAGTTACTTCTTTTTCGAGTCCATTATTCTTCAGGTATTCAGTCGTGTTTTTGTCGAGAGGGAGATACTTACTGGATTTGCAGAAAAAGCAGAGCTGAGTGAGTTTGGCGATCCCAACACCATTTACATTGAGGGCGTCTGAGAAAATATGTTCATTGATGCTGTCGGTGTTAAGGGCTTTTGCGAATGCCCACAGTCTCAGAAATACGTCATCAGTTCTATTTTTTGCATATGGAAAAAACCAACTTGCCTGATTATTGATGATTGGAATTCCAGTAAAATCTGATGGAACATCTGCCTTTAGTTTTAGCTTCTCTTTTGCGAGTTCACAGAGAGCGATTCTCTTATCGTCAGTCAGTGCCCTATTGAAGTAACCAATAAATGTAAGCGGGTCGAATTCCTTTACTGGCGATGAGGTGCCATCCTTGTATTGATCCTTGAGTGGCGCAGACGGAAATAGCTCATGCGCAAGTTGAGCAAGAGACTTTGAATCGTAGTCCCTGCAAACCACGGCAAGCATTTCTTCAAAAAACCCAATCCATGTAAATCGCACGCACACCCTCACAGTTTCCGCCCTGCTGGTACTTCACATTCAGGACAAGCCAATAGCCTGGTAATGATTCCAAGAGCCTATCGGTGCATGCGGCAACAAATTTGAGACAATTTACCAAGAGATCTCAGTAGTTCTGGATGGTTGCGTGTGCGCAAAGCCTCTTTATCGGGCTATCGTCACCGACTTGGCGAAGACGTGAATCCGTAAACACCATAACCAATATATTGAGCGAGAGGACCCGTTGGGAAAAAGTTGCCTAGTTTTGCCTCGATGCAGCAGCAAAAAAGCACTCTAAGTCGCTAAATTCCTTAAAGTTAATAGCCCCATGTTTCGATGAGTTCATTGAACACATCGACGTGTTCGCATGTCTGAGCATGGAGGCAATTATGTCAGCTACATCTTCTAGCTGGAAAAAAGGGAAAGTTCTTTGGTTCGACGACCTCGCCGGTGAAGGCATGGTCTTAGATGAAGCCGGTAACAATCTCTACTTCCACCACACCGCCATCAAGTCTGAACGAGAGAAAATGAAGTTAGCTCAAGATGCCATCGTGAAATTCACGATCTACGAAAACGGCTATCTCCGTCAAATCGACCAACTTAAAGAAGCAAAGTAACGGAGAGGAGCAACCATGGCAAAGGCACGAGCCACCGCACATAAGGACCAAGGAAAACTATTTGAAGAGAAGCCAGTCTCTTCTCAAGAGAAGGGTCCGCAGCTTTTCTGGGGTGGTGCCCTCTTCAATGAGAACTACCTCCGAGTCGATGTCCCTCAAAAATACAAGCAGTGGGAAAATGACGAGTACGGTCCATTTAAGACCTTCACTGAAAAGTTCCTAGACCTGTGCCAACGCCTGGATGAAGAGAAGTTTGACTCTTGGAGCGAAACCGAAACTATCAACAACTGGATCGTAAAGATCATGAAGCTCTTAGGGTGGCACAGCACTTGTGAGAGCGACGATCAGAATCCCTACATGGAACAAGTTTCTTTTACAGAAGAAGGCGACGATGGAAAGAAACGAACCTATCGTCCAGATCTTCTTTATGTGGATTACATCGGAGAGAAGAAAGCTATCGCATCTTCCAAGAACGTCTCAGGAGACATTAACCAGGCACACAAACTGGTTCGAATGGTTGTAGAAGCAAAATACTGGAATCGCCTCGAAGAGTATGGAACCGAAAAGGGACCAGACAAAAAGCGAAATGACCACGACAATGATGACGTAAGGTGTCGAGAGCCTGAAGAACAGCTCCTAAAATACATTCGTATCTTAGATAAGGATTTTGGAATTCTTACTGATGGTAAGGTATGGAGACTGCTTCATAAGAACCTGTCAGAAGGATCTGGGCAGTATCGGACCTACCAGTTTGATCTTGGGCAGCTAAGGGAACTTGCACTTAAGATACATGAAGGCAAAAGCAGACAGCTCTTTACTGATGCCGCCAAGTATTTCTATTTCTTTTTTTCAAAGGAATCCTTCTATCCTGAGAAAGGAATCTCCCTAATTTCAGACGTACTGGAGTTCAATAAGAAATACGCATCTCAAATAGAAGAGGACTTAAAGAAGCGTTTTATATCTGCCATGAGCATAACTTGTAACGGTTTTAATCGTACAGCGTGCGCCAGGTCGCCAGAAGATTTAGCAATAATACGAGACGTGGCAGAAAGTCACATTTTTAACATTCTGTTTATACGCTCGTGTGAAGTTCGGGATATCCTATCGCTCAAAAACATGGAGTATCTCAAGATATCGCTAAGCGAAATCGTAAATCATTTTGCGGACCCCGCTCTGCCATACTCCTACAATCCAAAAGTAAGTGATGAGTTGAACGTTAAGTATATGGAGAAGAATTTCAATAGCGGTAAAGATTCTCAGTACGGCAAATTCTCTGCCAACGGCACTGAAATTTACGACCGTCTGATTAACCTTTACAAGGTCATTTATGATGGTAGCCACGACTTCAAAATTGCTGGATTCAAAGAAACCGTTTTTTCAAAAGACGAATGGAAGTTCGCTAAGGCGCACAAACTCAATAACAGTGAAATGTTAAAGTTGCTCTTCAATCTATGCTACATCGAGGGAACAACAAAGGGAACGTTTCAACAAATTCCATACAATTACTTCACGCCCCGACAGCTTGGGTCCATCTACGAAAGCTTTCTTGAATATGCGCTCATGAAAGCTGAAGAAGACATGGCTTTTGTGGATAGACAGTGGAAGCCAGCAAACATTGAAAGTAATAAAGTTAAGGATATGGGTATACCCACAGTACGTCGTGGGGATCTTTTTTTCACGCCAAACAACAGCAACCGTAAGGATACGGGCTCGTTCTACACGCCTGATAACGTCGTTCAATATATTATCAAGGAGACTCTTGAACCACTGATTCGTGGAAAAAAGGCGGATGACTTAAAAACTCTGAATATTTGCGATCCCGCTATGGGTTCCGGACACTTTTTGAATGGCGTATTGAATTATTTGACGGATCAATACATCGCCAAAAAAGAGGACGAACGCCTTGATGATCTAAAGCTCTTTAGACCGGCAATTAAACGAGATTTTCTTCACAGCTCGATATACGGCGTGGATATTAATCCACGGGCAGTGAAACTTGCGAAGATGAGTCTTTGGCTTGAAACGGCATATAACGGCATCAAGCTCGAACGTTTGGACGATCAACTCAAGATCGGTGACTCATTTATTGATGACAGAAAAATGACCACCTCATATTTTTCCTACAGCAACGAGTTTTCTTCGGTGTTCTCTGGGAAGAGTAAGGGGTTTTCTGCAATCACGTCAAACCCACCCTGGGGTCGATGTTTAACGAAGGAGCAAGAGAGGTGGGCACGGGAACGATTTTCAACAATCGGAAAAGAAGTTGACACCTATACTCTCTTTATTGAGCGAGCGCAGGAGCTGTTGGCTGATGGGGGTAGACTTGGAGCCATATTGCCAAGTACCTATTTGGTTATGCCAATGTTCCAGAGCGTTCGGTCCTTTATAGTTTCGAATTATCAAATCGACTTGTTGGGACTAATCAAAGCGAAAGTATTTAAGGATGCCACAGTTGAATCCAGTATACTCGTGGCTGTCAAGACGAAGCCTAAATCCGAGTACACGCTTCGAACCTTTGGAGACTATATATCAACAGAACATTGCTCTGAGACGATGTGTGAGCAAAGGATGTTGAGTGAATTTGTATCCAGTGATGGGCTGATACATTTTAATGTCGGAAGTACTGCATCAGACAAGAAGATCATGGACAAAATTGTATCGAAGTGCAGTTGCAAACTTGCAGACAAATTTACTGTTAAGTCTGGCATCATGACAAATGGCGAGGCGCTCATTAAAAGTAAGAAGGAAAATCGCAACTGTAAGCCGCTTATACGGGGAAGTCACATATTTAGAGGTTATATTGACTGGGCTGATTACTACATCGAGTATGATCAGGATCTGGCGGAAAAGTATAAGTACCAGCTCAGAGACGAGAGCATCTTCCTTGCTTCACCAAAAATAATTATTAGGCAAACTGGCGACTCTCTAGTTGCCGCAGTCGATGACAAGCAGTTCTATTCTTTAAAAAACACGCATCTTATTATTAAGCCCAAAGGCGCTACTCTTGATGAAATGAAATGTACTTAGCACGAGTTCTTTGGACAGATCCCCCGATTGGCTACTGGATTTACG
>JBMSSC010000021.1:0-27800 GCA_049424145.1 Bdellovibrionia bacterium
CGCTTCCGGATACACCTGTCACACAGACAAAAAGCCCTAAGGGAATCTCAACAGAGACGTTTTTTAGATTGTTCTGAGAGGCCTGCTGGATTTTTAATGTCCGAGCTGGATTGGGTTTTCGCCTTTGCTTGGGCACTTCAATGGCGAGCTCGTTTCGGAGGTAGGCACCAGTGAGACTTTTTTTCGACTGCAGGATGTCCTTTAAAGTCCCAGCCGCAACGAGGTTTCCACCCTCCGTTCCTGCTCCAGGTCCTAGGTCCAAGATCCAATCGGCGCATTCCATGGTTTCTTGGTCGTGCTCCACCACCAGGACCGTGTTTCCTAGGTCTCGAAGGTGAAATAGGGTTTGAATCAATTTTTGATTATCGCGCTGATGAAGTCCAATGCTGGGCTCATCCAAGACGTAAATCACACCCACGAGCGAGCTTCCAATCTGGGTTGCAAGCCGAATCCTCTGAGCTTCTCCACCTGAGAGGGTTTGAGCCGATCGCGCTAGGCTTAAGTAGCCTACGCCTACGTTGTTTAAAAACTTTAAGCGCTGAGTGATCTCATTTAAAACGCGCTCGGCGATTCGTCTCTCACGGTCGGCGAGTGGGAGGTTTTGAAAAAAGTCTAAGGCTTGCTCCAGTGGGATTTGACACACCTGAGCGATGTTTTTTTCGTGAAGAAAATAGTGCAAGCTTTCTTTTCTGAGCCTCGTTCCCAAGCACTCCGAGCAAGGTGTTTTCTCAGCACTCACTTCGGGCGCTAAGACCTCTTCTCCTGAGGGAGTGAGTGTTGAGGCGTCCTCTGAACTGGATTGAAGCCCGGGATCCGTTCCTAGTCCATCACAGTGGGGACAGGCTCCCATGGGGCTATTGAAAGAAAACGTCCGGGGCTCGGGCTCAGGGTAGCTGATGAGGCAATCTGGGCAAGCGAACTTTTCAGAAAGAAGGGTTTCTTGAACCTTCCCCTTCTCATTCGCTTCGACGATCATGAGACCCTCACCGAGTTTTAAGGCGAGCTCCACAGAATCGCTGATGCGTGTGGCCAGTGGTCCGGGATCAGCCTTGATGACGACGCGATCCACATAGACGGAGATGTCGTGCTTTTTGTTCTTATCTAAATGGATCTCTTCAGAGAGATCAAAAGTCGCCCCGTCAATTCGGACGCGCACGAAGCCCTTTTGTCGCAGTTGCTCCAGTTCCTTTTGGTGCTCTCCTTTTCTTCCGCGAACCATCGGCGCAAGGAGCGCAAGCTGGGTTCCTTCGGGAAACGACAAGAGGAAGTCCAAGATCTGTTGGGGGGACTGTGAGGAAATCGGCTTTTTACACCCTAAACAGATGGGCTTTGCAATTCGAGAGTACAAAAGTCGTAAGTAGTCATAGACTTCAGTTACGGTTCCGACAGTGGATCTCGGGTTATAGCTGGTCGTGCGCTGCTCAATGGAGATTGTGGGGCTTAATCCTGAGATGGACTCGACCTCGGGCTTGCCCAGTTGTTCGAGGAATTGCCGGGCGTAGGCCGACAAGCTTTCAACGTACCTTCTTTGACCTTCGGCATAGATCGTATCAAAAGCCAGCGATGATTTTCCTGAGCCTGAAGGGCCAGTGATCACCGTGAGTTTGTCTCGCGGCAAAACGGCACTGACGTTTTTTAAGTTATGAACTTTAGCCCCTCGAACAATGATGGCTTCGTCATGGGCAATGGTCGGAGGAGCCGAGTTTTTTCGTTGAGTCATCAATGCGGTGTTTCTCCATCGGAGATTTCAATTTGAGGGTGCCCAATGCATTGGGCGGCGGCATGAAGGGCTGATTCCACAAAGGTGCGCACTTCTTTGAGCCGAGGCGAGTTTGGAGCTTCAAAGCGGAGAACTAAAACCGGTTGAGTGTTGGAGGCCCTCACCAGTCCCCAGGCGTCTCCAAAATCCACACGTACTCCGTCAATATCCGTGATCTTGTTTTGAGTTCCCAATCGCTTTTTGGTTTCCTCCACGAGCTGAAACTTCTTTTCTTCCTCGCAGTTGACGCGAATCTCAGGCGTGCTTACAGAAACAGGTAAGTCCTGAAGTAAGCTCGACAGAGGGCCCGAATGAGCCGATGCAATCTCATAGACTCTCAGGCCTGCGTAAATGGCATCATCAAATCCAAAGTAGCGATCTGCAAAGAACATGTGTCCGGACATTTCGCCTGCTAGCGCCGCATGGGTTTCCTTCATCTTGGATTTAATGAGTGAGTGGCCCGTCTTCCACATGATGGGCTTGCCCCCTTTTTTGGCAATTTCGTCATAAAGGCGATAGCTGGATTTCACCTCAGAGATGATGGTTGCCCCCGGCATTTCAGCTAAAATCGAGCGAGAAAAGAGGATCATCTGCTCATCGCCGAATAAAATTCGACCTTTTTCGTCGACTAAGCCCAAGCGGTCAGAGTCCCCATCAAAAGCCAAACCAAAATCAGCCTTCGTTTGAAGCACTTTCTCAATGAGGTGCTTTAAGTTGGCAGGAACCGTGGGATCAGGATGGTGGTTGGGGAATCGACCATCGAGCTCACAAAATAAGGGAATCACTTCGGCTCCTAAGGCCTCAAAGAGCTCGGGAGCAACCGTGCTTGCCGTTCCGTTTCCTGCATCCACAACAATCCTTTTGCGCTTTAAGGGACGTGCTAAGTGAGTGAGGTGCCGAATGTACTTGGGGATGATGGCATAGTCGACGACTTCGGACCCAAGGCGTTTGAGGGTTTCAGCAAGATTGAGTTTCTCGAGTTGGGGGGCCAGCTTTTCCATGAGCCCACGCAGCTCTTGAATTTGCTTTCCGTGAATCGTATCTTTGCCGACTAAAATTTTAAAGCCGTTGTAATCAGCCGGATTATGGGAGCCGGTGATCATAATCCCTCCGTCCAAATTGAGGGAGAAAATGCTGAAGTAAGTCAAAGGACTGGGGCATACTCCCAGGCGGGTCACTTGAACCCCTCCTGCAATCAACCCCTGGATCAATTCCTGCGAGTAGCTTTCACTCGTCAGCCTGCAATCCCAACCGACGGAAATCATCGGCTGTTTTCGACCCTCTTGAGTGGGGCGACTTTTGACGATGTGAGCGTAGGCAAATCCTAAAAGCCGAGCAAAAGAGGCATCAAGATCTCGGCCTGCAATGCCGCGAATGTCATATTCCCGAAAAATGGCTGGGTTGATTTGAATCGTCATAGAGGTCTTTCCTTTTTAGTGTTGGGATCATTCCGAACTTTTTGATGCTTCCACTTTGACGGAGGGTTCTCCGGCTCGATGAATAAAGGCAGATTGCTTTTTTCGCTCAAGCCAAAGCTGAATCTGGTGAGCAAACTGCTGTTGAGTGAGCTGTGCCCGGATTTCGTCTTTCAGCTCATTGAGTCGATGGTTCTCGTTGGACTCGATGTTCACGAGCTTTAAGATGAGAAACCGGCCCAACTCGGTACCGCCTAATACCGGGCTGATTTCTCCAATCTGCATTTTTTTAACGGGACTGAAAGTGGAGGAAAGATGCTCCTCTGCGATGCTGCCCAAATCTCCTCCTGAGGCTGCAGAGGGGTCATCACTCACGCGTTTGGCCACTTCTTCAAAGGACTCGGCTGAGGTCTTTAGCTCGTGAAGCGTGCGTTTGGCCACTTCTGAGGCATCTTTTACTGTTTTATAATTCTGAATCGGAATGGAGATGATCTGCAAATGGTAGGACCGATGCCCTCCTTGGGTGCTTCGGTAGTGGCTGTAGTAGTAGTTTTTGATGTCGGCCTCAGAAATGGCCAACTTAGGTCGAATCTCTCGCTCAATGAGGTTTCGTTTGCTCGCTCCAGTCCGAATGAGCTCAAAGTAGTCTTTAAAATCAAACCCTTGCTCTGCAATGGCTTCCTTTAAGGCGGTTCGACTCAAATGATTAGCCGCTTGAATGGAGTTGATCTCTTGTTCCACTTCCGAGTCGCTGACGGGAAATTGTAATCGAATGAGCTTCTCGTCGATTAAAAAAGAGATGATTTCAGAGTCCTGAGCTTGCGCTCCTTTTTGGGCTAATGCAGTCCCTGCAAATAAAGGATCGAGTTGCGCGCGGATTTGAGTGAGCTTTCTAAACTGGTTTAAGTCAGATTGATAAATCAGGGATGAGTGAACGGAGGCCTCAAGGCGATCCAGAAGAATCGGGGCTCCCCAAACAGGAGCATTCCAAAGCATGAGAAAAACGGAGGGCCAACCCAAAAGGAGTCTGCGCATTCCCTAGATTTCGCACATCCTGGGATTAGGCTCAATCAAGAAGTGGGGGTCGGCCCTTCTCCAAACGGTTCTTTAATCCTTAATCAAATCCGAGCGGACGGAAACCTTAGCTGCCGAGCGGAGTTCGCCCATGTATTTTTCAAAGATTTTACCTTTTTCTTCTTCAAAGGCCATTCTTTTGACTTGCAGTTTGTCGGTGTCATCCCAAGGGCGAATGGCCGTGAGTTTAATGATGTGGTAACCAAATAAGGTTCTTACGATCCCACTGACTTTGCCTGGGGATTTGAGCTTTAAAGCTGCCTCATAGTAGGCAGGGTCTAGGCGGTCACGGGTTTGATAGTCCATGTCACCACCCATGGGTGCCGAAGGGCCTTCGGAGAACTGTTGGGCCACTTCTGAGAAAATCGCTTTTCCATCAGCAATGTGTTGGTCTTGGTAAATCTTGGTGATCTTCTCAAGTGCGGCTTTCTGATCCGAAGCAGAAGCATCAGGTCTCAGAGCGACAAAAATATGACTGGTGCGGATTTCTGGATTCCTCTCATAAAAGCGTTTAGCTTGCTCGTCGGAGATGTGGATTTTCTCAAACTCAGCGGTGAGCTTTTTCTCTAAAAGTGCATGGAATAATAATGTATCCATGCGATCTCGAATCTCGGGGTCTTTATCTAGCCCCATGGTCTTGGCTTCCTGAATTCCCAATTCTCTTTTGATCAGGTCTTCTAGGACATTTTTCTTCGTGGGGGCTTTGAGCTGGAAGAATTTTAAATTGTCTTTATATCGCTTATTGAACTCTTCTAAGGTGATGGTCGTTCCATTGATTTTCGCAAGTTCGGTTGAAGCTTGGGCAGTGGAGTATCCCATGAGTGAGAATCCAACTGACATCATTAAAAACTTCGAAGTTTTAGGAAAATTTATCTTCCTCATGACGACCCCTCCCTTAAAAAACTGATTTTTTAAAATTGATAGCTTGATAATAGTTTGATTTTATCAGTGAGCAAACTGATTGGCAACCATTCTAAACGCACACAAGAGAATCACTCAAATGAATTTTTTAAAACAAGTTTCGAGCTGAAAGAACAGATCTCGTAAACTGGGTGTTGGCATTTTGGCGATCAGTCGAGAGTCGGGCAGGAGTTGGTATTCATGAGGATAGGCTGAAACCATAGCGATGATTCTTGTGGGATTAAATGTGTTTTGTTTTCCCGGGGTGAGCGAGATTTTCTCAGGCCCTACGGTGAGGGCCTCGATACCGGTCTTTTTTAGTAGTATTTTGATTCGAATTAGCCAAAGGAGGTTTTGAGCCTCAGGAGGAGGGGATCCGAAGCGCTCGCGGAGCTCTTGCTCTAAATCCTCTAAAGGCTGCTCGGTATTGAAAGCTGAAAGTCTCCGGTAAAGGGAGAGTCGGCTATGAATGTCAGGCACATACTCCTCGGACAAATAGCAGGGAAACGGGGTCTTAATCTCAGGATCAAGGCTTGAGTGTGACTCCTCGGGCTGACCTTTGATTTCTTGGATGGCTTCTTCTAAAAGCTCAGTATACAGATCAAAGCCCACGGCATTAATATTCCCCGATTGCTGAGCTCCAAGAAGGTCGCCACCACCTCGGATCTCCAAGTCATGGGAGGCCACTTGAAATCCGCTACCGAGTTCAATGAATTTTTGAATCACTTCCAGTCTTTTGATCGCGTCCTCGGAAATGGCTCCTTGTTCCGGGATGAGCAAGTAGGCATAGGCTCGTTGTTGGCTTCGACCCACGCGACCCCGGATTTGATAGAGTTGGGCTAAACCCAGCTGATCTGCCCGTTCAATGAGAATCGTGTTGGCTGAGGGAAGATCAATGCCGGATTCAATGAGCGTGGTGCAAACTAAGACGTTTGATTTTTTCTCGTAAAATTCAAACATTGTTTTTTCAAGCTCCGATTCATTCATTTGCCCATGAGCAACGGAGATCTTCGCTTGCGGCACAAGCTCGTGAATTCTTCGAGCAGTCTTTTGAATCGTCTGTACTCGGTTATGGAGGTAAAACACCTGGCCTCCGCGTGAGAGTTCAAACTCAATCGCATTGCGAATCACATTTTCATCCCACTGCGACACATAGGTGTGAATAGGAAGTCGATTGACAGGAGGGGTTTTGATCAGGCTAATTTCTCGAATTCCGGAGAGCGCCATGTGGAGGGTTCTAGGAATCGGAGTGGCCGTGAGCGTGAGCACATGCGTGTTGAGCTTGAGGGTTTTCAGCCTCTCTTTGTGCTCCACTCCAAAACGGTGCTCTTCATCGACGATGATCAGCCCTAAGTCCTGAAATTGAACGTCTTGGGAGAGGAGTCGGTGGGTTCCAATGACGATATCAATTTTCCCTAGACTGACCGCCTCTAAGATCGTCTTTTGCTCTTTCTTCGAGCGAAAGCGACAGAGGGATTCAATCAGAATCGGGTAGTCCTTCATTCGTTCTTGGAATGAGATCTGATGTTGTTGCGCAAGGATGGTGGTGGGTACTAAGACGGCCACTTGCTTGCCTGCAGAAACCGCCTTAAAAGCAGCCCGGATTCCCACTTCCGTTTTTCCATAGCCCACATCCCCACAAACTAAGCGGTCCATCACTTGCCCTGACTCCAGATCGTTCATCACGTCTTGGATGGCTTGGAGTTGATCCGGGGTCTCATCATAAGGAAATTGAGCTTCAAACTCCCTTAATTCACGGTCATTTGGCGGAAAGATGATGCCTTTTTGAAGTTTTCGTTTTGCGTAAAGATCAATGAGGCTGAAGGCGAGCTTCTTTACCTCCTCTTTGACTTGGTCTTTTATCTTTTTAAACCGCGCTGAGCCCAGTTGGTCTAAGGGAGCGCTGTCACCTGCTCCCACGTACTTTTGAATGGCGTTGAGGCGGTAAATCGGGATGTAGAGGCGATCCTGATTGGCATACTCTAAGAGAAGAAAATCACTGAGCGCGCCTTGGAGGTGAAGCCGACAGATGCCTTGGTAACACCCCACTCCGTGCTCCACGTGCACGACGCGGTCTCCTAAGTTCAAATCAGAGAGGGCCTGAATTGAGTTCCAGGATTGGCTTGGAGATGGGTTTTTTGAGGAGGAGCGATGCGGTGTTTTTTTGGGTCTGCGCGTGCCTAAAAGATCGCTTTCGGTGATGACGGCAAGCTTTTCCTCGGGCCAATGAACGCTCTCGCTTAAGAGGCCTGGGAGTAAAGTGATTTGACCCGGCGAGGCGGGCTGCTGAGTGACGCAACTTAAGTTCCTCTGTTCTAAGAGGTATCGAATGCGCTGCAGTTGGCTTTCGGTTGGGGCCGTCAGTAGGATTTGGTAGCCATCTTTTAGCCAGGCTCTGAAGCACGGCTCTAGGGTGTCCCAGGAAGGGGGCTGAGAAGAGTCAGAGAAAGACGGCGCTGGAGGGGGAATCGGCTCAAGAGATGCAGAGTCGGTGTGAGAGTGGGGGCTTAGGGAGGATCTCAAGGTCTGAAGCAGGGGTTTGAGGTTCATGCGGAGCCCAGGTTCTTGAGCTTTTTGAGTTTTGCATTCAGATTGAAGGAGGTCCAACGATTCAAAGGAAATGCGAGTGTGGGTCGAAGTGAGCTTCTCCCAATCACCGGAGTCATGAAAGAGTTCGGAGACCTGAGGAAGGATGATCTTTTTCTCCAGAGCTTTTTTTGCAAGTCCTTCCTGAGCTTCGATGAACTTCACCCACTCCTCTTGGCAAGACCATGGATCACTCACCATGAGCTCAAAAGAATCGCTTAAGTAGTCCCAAAGGCGACCTGGTTTTTCATAAGCAAAAGGGGCCCAGCCGTCACTTTTTTCAGGATAGATCCCGCTTTTAATCGAGTCTAAGATCGGATCCCGTGCCAGTCTCGGGATCCCTTGATCATCTGCTCGCTGTTTAATCTTCTCCCTTAGGAAATCGGAGTTTTGAGAGTGAATGAGGACTTCACGAGCAGGTGGAATGAAGACGGATTCCAGGGGTTTGGAGCTAGGGAGTGTTCTTTGGGTGGCAGGATCAAACTCTCGAATGCGATCCACCACATCATCAAAGAGCTCGATGCGTAGGGGTTTTTCTCGGTCGACTGAAAACACATCGAGGATATCTCCTCGAATACAAAAGGTGCCTGGGTCCTCCACCGGATCGACCCGAAGGTAGCCTGCGGCGCCCAGCTGAGTGACGAGAGCTTCGCGCGTGAGGCTTGCGCCACAAGAGAGAGCGAGGGTGTGCTGAACAAACAGGTCCCTAGGTAGCGTACTCTGGCAGGCGGCAGCCCAAGTGGTTGCAATGATCTGTGGCTGAGTGGAATGGAGGAGGCTGTGGAGAGTTGCAAGCCGGATCAAGCGTGACTGAAGGGATAGAGCAATGGATCCATAAGGGGATTTCTCCCAAGTGGGAAAGGAACGAAGAAGAGGCGGCTCAGAGCTCACCGCTTGAGCGAGGGTTTGAAAATTCGAGGTGAACTCTTCGAGTTGATCCGAAGTGGCGCACAGAACAACAAGACAGGCAGGGGAGTTTTGAGGTCGGAGGTGAGTTTTTTGGGTGAGAGCTTGTGCATAGTGAGCTACAAAAAAAGCCTGTGCCGGTGCATTGGAGCCCAGAATTCGAATCCCTGAGCTGGTTTTTGAGTGAAGGGCGGATTCAATCATCGCGGCCAAAGAAGAAGTGGAATTCATCCTTGGCAATCTACTGAGCTTGACACGGTTTTTCAACTTCAGTAACCTTTTCACAATCTTTGGAGAAGACCATCATGACAGGCATGACAAGCAGCTGGGGTTCGTATTACGTGGTGTTCCTATCTGCGGTTTTATCCTTAGGGATTCCCTTGGTCTTAGGCGTGCTCTCTCTGGCCTTTATCCCTCGTAAAAAGCCTCAGGTTGCGGTGAGCTCGGAGCTGAAGAAAGTGGCGATTAACCAAACCGTGTTGGGCCAAAGGATGAACGTTCGCTTTTTTTTGGCAGCCAACGCCGCTTTGGTACTCATCACGCTCGCCTTAGAACTCATCCCCTGCGTGATGACTCTGCAAACCAATCATCCCGAGGATTTAATCAAGGGTCTCACCGCGATTGTGACGATTGCTGGATTTACTGTTTTAGGGTTGCTCTATTCTGTGAGAAAAGGGGATATGGCTTGGTTAAAGACTTATCACTCAGATCCTTTGTCGGATTTTTCGGCCGATCCCTTAGGAGATTCACCTCTGGACTCTCAGGAGAGAAAGGCTCACTAACGGTCTGACCTTATGGGATCTTTTTATTTATCGACTGTCGGCAAGTTTTTAAGTTGGGCCCGATCCAAGTCCATTTGGTACATCTCCACAGGAAGTGGGTGCTGCGCCGATGAGGTCTTAGATTCCATGGGAGGACGTTACGACTTAGAGCGATTTGGGTGCGTGCCTCAAGTGGACCCCAGGCAGGCAGATCTGCTCATCGTCTGTGGTATGGTCTCTTATAAAGCGGCTCCTTACTTGAAAACTCTGTATGATTCCATGCTCTCCCCTAAGTATGTCTTAGCAGTTGGCGCATGTGCGAATTGTGGTGGGCCTTTTTCGCCCAAATACAGTTACTCCGTGGTCGCAGGAGTGGATCAAGTGATTCCTGTGGATGTGTATGTCCCGGGATGTCCGCCTCGACCTGAGGCCATTATGAACGGTTTGATTGCTTTACAGGAAAAAATCAGTGGACAAGACGCTTCTTTTAAAGACTTTGAATAAAGCCCTGCCCGGCGTGGTTCTCGACTCTCAAGCCTTTGGTCGAACCGAAATCCCCTCGCTATGGATTGAGTTGAACTCGATCCACACGATTGCTCAGTTTTTAAAAACAACGGAGCCCCACTTTTTGGATTGGCTTGAGAATCTCTCAGTCGTGCAAGTCGATCAAGCCTTGGTGGTGAACTATTTTCTCAGATCCACACGCTCAAAGGATCAATTGGTGCTCCGAGGATCGGTCGTACCCGAATCTCCTTTAAAAAAAGTAGTTCTCTGCTCGACTCGCGCTATCTGGCCAATGGCTGAGCCTTGGGAGCAGGAAGCAGAAGAGCTCTTTGGAATCGCGTTTCGGAGCGACTTCACACAAAAAGAGATCGGAGTGAGGCGTCAAATTCTCCCTGAGGGTTGGGTGGGATTTCCTATGAGAAAAGAGTATGTTTTTCCCCAGGAAGTCTATGGAATCCCTCATCGCAGGGCGAAGCTCAAGCCAGAGCCGAATCCTCAGGACCCAAATGAGTCCGACTTCAGCTCAAGTGGGGATCCTCACGCGCGGAGCACTTCGTTAAGCGCTCACACCAAGAAAGACATGGGCTCATGATTCAAGCCGATCAGGATTTTTTTGACTCCGATTTAACCGTTTGCGAAATTGGGCCTTACCATGGAGCTTTTCCTTCCCCAATGAGGATGCGCTTAAGCTTAGATGGGGAAATTATTGCCCGAGCGGAAGTGGAAACGGGTTTTTTGCATCGGGGCTTAGAAAAAGCCTGCGAACTCCATCCTTGGTTCTCCTTAGTTTCGTATGCTGATCATTTAGATCCCGAGGTGGCCCTTTTTGGGGAGTTGGCCGTGTGCCTAGCCGTTGAGCAGATCTGTGAAATTTCTGTTCCTAAGCGAGCCAAGGCGATTCGCATGATTTTATCTGAGTTAACCCGGATCTCTGCTCATTTGGCCTACCTCGTGCGCATGGCCAAGGTGGTGGGCTCAGAAACGATCATTCACTATGTTTTAAGGGATCGCGAGAAGATTTTAGATCTCTTTGAGTTGCTCACGGGCGCTCGGTTTTCGCTCAACTTTTTACGCTTCGGCGGAGTCAATGCCGATGTGACCGATGGTTTTATTGAGCGAGTGCTGGAAGTGTGTGAAATGATCCGGATTCGCATGAAAGAGTACAATGATCTATTCACCTTTAATCAGAGCTTTTTAAAGCGGACGTCATCGTTGGGGATCATTGATGCGCAGTGGATTCGAGCCTTTGGGGTTACTGGCCCAAATGCCCGTGCCTCGGGCATTGCCGAGGACTTTAGAAAGATTCATCCCTACTCGGGTTATGATGAGTTGGATTTTGAAGTTCCTGTGAGTCGCTCAGAGGCGGGAAAAAACGGGAGCGTCCATGATCGCTTTCTGCTTAGGCTGAGGGAAATGAATCAAAGCATCGAGATCCTCAAGCAAGTCTCAGATCATATTCCCTCAGGCGACTATCGCGTGGGAAAAGTGGGTCGGGATTTTACTGTGCCTCCTGGCGAGGCCTATGCTCGAGTGGAGAGTGCTCGGGGACTCCTGGGCTGCTATGTGGTCTCTCATGGCACCCATTATCCTAACCGGGTTCAGTTTCGAACGGCGACTCAGGGAAATCTGATGCTGATTCCTCAGGTGGTCCCTGGGCTCAGAATTGAGGATTTACCCGTCTTTCTCGCCAGTTTAGATCTCGGAATCGCGGAGGCGGATCGATGAGTTCAGGTTTACTCTGGGTGATTTCTTGGTGCGATTTTCTGGGCTTCCCCTCGGATCTGCCTCAATGGTTTTATGCGCTGCTTTCGATTTTATGCATCTACTGGCTTGTGGTGGTTCCTTTTGGTCTCTTAGTGACTTTCTTAGATCGTAAGCTCAGTGCCGACTTACAAGCTCGCGTGGGTCCTAATCGTGCTGGGCCCAAAGGGGCTTTTCAGCCGATTGCTGATTTAATTAAGCTGCTTCAGAAAGAAAATCAGGCTTCTTGGTTTTGGGGAGAAAGTCTGTGGCTTGGGGTCCATACCATGGCCTTGTATTCCACGTTGGCGGTGTTGCCCTTGGGCTCACTGGCTCTTTTAGTGGACACCGAGGTCAGTGCGTTTTTACCTTTTTGGGCTGCTCTCGTGTTGGCGTTAGGAACGATGCTTTTAGGCTTGAGCCAAGGTTCCGTCTCAGGTTTGTTCGGGGGTATTCGAATCGCAGCGCAGTCGTTGGCCGGATCCCTTCCCGCTTTGGTGTCGATTCTCTGCGCGGGGGTGCGCACCGGAAGCTTCAAATGGAGCGCTTTTGCAGCCGTTCAGGAGTTTTCTCCTTGGACGTGGACGGTTTTTTCCAATCCCTTTGAGACCATGGCTTTTGGAGTGTTTGTGATGAGTGGAATGGTGCTACTTGCGATTCCTCCTTTAGATGGAGGGCTGTCCGTCTCGGATATTCATGGAGGCGTCTCCTCACACCTTCATGGACGCAGGCTGAGTCTTTATTTGTTTGGTCGATTCTATGGATTCCTTCTATGGTCCTTGATTACTGTGGTGATGTTCCTGGGGGCTTGGCGCCTTCCGATGGGGCTTTCTGAGACTTTAAAGGAAGCCTACTCCTACAAAGTCCTCGCGTTTCTGGAGTTGACCCTACTTTTGGCTAAAACCTTGGTCCTGATGCTGTTGATCCTCTGGGTTGCACGAGTCAATTCGCGCAGTCGCGTGGATCAAATTACGGATTTCACCTGGAAAGTGCTGAGTCCGTTTTCCCTGTTGGCCCTTGTGGGGGCTAGTTTTTGGGTGAGTGGGAGGGCTTTCTGGTGAGACACTCAATTTTTCGGACCATCATCCTTTATGTTCGTGGGGTCTTCATTGGCGCGTGGTCAATTGTGGGTTCGTGCCTGACGGCTTTACCCTACTTGTTTCGTTGGGATGAAATGAGAAAGGAAGTCACGGAAGGGTATCCTGACCCGGTTTCATCTAAAACGGCCGATGATCTACCGCCTCGCAGTCGGGGCCTATTATTCAACGATATCGATCGCTGCATTGGCTGCAAAGAATGTGAGAAGGCGTGTCCCACGGAGTCGATTCAAATTGAGGCAGAACCCGGAGCAGATGCATCGAAGATTTGGGTGTCTGTCTTTGATGTGGATTTCTCCAAATGCACCTTTTGTGGATTATGTGTGGAGGTCTGTGAGCCAGGGTCTTTAGTTCACACCCGACAGTACGAGGGTGCGGCCTATCACTTAAAAGATTTGGTGGCCAGTTTTGGTCGCGGTCAAATCACCCCTGAGTATCGAGCCAAATGGGCTGCCATTCGCCAGATGAGTGAAAGCGATGAGGTGGTTTTATGAGCCTAAGAGATCGGTCTGGGAGTGACCCCAGCTGCGAGTTCTCAAGCAGGGAGAGGTTATGATGGGATGGGTTTTCTCGGGCATTACTTTAGTGGCCGTGTTCATGACCTCATTTGATGGCAATATGAAGCGCTCCATCTTTGCGCTCTGGGTTGCGGGCCTGGGCGTCGGAGCCATTTACCTCACCATTGGAGCTGAGTTTTTAGCGATGGTCCAATGGGTCGTCTCCACGTTGGTGACCATCTCGTTTGTTTTTTTTTCCGTCATGTTTGGCGAGTACAAAACGTCTGTTTCCCATGAGACCTCCAACCCTTGGGTTTTAAAATTCTTTGCTCTGGTTTTGGGGCTGGGGTTTGCTGGAGTCATTGGGGTGGGAACGCAGAACTTTTCCTTGAAGAACTTCTCAGTGGACTCCGGGGGAGCTGATTTAGCTTTAATCGGACAAAAACTCACGCAGGAAAACCTCCTCTCATTAGAAGTCTTGGCTTTAACCTTGTTTTTAGTCGTGGTGGGTGCCGGTGTGATTGCCCGCTCCGAAAAAAGGGGGCTGTAAGATGATGCTCGTTGCGGGCCTGATCGGGGGCCTAGGTTTAGTCTGCATGATTTCAAGAAGAACCTTATTGGGTTTACTCATGGGCATTCAGTTGTTGGTCTTAGGTTCCACCATGATGTTTGTCTTGGCCGGGATTGCAGCAGGACTGCCCATTGAGGGTCATATTTTTGGTCTCTTCATCATTTTAGGTGGCGTTGCTCAACTCGTGGTGGGGTACGCACTTGCCATCCGTTTTTTCTTTTTGAAGAAGAAAATTTCTATGGATGAATTACAGGCGTTAAAACAATGATTAGCTCATCAAATCCACTCACCCTTCTGACTCTCTGTACGTTATTCGTTCTTTTAATCGGTATGGTGTCGTTTATCTGGGGGAAACACTTACCAGGTAAAGGTCTCTGGCTCAGTTGGCTTGCCATGGTGATTTTTGTCGCAGGCCTAGGCATTGATTGCGGGCTGTTTTTTAATGAACCCTTTGAGGCAAAATCTTGGAGTGTTGGGTGGATTGGTTCCAGGCAGGATCTCGGAGCCATCACCATTGGTGTGTTTCAGGATGCCTTAGCCATTGCCATGAGCTTTCTAGCAGCCCTCGTTGCCATCACATTGATCGTGGATCGAGCTGATTTGCCCAGTCAATGGGATCGCAATAAATCCTATGGCCCGTTGATTGTCTCGATGGCTGGTGTCGCTTTGTCGTGGAATTCGATGACTCCTTGGATGGCCCTAGGAGGCCTCATGTTTGTTATCCTGGGAGGCTTTCTATTGGGCGGCGTGGCTGGAGACTCCAATCAAGAGGCAAAGAGTGCTTCTCGATTTTTAATGGAGCGAGTCTTTGGATTTCTCCTCTCGTTTTTGGGCTCCTGCGTTTTAGCCGTTTCAAGACCTGCGTTGACCTTAGATCAACCCCTTTCCTGGCTTTCTTCCGGGGGGAATCCAGCCTCCACCTGGGTGGGCAGTTTCCTTTTAGTGTTTGGACTTTTTTTACAAGCTCAGCCTTTTCCTTTTTTAGGCTGGGTGGTGCTGAGCTCGGAGCTCAGTCCTCCGTTTCGAATTCTATTAAATCAAATCTTTCCCGCTTGGAGCGCTTTTGCGTTATTAGTGAGGCTTGAACCGTTTTTAACAGGCCTGGGTTTGTTTCCTCATCTGGGCTGGTTTGCATTAGCTTCATCCATTTTAACCGTGTTTGTGGGGTTGTTTCAAAACCAGTGGCGTCAGGGCCTAGGGCTTTGGTTGTCTTCCGGTTTTTCCCTCTCGTTTGCGCTGCTGGCCTTTAGTGGACCTTTGGCTGCCATGAGCCTTCTTCTGGGTGTGAGTCTGGGGGCGTTAATTCTCTCCAAAGCGGCGGTTGGCTTGTCTGAGGAGAATTCAAAAAACCCTCTGCAGAAGAATCAGGGGTTTTGGACTCGGTTTGTGATCATTTTAGGGGCCTCAGCCGGCTCAGGAATGATGGGCTTTGTTTCAGCCGTAGGGGGAGTGCGAGGGCTTGCCGATGCGCTTAATTTTCCTGGTCTGATCACCTTGTTTGTGGTGGCAATTTTTCTCTTCGGTCTTTTGTGCTGGAAAGTGGCTTGGACTCTCACGCGATTAAAGCGAGTCTCCGATGCTTCCTGGTTATCCATCTTCTTGCCCTTTTTTTGGGCCGTCTTGGCGATGGGCTGGGTTTGGACAGGCCTCATCTCAGGAGACCTTCTTTTGGGTGGTGCGGATCGCCTCATCCCCTCGTTATTCTCCTATTTTTTTAACTCACAAGAGCTCGAAGTGATCCCTTCTCCGGAGTTGATCTCCGCATCGGGAATCTACTGGGGGGCTTTGGGCTTCTCCATGGCCACGGCGTTTTGGACGGCCGGACGAAAAGAGGATCGCTGGTTGAATTTAGCCCGCGTGATGCCCAAAACAACTCGGTTTATTGCCAGCGGCTATGGAGTGGATCAACTCGTTCATCGGATGCTGTGCGTGATCATTTCCTTGGGTCAATTTTCTGAACGGATGATTGATCAGCGGGTATGGAGCCTCTGGATCCCGCGCGGGCTCAGTGGGGGGGTTTTGAAGGTTTCTCGGTGGGCGGATCGCTTGGACCTAGCGATTTCTTTTTACTTGGGGCGTCTTCTCAGGCTCAGTGTGGAGCTTCCTGCAAAAGCATTGCAAAGGGTTCACACGGGGGATCTCCGCTGGTATTTATTTTTTGCTTTAACGTCGGGTCTGGTTTTGTTGTCGTATTTTTTAAAAAATTAGAGGGAATCCTGTGAGCCATCATTTAATTAGCATGACTGTTTTCTTTCCTCTGCTGGGAACCATCCTTCAAGCCATCTTGCCGTCGTCCAGAAGTCGGTGGGTGAGCTTTTCGGCCAGTCTACTCTCCAGCGTCTGTGCTGCAGTACTGGTGATTTCGATGCAAGGGCAGAGTGCGGAGCTGCAAGCCATTGAGTCGTATTCTTGGGTGGGGTCCTACGCCATCAGCTACGATATGGGTGTGGATGGTTTAAATGCTCTGATGGCCCTTTTGATTGCTATTTTATTCCCGGTGCTCATTGCCTCAGAGTGGAATCAAAAATCCGGGGTTCGAGGGATGCATGGGTTATTTCTCATTCTTCAAACTTCACTATTTGGGGCCGTATTTGCTCAGGACTTGTTTTTACAATTTTTCTTTTGGGGCTTAAGCGCACTCCCGTTTTACTTCTTAGTGGGGATTTGGGGAGGCGAGAATCGGGAGAAAGCTGCGTTTCGTTCCATGGTGGCTTCCTCTTTGGGAAATGCACTGATTTTTGCAGCCTTGGTTTTGATCTACTACTCAGTGGACCCTCATAGTTTTGCTCTCAAAGAGCTTAGTGGTGGAAAGCTTGCGGGGAAGTCTTTTGAGTTTTTGGGCTTTCAACTCCCTGTGGCGACAGTGGCTTTTGGGTTAATGAGTGCTGGGATTTCCATGCGGGCTCCGATTTGGCCGTTTCATGGGTGGTTTACGGAAGTGGCCCAGGAGGCACCGCCTTCGGTCATGGTAGCGCTTGCGGCAGGGTGTGTGCCTGTGGCGATCTATATTTTTATTCGGGTGAGTTATTTTTTATTTCCTGAGATCTTAAGCGATGTCACCGGATTCATTGTGGGTGTGGGCATCATTAACCTCATCATGGGGGGGTTGTGTGCTGCCTATCAGAGGAGTTTACGAAAACTGCTAGCGTTCATCTGTTTAAGTGAGCTGGGGTTGGTGTTGATGGGGATTGGCTCTCTGAGTCCGGTCGGTTTAGTTGGTGCTGTCTATCAACAGATGATCTTAGGGTTAAGCTTGGCAGGATTTGGTTTGTTTTCGGGGGTGATTTCTGAGCGCACCGGGCACTGCTTATTTCAAGATGAAGCAGGAGTGAGGACCTATGGCGGGATTGCTTCGAAGGCTCCTTTTTTCTCGGTCTTCACGGGGATTGTGGTGGCTTCTCTCATTGGATTCCCAGGTCTTGCTGGATTTGTGGGTCACGCGCTTGTGATGATTGGAAGCTATTCCATTCACCCCGCAGCCGTCTTAGTGGTGGGGGGAACTTTATTGTTGGCCTCCTACTACCTTTTTCATATGTACCGTGGGATTTTTTTAGGAAAACCAGCGGAGCATTCAGAGACGTTCTCTGATCTCACCCTGCGTGAGCGCGCGTATTTATTTCCTGTGGTCTCGGGACTTTTGTTTTTTGGTCTGTATCCCAAGCCCGTGATTGAGCTGATTCGTCCGACTATTTTAACCCTACTGTCTACGGTCAAGTGAGGTCTTGTGAGAGAATTCTTCCTAATTCTGCCTGAAGTGTGCATTGTTTTAACCCTCGCCTTTGTGATCGCAGGGGAGATTACCCATTCAGGGGAGAGAATTCGATTGATCGGTACGGCTGCACTCATTGGGATTGCAGGAGCCCTCATTCAAACGATCATTTCCTACGGGTATGGCCCCACCAAGGTTTTTGGGGGAAGTCTTTCAATTGACGGGTTTTCCCTATTTTTTAAGCTCGTGTTTATGACCTTAGGGATGTTGGCCATTTTTTTAATGTTCCAGTCCAAGGAAATTGCCGTAGGTAGGAGAACGGAGTACATCGCTCTTGTTTTAGCCTCCATTCTTTCAATGTGTTTAGTGGCGTCAGCCTCAGATTTGGTGGTGGCCTTTTTGGCTCTCCTTTTTATGAATCTGATCTCCTATGTTCTGGCTGCTTATGGACAAAAATCAGCGTATTCCGCCGAGGCTGGGATTAAATTCCTTGCGTTTGGAGCCGTCTCCAGTGCGCTCCTTCTTTATGGGTTTGCCATTTTATTTGCCTCCACCCACACGCTCAACTTGTATGAAATGCACCAAGCGCTTCTGGCCAATCCGCTTTCCTTTGAGGTGATGTGGGTCGTTTTTAGTTTGTGTTTTTTAGCCTTCAGTTTTCAGTTGGGCACGTTTCCTATGTATCTGCTGGTGCCAGATGTACTCGAGGGAGCCCCCACCCCGGTTTCTGCTTTTTTATCCATTGGGCCCAGAGCCGCGGGGTTTGCTCTTGTGACTCGACTTTTGATTGTCCTCTTTGCTCAGCCTGGAGCGGTGCCGGGACGCTGGGAAGTTTTAGGGGAAATGCACTGGACTCAGATCGTTTCTTTGGTTTCGGGAATTACGATGATCGTGGGGGCGTTGCTTGCATTTCGGCAACAGGGAGCTAAGCGCTTAGTGAGTGACCTTGTGGTTGCCGAAAGTGGATTTTTGCTCATGGGGCTTTTAGTGCTCGATGAAGTGGGAATTGCAGCGTTGCTTTATAACCTCGTGGTTCAGTTGTTTGCGCTCATTGGGATTTTCTTCATCCTGGGGTTCTTGGTGGACGAACTTCAATCGGACCGATTGGTCTGCATGCGAGGGATGTTGAAGAGAGCAGTACCTGAGTGTATTTGTTTGATCTTGTTTCTTTTCTGTCTCGTGGGTAGCCCTCCTTTGCCCGGATTTATCGGAAAGTTTACTTTGATTGGATCTGCCATTCGTCATAAAAGATTGGCTCTAGCAGGGGTTGCTATTTTTTCCATGGTGCTTTCGATTGCCTCAGTGACGCGGCTTTCGTACGATTTGATCTCCCCTGTGAAGGGTGAATCTCCCGCGGCTGTGCCCGTGAGTTATTCCCGAAAAACGTTCTTGGCGTTTTTAATAATACCGATGGCACTAGTCGGGATTTTTGCTAATTTCGTACTCGGGTGGGCAGGCCGATCTTTAGGTTTTATTTTCCGGTAGCGCCCAAAGCCTGAGAAGGCTATAAGAGTTGCATATGAGCTACATTCCTGTGTTGATCTTAATGTTGGCGGGCCTGACCGTTGGAAGCGCTATCCTGCTTCTGTCTTCGCTTTTAGGGGGTTCCGTTCCGAACAAACGCAAAGGGATGCCGTTTGAGTGTGGAGTGCCCGCCTATGGTTCGGCTCGTCATCGGTTTTCAGTGAAATTTTACTTGGTAGCGATTTTATTTCTTCTTTTTGATGTGGAAGGAATTTTCTTTTTTCCATGGGCAGTTGCCTTTAAGAAATACCTGGCGATCAATTCCTTTATTCTTTTTGAGATGGGTTTTTTCGCTCTCATTTTAGTGGTGGGCTACGTTTACGTTTTAAGAAAAGGCGCTCTGAAGTGGGAGTAGGCCTTTTTTCTCAGGCTCGTGGTTGAGGAGATATTCATGGGTAAAGACGGTTCAGTTGGTTTTTTCACAACACGCTTGGATGCTTTTATTAATTGGGGCCGAAAAAACGCGCTCTGGCCGCTTCCTTTTGGGACGAGCTGTTGCGGGATTGAAATGATGGCTACGCTGTGCTCGGATTATGATATGTCCCGCTTCGGAGCAGAGGTGGTGCGCTTTTCCCCCAGGCAAAGTGACCTTCTTATTGTGGCAGGGATTATTAACTTAAAAATGGCTCCGGTCTTAAAGACGGTCTATGACCAGATGAGCGATCCCAAATTTGTGATGTCCTTTGGGGCTTGCGCGTCGTCAGGAGGGATCTTCAACGTGTACAGTGTGCTTCAAGGCATTGACACGATGATCCCGGTGGATGTCTATGTGCCAGGATGTCCTCCTGCTCCAGAAGGAGTGCTTCACGCCTTAGTGAGGCTTCAGGAGATGGTGGCTCGCGGTGAGACTCATTCTCAGAGAAAGCTTGCGCAGCTGAAAAACCCCACGGTGAAGGCCGTGCAAGACACATCAGAATCAGGCAGGGGATGATCCATGGATATTCGACAGCCGATACCTACGAATGGCGGAGACTGGCTTTCAAAATTTGGTGAGATCTGGAAAAAACAAGTCGAGCAGCTCAGAGAAAAGTTGGCCTCCTCGATTGAAGAGGTTCGCATGCCACCGGATTACCCCACGGATGTTCCAGTGATTTATGCCAAGAAAGAGGCCATTGTTTCGGTGCTGCGTTATTTGAAGGAGACTCCCGGGTTTGAGTACACCTTCTTGGCAGACATCACGGCAACCGATGAGGGCGGGCACCCTCGGTTTGAAGTGGTTTATAACTTGTTTTCCATGACCCAAAAGAACCGGATTCGCGTCAAGGCACGAGTGGCGGAGAATGAGGAAATTCCCACGGTGATTTCCGTTTGGAAGGGCGCCAATTGGGCGGAGCGAGAAGTGTTCGATATGTTTGGTGTGAAGTTTAAAGATCACCCCAATTTGAGAAGAATTTTAATGGACACTCGGTGGGTGGGTCATCCGTTGAGGAAGGATTATCCTTTAAAGGGATATCAGATGTTCACGGATGCTCAGGCGGTGGACCCGTCTCTTTTAGAAAAGTAGGCAATTGGGTAGATTATGACACAAAGCTTAGACACCTCAAATATCAACTCAGGAAGACCCGAAGGCAGTGATCCCGATGAGCTCTGGGATAACTCAGGAGTGATCGTCAATATTGGGCCCACTCATCCGGCGATGCACGGAGCCCTTCGGATGGTGGCCCAATTGGATGGGGAAACCATTGAGAAGTCCTATTGTGAGTTCGGCTTTACTCATCGAGCCAAAGAAAAGCTGGGTGAAAATCGGACCTTTCATAATTTTATCGTCTATACGGATCGACTCAACTACTGCTCCGCTTTAACCAACAACGTGGTTTATGCTCTTTCGGTTGAAAAGCTCATGGGCATTGAGGTGCCTGAGCGGTGCGTCTGGCTTCGGATGATTTGCTGTGAGCTGGCTCGGGTGATCGATCATTTGATCTGCATTGGGATCAATGCCGTGGACTTAGGGGCATTTTCTTTCTTTCTCTATGGGTTTCACCAACGAGAAGAAGCCTACACGTTGATTGAAAAACTCTGTGGAGCGCGCCTAACGACCTCTTACGCTCGTATTGGCGGAATGATGGCGGATGCTCCTGAGGGGTTTGAGCGAGAGCTGAAGGCTTGGGTCAACAAAACCCGCACTGTGATTGACGAAATGGATGAGCTACTCACCAATAACAAAATTTGGAGAGAGCGAACCGTGGGTGTCGGTGTGTTTAATAAAGAGCAGTGCCTAGAGTATAGCTACAGTGGGCCCAATGCCCGGGCTGCTGGCATTGACCTGGATTTAAGGCGAGATCAGCCCGTTTTATTTTACAAGGACGTCGAGTTTGATGTGCCCATTTGCCAAAACGGGGATGTCTACGATCGCTACATGATTCGGTTGGCTGAAATTCGTCAGTCGTTGAACATTTTAAGTCAGTGTGCGGATAAGATCCGCAAAGGTCCAATTTGGACCGAAGATAAGAGGGTGAGAATCCCTCAAAAAGAAGTGGTTCATAACACGATGGAAGGTCTCATTCATCACTTCAAGTTCTTCATGAGCGGCTTTGAGGTGCCCGAAGGTGAGGCTTACACTCAGTTTGAAGCCACCAATGGAGAGCTGGGGTTTTACATTGTCAGTCGGGGATCTCCCAGAGCGCATCGAATGAGGATTCGAGGTCCTTCCGTTTGGCACTATCAAGGCTTATCTCCCATGGTCAAAGGGGAGAAGATTGCGGACATGGTTGCTGCTTTAGGCAGTATTAATATTATTGCAGGTGAATTGGATCGCTAGGCGATCGAATTCAGATCAAAGAGGCTGTGGATTCATGAGTGCAAAAATTCTTTCAACTAAGTTTTATAGCCGAATGCAAAAGCTGGAGCCGCGCTATCCCACAAAAGTTGCTCTGCTTTTGCCCGCTTTGCATGCGGCTCAAGATGAGTTTGGGTGGTTACCCGGTGATGTGATGGATGAGATTGCCGAGTACATTGGGATTCATCCGGCCCAGGTCCGAGAAGTGGCTAGCTTCTACACGATGTACAACTTAAAGCCCGTGGGCAAATACCATTTGAAGTTTTGCACCAATGTGGCCTGCTGTCTGAGAGGCTCAGACGAGCTGGTCGAGCATTGTGAGAAAAAGTTTGGAATTAAACGCGGCGAGACCACGCGGGATCGAAAATTCACCTTAATGGAAGAAGAATGCTTAGGGGCTTGTGCTACAGCTCCTGCAATGATGCTGAATCATGATTATCACGAGAATTTGGATGTTCAGAAGCTGGATCAGCTTTTAGAGAGTTTGGAGTAAGTCATGACTGCGCAAAGTGAAACTTTATTTACTCAGCATTTTAAGCCCGCGTGCAGACCTTTGGATTATTATCTGAAAAACATGTCTGGCTATCAGACGGCAAAAAAAGCGTTAAGCATGTCGCCGGATGATCTGATTGCCGAGGTGAAGAAGTCGAATCTTCGCGGGCGAGGCGGAGCCGGGTTTCCCACTGGGATGAAATGGGGTTTTATCCCGAAGGAGAGTAAAAAACCCAAGTACCTCGTGTGCAACGCGGATGAATCGGAGCCAGGCACCTGCAAGGATCGCGACATCATGCGCTACATCCCTCATCTTTTGATCGAAGGGATGATCATTGGGGCTCGTGCTATTGGAGCTCATCACGGATACATATACATTCGTGGAGAGTACGTCCGAGAAGCTCAGCTTTTGGAAGAGGCCATTGAAGAGGCCTATCAGAATCACTCTTTGGGTAAAAACATCTTAGGCAGTGATTTTAGCTTCGATCTCACGGTGCATCGCGGGGCAGGCGCCTACATTTGTGGTGAGGAGACGGCCCTGTTAAACTCCCTAGAGGGTAAACGAGGAGAGCCACGCGTGAAGCCTCCGTTTCCTGCTCAGGCCGGAGCGTTTGGTGGGCCCACGATTGTCAATAACGTGGAGACCTTAGCGGCGATTCCCTACATCATCAGTCGTGGCGGTGAGTGGTTTTCAAAGCTGGGTAAGCTTGAGAAGTCAGGTGGAACCAGGCTTTTTTGTGTGTCAGGCCATGTGAAGAAGCCGGGCGTGTATGAGTTACCCGCCGGAGGCCTGACTTTAAGGCAGCTGATCTATGATCACTGTGGAGGCATCTTAGGGGATAAGAAGCTGAAGGCTGTGATTCCGGGTGGATCCTCTGCCCCAGTGCTTACGGCCGATGAGATCGATGTCGTTTTAGATATCGAGCCCATGATGAAAATCGGCACCATGCTGGGCTCAGCTGGCATTATGGTCGTGAGCGAAGACTACTGTATGGTGAAACTCATTGCTCGCATCACCCGCTTTTATGCGCATGAGTCCTGCGGTCAATGCACCCCTTGCCGTGAAGGTTGCCGTTGGATGGAAGACATTTTAGAGAGAATTGAGCATGGGCATGGAAGAGAGCAGGATCTTCCGATGCTTTTAGACATTGCTGATAACATTAACGGGAAAACGCTCTGTGCCTTGGGAGACGCTGCAGCGGGCCCTGTGATGAGTTTTGTGAAAAAATTTAGATCTGATTTTGAAGCCCATATTCGAGGTGGAAAATGCCCAAGTGCATAATTGATGGCCGTGAAGTGGAATTTACGCCTGGACAGAACCTAATTGAGGTGGCCAAGAAGGCTGGAATTGAGATTCCGTTCTTCTGTTATCATCCGGGTTTAACTGTCGTGGCTCAGTGCCGAATGTGTGCAGTGGAGGTTGAGAAGATGCCGAAGCTGCAGACGGGGTGCTCCACTCCTGCCGTTGAAGGCATGGTGGTGAAAACAAAATCACCCAGAGTTTTGCAAGCGCAGAAAGCCACCATGGAGTTTTTGCTGATCAATCATCCCTTGGATTGCCCGATCTGCGACAAATCCGGTGAGTGTGACCTGCAAGACAACTCCTTTGGTTATGGGGATGCTTACTCCCGTTATACTGAAGAGCGCAGGACCTATTTGGATCTCGACATGGGGCCTGTGATTAAGAAGAACATGAACCGATGCATCCACTGCACGCGTTGCATTCGGTTTGGTGATGAGATTGCGGGCATCCGTGAAATGGTCGCTGTTCAACGGGGTAATAACACAGAGATCACCACAATTGACGGCAATCCGCTTCAAACGGAGTATGCAGGTAATTATGCGGATATCTGCCCCACCGGCTCGCTGACACTCAAGGAGTTTCGGTTTAAAAAACGTGCTTGGATGCTGAAGAAGACTCCCACGGTGTGTGAGGGGTGCTCCCGCGGCTGTAATATGGAGATTCACCAGGATGCAGGCGTCATCTATCGGTGTGTTCCCCGAGAAAATTTAGAGATCAATCGCTACTGGCTCTGCGATGAAGGTCGCTTCAACTTTAATTACCTTCACGCTGAAGATCGCATCACTCAGCCCGTATTGGAAGAGCAGGGCCAACTCAAATCAGTGGAATGGGCGCAGGCCTTGGAGTCTGCAAAAAAAGCGCTGAAAGGCCAGAAAGTAGCCGTCCTGGTGGGTTCGGATCTCACTCAAGAGGAAGCCGCCGTGCTCCTTCAGTTCTTGCCCCAGCACTTACCCGGCTCTCAGGTGTTTCATTTTGGGACCCCTGGTGTGGTCTCCTCAAAAGACGATGGGCACGCTGATACGATCTTAAAGATGAAGAGCAAGACTGCAAACTTAAACGGTCTTGAACGTTTAGGGATTCCAGGCTTCACTCAGATGCCAGCTGGAGTGACGGCCGTTTTAGTACTGAGAGGTGGACGGGCAGTGCTTCCTGCACTTCCTCAGGTGGCTTCAGTTGGAGTCGGCGTGTTTTCGCAGGCCGAAGCTTCTCGTTTCTCCGTTGTGCTTCCCGGCGCAGGCTTTGCTGAAAAAGACGGCTCAATCGTAAATTTTCAGGGGCGTGAGCAGAGATTCAAGCAGGCCATTCTCCCTCCCGGCCAGTGTAAACCTCTTTCCGAAGTGTTGATGATGTGGGTGAATTCAAAGGCCACATCAGGGGCGGCGTAAGTTATGGATCAATTTGATGTCATCGTCCTAGCAGCGAAAGCAGCTTTTTTAATCGTAATCTTGCTCCAAGTGGTGCCAATCATGGCCTGGGTGGAGCGACGGGGTTCGGCGTTGATGCAGAATCGGCTCGGGCCCAACCGGGTGGGTCCTTTGGGGTTGATTCAGTCCCTAGCTGACGCCGTGAAGTTCATTTTTAAGGAAGACCCTGTTCCTGCCCATGTTGAGAAGTTTTTTTACGTGCTGGCTCCTTTGGTCTCCTTAGTGCCCGCGTTTATGACCTTCGGGGTGATTCCCTTTGCCAGCTCCCTTTCCATGGATGGGCGCGTGATTCAGTTTCAAGTGGCTGACCTCAATGTGGGGATATTATATATCTTTGCTGTGGCCTCCTTGGGGGTTTACGGCATCATCATGGCGGGTTGGGCGTCTAACAATAAGTACACGGTGTTGGGAAGCTTGCGCAGTTCCTCTCAGATGATCAGTTACGAATTGTCCATGGGGCTTTCCGTGATTGGGATCATCATGTCGTTTTCCAGTTTAAAGTTGGGCGATATTGCCAGACAACAAGGGGAGCTACTCACCCATTTTGGACCGTGGGCTTTACCTGAGTTTTTGCAGATCCCGCGCTGGGGGATTTTAATTCAGCCCCTGGGGTTCTTAGTATTCCTTGTGGCTGCTTTTGCCGAGACCAATCGATTGCCCTTTGACTTGCCCGAAGGGGAGTCAGAGATTGTTGCAGGCTATCACCTAGAGTATGGCTCCATGAAGTTTGCCATGTTCATGATGGCTGAGTACTTAAACATGTTTACGGCCTCAGGCCTCATTGCCACACTTTACTTTGGCGGTTGGCAGTTGTTGCCGGGGATGGGGATTCCGCTTCATGCGATTTCGGAGTGGATCGGTGGAGGCTTGGCTGCTGAGTGGGTTCGGATCGCTTTTGAGTTCCTTTCGTTCTTCCTTAAGTTGGCCTTTTTTATGTGGTTCTTCGTCTGGGTGCGTTGGACTTTACCTCGGTTCCGCTACGATCAGCTCATGGATTTGGGCTGGAAAGTCATGTTGCCTCTCTCCCTGGTCAATATTCTAGGCACGGGAATCTGGATCTATTACGGGTGGATTTAATTTATGCTACTGAAAAAAAAGAAAAGTTGGCTTCAGGAAATCTACTTAATTGAGATTTTAAAGGGCCTTTGGATTACCTTAAAGAACCTTTTTTTCGCACCCAAGGTCACCATTCAGTACCCGGAGGAGCGTCGAAACTACTCAGAGCGATTTCGAGGCGTTCACTACATTAAAACCACCAACGGGGTGGAGAACTGTACGGCTTGTATGCTTTGCCCCACAGTTTGCCCCGCCGAGTGCATTCATATTGAAGCCGGTGAACGAGCCGATAAAGAGAAGTACCCCGTTCGCTTTGAAATTGATGTTCTGAGGTGCTGCTTTTGCGGGATGTGCGAGGAAGCCTGCCCCAAAGATGCGATTAAGCTCAGCACCATTTACGAGATGAGCACAACCCACAGAGAGGTTTACGATAAAGCCTTTTTGCTGGAGCAGAGAGGAAGTAAGTGATGCCGATTTCTCCGTTCTTTTTCTATCTGTTTGCCAGTTTAGCCATCGGGTGTTCTTTGGCCGTGATTTTAAAGAAAAACCCCGTGGCCAGTGCCTTTAACCTGGTGCTTGCTTTTTTCTCCTTCGCAGGAATTTACGCTCTCTTAGACGCTCACCTGGTGGCAGCCCTCCAAGTTTTTGTTTATGCAGGCGCCATCATGGTGTTGTTTATTTTTGTGATCATGCTGTTGAATGCGGATGTTCCCTCATTTGATTTGGGTCGATCTCATCGTGGATTTCAGTGGGTGTCAGCCGCCGCAGGCTTAGTGCTTCTGGGTTTTTTCATTTGGTCTTTTAAAAACGGTCAAATTGCTCCTCCTGTGGCACAGTTTTCAACTGAGAATATTGAGGCTAACGGAGGAAACACGCAGGTTCTCTCCGAGTTGCTTTTCTCCGAGTATATTCTGCCGTTTGAGTTGACCTCGGTTTTACTGCTTGCGGCCATCATTGGCGCTGTGGCATTGGCTAAACGCAATCTGGGGAGTACAAAAGGATGAATGCAGTGGTTGAGCCTTGGGTGGTCTTGTCTTTTAGTGCAGTGATTTTTCTCATCGGGTTTGTAGGCATTTTGATTCGTCGCAACGTTCTGGTGCTTTTTATGTGCATTGAGCTCATGCTGAATGCTGTAAATCTCACCTTTGTCACCTTTTCCAAGCAACTGCACCACCTAGGTGGTCAGATGGCAGTGTTTTTTATCATCACGGTTGCAGCTGCTGAGTCTGCCGTAGGTCTTGGGATCGTTATTACGATGTTCCGGACCCTGCGTAGTGTGGATACGGATGAAATCCGGCTTTTAAGGGAGTAAGAGTAGATATGCTTTCCCTCATTCCTTTGTTTCCTTTCATTGGGTTTTTAATCAACGGTTCCTGGTATGCTTTTGGGCAATCCCAGGTGGGTCAAAAAAAATCAGGATCCTTGATCCCAGGGGTCATTGCAACAGTGGCCATCTTGGCCTCTTTTGTGATCTCTGTGACGCTTTTTCTTGAGCTTCAAGGGTTGGACTCAGAGCACCGAATCTTGGAACAGGTGCTTTTTCCTTGGATCACAGTGGGTTCATTGAATCTTAATTTCGTGCTGCGAGTGGACTCCTTATCCACTTTGTTCACGCTGGTGATCACCGGAGTAGGCACGTTGATCCATCTGTACTCGATTGGGTACATGAGCCACGATTAAACGCCCGGGAAGTTTTTTTCCTACTT
>JBMSSC010000022.1:0-27660 GCA_049424145.1 Bdellovibrionia bacterium
TCAAAAGCCGTCGCTCTTCAGGCTTAGAATTGACGATTTTTCCAATTTGTCCTTGCTCAATGACGGAGTACCCTTTGGCTCCCACTCCCGTATCCATGAACAATTCGTGAATGTCTTTGAGTCTGGCTGGGGTGCCGTTGATGAAGTACTCTCCTTCACCGGTGCGATACACCCGTCTTGTGACGGAAACTTCCTTAGCCCGCAAGTGAAAGGGCAAGTCCTGAACCGTGGCTCCCGAAGGGGCGTTCTCCGTGTCCACCACATCGGTTTCCATCACCAATGTGGCCTCAGCGCAGCCTAAGCTTGCGTACTTGGAGCTTCCGTTGAAGATTAAATCCTCACTGCTCGTCCCGCGCATGTGCTTGTAGGACTGTTCCCCCATGACCCAAAAGAAGGCATCCACGATATTGGATTTCCCACAGCCGTTGGGTCCAATAATGCCGGTGATACTGTGATCAAAATGAATGACGGTCTTATCTTTAAAGGATTTAAAACCTTGAATTTCCAGTCTTTTGACGCGCATGAGTGGAGTTACTTTAACAATCAGACTGAAGAAGTCAAACAAAACCAACGAAAAGGGCCGAAGCAGAGAAGTCTTTCTTGCTTCGGCCCAAGGGTTTTTTTACTGTGATTCAGACAGCGGTCAACCACTGCCTTGAGAATCGGATCACCGGGCTTTCAAGGACATGCCTCCCGACATTCCTGCCTGATGGTTCCGATGATTGGACTGATCTTTTGTTCCATTTGAAACGCTGACACGATCCACCGAGGCCTTCGATTGAATCTGCCAGTTCGTGAGCGCCGCAGACGTCCTGCTTAGGCCCGGAGTCACTCACGCGTTTTCTCATCTGGGGGTCCTGTCTCCTTGGGATCTTTCACTTCTTTTAAAGGCTGCGGGAGTCTCTCGGAATGAGAGCTCCTTTTTTTGGGTTGTTTCATCGTCAGGCTCTCCATCTGATTCTTAGATTAAGTCATTACCTGACTTTTTTCAACAAGTATTAATCTTAGAGATTTCAGAAGCTTATTTGGAAAGCCTGGATTTCTTTTGGGGGTCGCCTGGTTCAAACGAGGTGGACTGAAACTCCCCACGGCTAAAGCCGGAGGGTTCTAAAGGGAAACTCCATTTGACTCTCTTGGACTCTCATTCCAGGTGTTAAGCCCACTCAAGCCATTAGCGATCGAGTCGGAAAAAGCCGATTTGATGCCGGTGAAAAATTGAATCCTGAGGTTCTTACGCCTCCCCAGAAGGCTGGACAAGCAAAATCAGAGTAGGAACAGGTCCCAACGAGACCTTGGGCCGGGATGGGAGAGGAATCTCCTGGGTGGATCAAGGAGGCGCGGGACTGGGTGTTCCTAACCTGCTGAGACTCACCCAGGAGATCGGTTCTTTCCTGATGCTTCTTGTTCCGTCTGCAGTCGCCTGAGGGGGGCCTAAGCTCGGAGCCGTGAGGCGCGCTTGGACTGCTTGCGGGGCGTCCGGGGTTTTGCTCTTGCGCTCGCTTTTTTACCTCTCTTCAGCCCGGTTGATTTTGCTCGCATCGCGCGAGTGGGTTTCGGCTCAGGACGAACTTTCTCAGGGTTCTCCAACGCGGCTTGTGCTGCAGCCAGCTGAGCAATGGCAACTCGATACGGAGAACAACTGACGTAATCCACCCCAAGTTTGGCACAGATGCGAATCGAGCTTGGGTCTCCGCCGTGCTCTCCACAAATGCCGATTTTCATCTCGGGCCGAGCGGAGCGCCCTTTTTCAATGGCAAGCTTCATGAGGCTTCCCACTCCCTCTTCATCCAGTGAAGCAAAGGGGTCATTCTCGTAAATCTTGTTGTCCAAGTAGTCCTTCAAAAAGGGGGCCGAATCATCCCGGGATAGGCCAAAGGTGGTTTGAGTCAGATCGTTGGTCCCGAAGCTAAAAAACTCAGCATAGGGAGCAATCTCCTGAGCCGTCAGCGCGGCTCGGGGAATCTCAATCATGGTCCCAATCTTCACTTCCATCTTTTTTGAACGCTTCACCCAGCCATCGGCTTCAAAACGCTCGTGCACCGCCTGGATCTCTTGCAGGCAATAATCCCGAATGAACTTGAGCTCTCTCCAATGACCAATCAGAGGAATCATGATCTCAGGGACAATCCGAAACTCCTCGTCTCGTTGCAACTCATAGGCTGCCTCGAGAATGGCTCGTACTTGGGTGCGGTAGATCTCAGGGTAGCTGATCCCCAGGCGACAGCCTCGGTGGCCGAGCATGGGGTTTAACTCATGCAGGCTTTGGACTTTTCTCTTGAGCTGATCAAAGGGAGTTCCAATTTTCTTGGCCAGCGCCTCGATGTCCTCGTCTTGATGAGGGATGAATTCATGCAACGGGGGATCTAGGAGTCGGATCGTCACCGGAAGCCCCTTCATCTCACGGAAGATCTCCTTAAAATCCGACTTCTGCATGGGGAGAATCTTGTCTAATGCCGTTTGGCGCCCTTGCGGAGTTTCAGCCAAGATCATCTCTCGAACCGCATCAATTCGCTCGGGATCAAAAAACATATGCTCCGTACGACAAAGTCCAATGCCCTGAGCACCAAAGCGCCGGGCTATTTTTGCATCAACCGGGGTGTCTGCATTGGTTCTCACCTCCAGCGTTCTCACCTGATTCACCCAGACCATCAGTTGCTTAAAATCATCGTTTAAAGTCGGTGCAATCGTGGGCACGTGACCCAGGATCACTTCTCCTGAGCTTCCATCTAAGGTGATGAAATCTCCCTCACGCAAAGTTTGGTTGCCGATGGACATCTCGCGGCGCAGGGCATGGATCTGAAGTGCGCTGCAACCGGACACGCAGCACTTGCCCATGCCGCGTGCCACAACTGCAGCATGTGAAGTCATCCCCCCTCGCGCCGTTAAGATCCCCTCCGCAACTGACATTCCATGGATGTCCTCAGGAGAAGTTTCTAAACGCACGAGGATGACTTTTTTTCCCGACTCCACCCACTTTTCAGCCGTCTCTGGGTCAAAGACGATCTGCCCGGTTGCAGCTCCTGGAGAGGCAGGAAGTCCTCGGGTGAGTAATTTCTTTGAGGCCGTGGGGTCCAAACACGGGTGAAGGAGCTGGTTGAGCTGCTCGGATTTGATCCTTAAGATGGCTTGGGCTGGGGTGATGAGCTTTTCTCGCACCATGTCCACAGCAATTTTTATGGCCGCCTGAGCGGTTCTCTTTCCACTTCTCGTTTGCAGGAGGTAGAGCTTTCCGCCTTCAATCGTAAACTCAATGTCCTGCATGTCTCGGTAGTGCTTCTCTAAGGTTTGCACCACGCGCACGAGCTCTCGGTAGGGCTTAGGCATCAAGTCCTCAAGTGTGGGCAGTTTCTCGGCTGATGCATGACGAGAGGCTGCATTGATGGGCTGAGGGTTTCGGATACCTGCCACCACGTCTTCCCCCTGAGCATTCACCAAGAATTCACCAAAAAACTTGCGCTCCCCGGTGGAGGGATCCCGAGTGAAGGCCACACCCGTCGCACAATCGTTCCCCATGTTTCCAAACACCATGGACTGCACCGTGACGGCTGTGCCCCACGCCTCAGGAATTCCATTGAGCTTACGATAAGTCATGGCCCGTGAGTTCATCCATGAGCCAAAGACCGCTCCAATGGCTCCCCAGAGCTGTTCCCAGGGGTTTTCAGGAAATTGCTTGCCTTGAAATTTAACGATTTGCTTGAACTTGCCCACGAGCTCCTTTAAGTCCTGTGCCGTGAGCTCGGTGTCCAGTTCCACATCGCGCGCGTACTTCACTTCCTCTAAAGCCGCCTCAAAGAGGCTTGAGGAAATCCCCAAAACCACCTCCGAGTACATGGCCACAAAGCGCCGGTAGCTATCATAACTAAACCGGGCATCCCCTGAATCCTCGATGAGCCCTAAAACCGTCTCGTCATTGAGCCCGAGGTTTAAAATCGTATCCATCATCCCGGGCATCGAAGCTCGAGCCCCGGATCGCACCGAGACTAAAAGCGGATGCAAACGGGAGCCAAAAGTTCTCCCCATGTGCTTTTCCACTTGGCTCAAAGCGTCTTCCACTTGGCTCTCAAGCTCTTTGGGGTAGTTCTTTTGGTTCTGATAAAAGTAGGAACACACTTCCGTTGAAAGCGTAAAACCAGGAGGCACGGGCAGCCCCAAGCGAGTCATACCATGAAGGTTCGCGCCTTTTCCGCCGAGTAGGTCCTTCTGAGACTCATGTCCCTCAGCTTTGCCGCGTGCAAATGTGTAAACGAAGCGGGATTGTCCCTTAGTTTTGCGATCCTGAGCTTGGACTCCAGGTCTTAAACTTTTCTTCGATGTAGGTTTCAAGTTTTTCGACAGCAATTCGTTCTTGGACCATGCTGTCGCGGTTTCGGATCGTGACCGTGTGGTTTGAGAGTGTGTCATAGTCGATGGTGACTCCAAAGGGTGTACCGATTTCGTCCTGTCTTCGGTAACGCTTCCCAATGGATCCCGCATCATCGGTGGTCGCACGGAATCTTTTTCTCAGCGTTCCAAAGACTCGGTCTGAGTATTCCATGATTTCTGGTTTTTTCATAAGAGGAAATACAGCGACTTTATAAGGCGCAAGCTTGGGGTGAAGAGCCAGCCAAGTGCGATCCCCATCAAAGCGGTACGCATCCACTAAAGCAACCAGCAATGTTCGATCACAGCCGGCTGAGGTTTCAATGATGTAAGGCACAAAGCGCTCCTTGGTGGCCTCATCAAAGTACTCAAGCTTCTTGCCGCTAAACTGCTGGTGGCGATTTAAATCAAAGTCCGTTCGGTTATGGATCCCTTCTAACTCCTGCCAGCCAAAAGGAAACTCATACTCAATATCAAAAGCCGCTTTGGCGTAGTGCGCAAGCTCGCCTTCACCGTGCGGGTGAAATCTGAGCTTCTGGGGCCTGATCCCATGCTCCAAGTGCCACTTCATGCGAATTTCTTTCCACGTCTCAAACCAATCACTATCGGTGCCGGGTTTGACAAAAAACTGCATCTCCATCTGCTCAAACTCACGAGTCCTAAAGATGAAGTTGCCGGGGGTGATCTCATTTCGGAAGGCTTTGCCAATTTGTGCGATTCCAAAGGGGATCTTTTTTCTCTGGGACTGCTGAACGTTGAGAAAATTCACGTAGATGCCTTGCGCCGTTTCAGGACGTAGGTAAATGACGGAAGCCGAGTCCTCCAAAGGACCCATGAACGTCTTAAACATCAGATTAAACTGCCTGGGCTCCGTTAATTCCCCCTTGCAGGTGGGGCATTTCTTCTCCGCTACCGCCTGAGGATCAATCTTATCCGCACGGAAGCGAGCCTTACACTTCTTGCAGTCGACTAGTGGGTCCACAAAGCCTGCCACATGGCCTGAGGCTTCCCAAACCCTGGGATGCATGAGGATCGCAGCATCGAGCCCTTCCACATCGTCTCGATCCGTCATGGCGCGCCACCAGGCTTCCTTGACGTTTCGCTTCAGCTCAATGCCCAAAGGGCCATAATCCCAGCACGCATTGATGCCGCCATACACTTCGCTTGAGGGGAAAACAAAGCCCCTTCGCTTGCATAAAGAGACGAGGTCCGCCATGTCCTTTAAATCCTGCGGAACGGCCGAGGCAGTCGGTCCGGGTGCGGTTTCTGATTCTAAGGCTTGGGACTTGCGATTGGACTCTTCGTTTTTCATAGGACGGGTCTAACAAAGCTTCAAGACGAGTGCAAGGACCACTGCCATGAAGCCTAAGACTGTGCTAAGTCATGGTCTTGGGCTCAGAGGAATGACGCCGTTTTCAACCTGAGACCGGGGGGGGGCTGGGAGAGCACAAACCCTTCGAATTCGGGTTTTTCAGCAACGGCAGCGCTTTTTGTAGAGAAATACTCAGACGAAAGAAGGCATGTGGAGTTGAGAAAAGCTATATTTCTGGATCGCGATGGGACCCTGAACTGGGATCCAGGCTATTTGAGTCACCCGGATCAATTGGTGCTTTTGCCCGAGGTGGGGGAAGCGTTAGGAAGCCTTAAAAAAGCAGGCTTCTTGTTAGTGGTGATTTCCAATCAATCCGGTGTGGGAAGGGGTCTTATTCCAGTCTCGGCCATTGATCTCATTCATCAAAAACTGGATCGTCTTTTGGCTCCATTTTCAGCTTCAATTGATCATTATGGTCTGTGTTTTCACACCCCTTGGGATGAGTGTGAGTGCAGGAAGCCTAAGCCCAAGTTGATCCTCGATGCGGCAAAGCAGCTTCAAATCAGTCTAAAACACTCGTATTTGATCGGAGATCGGAGAACCGATCTGTTAGCGGGCGCTCACGCCGGGTGCCGCGCTCAGCTTTTGGTGCGCACTGGGGATGGAAGGAAAACCGAGTCCGAGATCTCCCCGGGAGAAGCCCCCTTCATTGGCGACTCGCTCCTTCAGGTTGCAAATTGGATTTTAGCCCAAGAAAACGAATCCCATTCAGCGGCTTTCGGTCAAAGCCGGGGAGATGGAAAATCATAAACGCCTCGAAGAACTCAAACAGCTCATGGTGATCGGGGATTGAACCTCGAATGTGCAGAGGAACCTGGCGGATGGGAACCTCAAGCAGGGTTTTGATTTCCTGGATCATCCCCACGGAGAGTTTCTTTAGGACTTGTTCTAGGCTTTCCCCGTGGCGATCCTGAAGGTGGGCTGTTTTTTGGAACGAGCAGGTCGGGCAAACCCAGCTGGCCTTTGAAATGGAAAGACTGAGTCTGACGGTGGGATCCAGTTGCTCAAGCCTCGTATCACATGAAGCACACTGCGTGAGAAGTGGGGGGTGACCACTGCACTGCAAGATCTTGGCTAAAAACGCATTGAGCAAAGGCACTTCAATTCCCGCCTGACATTCCGTTATGCAAGTGAGTGAATTAAAGAGGAGCCTAAAAAAATCAGAGCTCCCCACGGCTTCAGGGGTGATGCGGAGGATCACCTCATTGAGAACGCTCGCAAGGCTCAGTTTTTGAAAATCCTTTCGGAGCCCTTCAAAGGACTCCCGGACTTGAGTCTCGTTTAAGAAATAAAGCTCAGCTCCTGGCTTCATCGTGAATTGCCACTCAGAAACCACAAAGAGATCCAGGGATCCCCCAAAACGACGGGATTGAATGGCATTTTTGGCCAAGACCGTGATTTGGCCGTGGTTCTGCGTCAGTGCCGTGACGATCCGGTGGCGATCCTGATAGGCAATCGTTTTCAGAACTAAGGCGAGATCCTTGAAAACTTCCATTTTAGAGGTCGAAAATCTTACCAGGATTGAGCAGCCCTTTGGGGTCAAATACTTGCTTGAGTTGCCTCATGAGAGCAATTTCCAAAGGGGTTCGGCTGTAATGAAGAGCGGATTTTTTTAGCAATCCAACGCCATGCTCAGCGGAGATACTGCCTTGGTGCTTTAAGACTAAAGAAAAAAGCGTCTCATCCGCCTGCTGACATCGTTCATGGAATTCCTGAAGCGCCATCGAAGCAGGCTTTAAGGTGCTGATATGCAGGTTTCCATCCCCGATGTGACCAAAGATGAATACCCGGAGGCTTCCATGCTGGGCTGCAAAGCGCTCCTCAAATTCATGAATAAACGCCCCTAAGTGAGCGATGGGAAGGGCAATGTCATTTTTATGCACCACGCCTTGGGCACCGACGCTTTCGGTGATGCTCTCTCGGAAGCTCCAGAGCTCCTTGGACTCCCTCTCTGACTGGGAGGCCGTTCCATCTATGACCCATTGGTTTTCAAAAACGCTCTCCAGCCAGGCCTCAGATGGGCTCTTCCCGTTTTCTGAAGAGGCTTTTTCGACTTCCAAAAGGACATAAGCCCCACAATCCCCTGAGAACGGCGGACGGACTCCCTTGTGCTCGGCCACCGCCTGCATGCAGCGGTCGGTGAGAAACTCAAAGGCCATGATTTGAAACGGCGCCTTTCGGGCTTCATGAAAGAGGTGCAAAGCGGCGGGAATGTCTTTGAGACCGAAAAAGAAGACGTCGGATGCTTTCGGAAGAGGCGCGAGTTTTAAGGTGGCCTCCGTGATGACGCCCAAAATCCCCTCGCTTCCGATGAAAAGCTGCCTGAGATCCACGCCCGTATTGTTCTTCTCAAGCGCTCCGTTGAGTTCCAGGACCTCTCCAGATAGGGTCACCACTTGCAGCCCTAAGACCCAGTTCCGGGTGAGTCCGTAGCGAATCACTTTGACTCCGCCTGCGTTGGTGGCAATGTTGCCGCCCACGTGACTGGAGCCTTTGGAGGCAAAGTCGACAGGCCAGGTGAGTCCCCAAGGCTCACAGTGCTGATGAACCGCTTGGGTGATGGCCCCGGCTTGCACACGAACCGTGCTGGAGAGCGTGTCCACTGGGCCCATGTGGTTCATGCGCGTGAGGCTTAAGACCACCTCTCCACAGGCCGCCACTGCACCGGCGGCAAGTCCCGTTCGACCACCTGAGGGAACCACGGCAATCTCCTGCTCTTGGCAGAGCTTTAGGAAGCGAGAAACTTCCTCAGTTGTCCGGGGAAACACCACTGCCCGTGGAGCAGGGGTGTGAACCTTCGTCCAGTCTTTTCCATAAGTCAAAAGCTCCTGGGGCTCGCGCGTCATGAAATCAGAGGGAAATTGGGCTTCAATCGAACGAAGAAAACTCTCAGGAAGGCTGGGCATGGACTTGGACATGAAGGGGACCTCGCTTGAGTGGGTTTCGGTTTTGGCTCAAAGCCAGCTTGCCCAGGGTACAACGGGTTTTTTCCAGCGGCAATTGGGATTTCCACCTCTCGAGTGAAGCGCTTTGGTGTATGCTCGCTTGAAGAAGAGCGCTGGGGGGTTCGTGCCACTGAATCCTCTTCTTGTAAAAGAGGGTGCGGACCCGTGAGAGTCCCCCGGAATGGAGCTCTCATCGATTGAGGAGGACATGGGATGATGACCCCTGAGATGGCGGCAAAAGCGGCATTAGCAGTGAGAGCAAAGTTTTCAGTTCCTCATCATTTCAAGCCTTTTCCTTTGTTTGGTCAAACGGCCAAGGCCTTTTTAGACGCGCTTACAGGTTCACGCGGAAGCGGGACCGTTTTGGTCTCCGAGCCGAGCTTGATTTTCAAAAGAAAAAAAACTGAAGGCAAAGGGGGAGTGGATCAATGAAGAGTTTTTATTCTGGGTTGAGCCGGCGCAAAGGGTTTTGGGCCCTTCAAGTCTTAGTCTTTCTCATTAGTTCGTTTTTTGCCGTCAAGTACTACTCGGTTGCCTTTCCGGTGGTGGATTTAAAAATCCAAATGGACCGCACCACGGCTTTGTCCCGAGCTGCTCAGCTAGCAAAAAACAACCACTGGGGGCCAGAGTCGTTTCGTCAAGCCGTGAGTTTTGATCAAGATCAGCAGCCCCAAACGTTTATTGAACTGACGGCCGGGGGGAGTGCGGCATTCGCCCAAGTGCTCAAGCAAGAGCGTTTTTCACCTTACACTTGGAAAGTGAGGCACTACCAGCAGGGCGATGTGCATGAGGCCATGATTTGGTTTACCCCGAAAGGAGATCTTTATGGGTTTCTAAACGCCTTAGGGGAGAACGACCCAGGTCCTGCTCTCTCCTCGGAGAAGGCTCGAGTTCTGGCTGAGCAGCGAGCTCGTCAACTGGGCGTTCGTCTTTTGGAGTTTGAGCTGGTTGAGCGCTCCCAGGAAGTGAAGCCCAATCAGCGCGTGGATCACACCTTTGTGTATGAGCGCCCCCAGGAGCGCATCGGTGAGGGGCGGTACCGCTTGAAACTAGTCGTGGCGGGCGATCAGTTGGTGCGTTTGAAGCACTGGGTTCAGGTTCCCGATGCCTTTGAGCGACGCTACGCTGAGATGCGATCCTTTAACAATACGATTGCTTCGATTTCAAGCACGGTCATTTTGCTGGCCTACTTTTTGGGCGCCTGTGGGGTGGGGCTTTTTCTCCTGGCCAAAGCAGGCCAAGTGATTTGGAAGCCCGCGGCAATTGCAGGAGCAATTCTAGCTGGGTTCCAGGTTTTAGAACAATTCAATCACTTGCCATTGATTTGGATGAGTTACGATACCGCGCTACCTGCCTCAGGGTTTTTATTGAGGCAGGCGGTCTCGGCCCTCGGTTTATTCTTCATGGAGTGGTTCATGCTCACGCTTTCTTTTGCTGCAGCAGAGGGGCTTTCGAGGCGAGCCTTTCCTCATCATCCGCAGTTCTGGAGGCTCTGGAGCTCGGGCAATGCAGGCACGCTGAGTGTCTTGGGACGCACCCTGGGAGGCTACCTGAGTGTGGGCCTCTTTTTTCTCTTTGTGGTGGCCGTGTATTTATTCGGCACGCGTACTTTGGGGTGGTGGGTTCCCTCGGAGACTCTGTTTCATCCCGATGCTCTGGCAACTTTGTGCCCGTGGTTCACCTCGCTTTCCAACTCGCTTCATGCGGGGTTTTGGGAGGAGTCCTTGTTTCGAGCGGTGCCTTTGGCGGGAGCCGCACTCCTTGGGGATCGATTCGGTGGACGAAAAAAATGGATCGCCTTTGCCATGGTGTTTCAAGCCCTCGTATTTGCCTCAGCTCATGCGAACTATCCAGCGCAACCCTCTTACGCCCGGGTTCTCGAGTTGATCCTGCCATCGTTCTTTTTTGGCGCGCTCTACCTCACCTATGGTTTGCTCCCAGGGATTGTTCTGCACTTTACGTTTGATACCGTGTTTTTTGCCCTGCCCCTGTTTTTTGCTCAAACCCCAGGGGTGATCTGGGATCAGGTGCTGGTGGTGTTTTTTGCGCTCAGTCCTCTTTGGATTTCTCTGGTCTCGCGCGTGAGGCTAGGGAAGTGGCGGTATTTGTCTCCCCATGAGCTCAATTCCAACGCCCCGAGGAATGAGCCTCAGCCCAGCGGTGGGCACCAGGATTCGACGCTCATCCCAGGGGAAGAGGCCCAAGGAGCCTCTCCGATCGGAGTGAGTCCGCTGAAGTCGAAGGCTCTTCTTCGGTCTTTGAGTCCCCGTTCGGAGAAGGGATGGATTGCCACTGCAGGGGTGTGTTTTCTTTTTTGCAGCTTTGGGCTTCGCTCTGAAAACCTCAGTCCTCCCCTACTCATCTCACGATCTCAAGCCATCGCTCGGGCTCAGAGCGCCTTGATCCAAAAAGGGGTTCAACTTTCGCCATCGTGGGAGTCTGCCGCGGGAGTGAGTGCCCAGCTGGATTTGGAAGATCAGTTCGTTTGGAAAACCGCGGGAAAAGCCACCTACCAAAAGCTTTTAGGCTCGTTTCTCATGCCTCCGGCTTGGATGGTGCGGTTTTTTCGCTTTGATCAGGAAGTGACTGAAAGAGCCAATGAGTTTCAGGTCGCCGTCATCGGCTCAGGCGATGTGTTTACGATTCGGCATGATTTACCCGAAGAGGACAGTCTCCCTGAGATCACCGAGGAGCAAGCCAAAGCCAAGGCCCTTCAGGCCATTGGAGATCAGTTTCCGGCTCTCTCCTTGAATCTTGAGTTTCAATCCAGTCAGTCCTTTAAGCTTCCTCATCGAAGGGACTGGACCTTAATTTTTACGGACCGCTCTGTGGTGCTCCCGCAAGGTGCAGCCCGAGTGGCCGTTCGGATCTCAGGCAATGAGGTCACCTCCGTAAGACCTTTTGTGTTCATTCCTGAACAGTGGTTGCGCGCCGAGCGCAGTCGCCAGAATCAGATGGGGATCATCCAGATGGTCAGTGGGTTGATCCTGCTCGTGGGAGGGATTGGAGCCATGAGCCTTGCTCTGCGCGCGTGGCTCAAAACGCCCTGCCTTTCTCGGGGATTTCAGCTTCATTTCTGGCTCCTGTTTGGGATCGAGTGGGTTTTGCTTTTAAGCTCCATTCCTGCTCAGCGGGCTCAGCTTTTGACGGAAGAGCCTGCATTGAATCAATGGTTGGGTTTTTTCTCTATGGGGGGTGTGAAGGCCCTGGTCTTCTCAGGCGTTTTAAGTCTTCTTTTGAGTTGGATTGCGCAACAAGAACGAGTGTTGCCTCGGTTTCAACCCGCACAAACAGCTCGGCTGGGATATTCTTTGGGTATTTTAGGTGCGGCGGGGGTGGGTCTGGGCCTTCGTCGGTTGCCTGAGACGCATCCTCTTATGGCTAAGTTGGATGCTCTGAGAGAGGCGATACCTGGGCTGTTTAGTCTTCAGATCTTTGAGCAGTTTTTGATCTCAAGCGTCTTGCTCTCGCTTCTCGGGATGACGCTTCACTGGGTTTCTCACGCTTGGAGCACCCGCCGCGTTCAGACCCTCGGGGTCTCCCTTCTGCTCTCACTGCTGGTCATGTCGTTTCAGGCCGATGATCTCCTTCATTGGGGATTAGGGGGTGCTCTTTTAGGCCTCGTTCAGTACGGGATGTTTGCCACCGTGATCCGATCGTCATTGGGGCTGGTTCCCTATGCGTGTGCGGGCGTGTTTGCTCTTCATGGAGTCAAACAGATGACCCTTCAGGGATATCCCAGTGTTCTTGGGGTGGAACTTCTGGGGATGTGCCTGATCTTAGGTTTTCTTAAGGCTCGAGAGAGGCTTAGTAAACGATTCGAGTCTTAATTGAGGTGGGGAGGGCCTCAATGGCTTTTTTCACCTCCAGCGAGAGCCTTTGGTCCGTATCCAAAACCAGGTAGCCGATCTCAGCGTCTGTGGAGAGGGACTGGGCTTGAATGTTGGCCCCGAGATCAGAAATAATGCGGTTGATCTCGCGGAGGACTCCGGGCACGTTCTTATGCACGTTTAAGATTCGATGACTCTCCGCACTCCAGGGGAGATCCACGATGGGAAAGTTCACCGATCCCGAGGAACTACCGGAGTTTACAAAGCGAATGAGCGCGGCCGGTACCTCGGTTCCAATATTGGCCTGCGCTTCTTCCGTTGCGCCTCCAATGTGGGGAGTCAAAATCACATTCTCCATGCCCTGTAATTCGGTTAAAAATGTATTGCAGTTGGATTCAGGCTCCTCGGGAAAAACATCAATGGCTGCCCCTGCAATGTGTCTGCTTCTTAAGGCCTGAGCTAAGGCCGGAAGATCCACCACCGTCCCTCGACTGGCGTTGATGAGGTAGGATTTAGGCTTCATCTCGGCCAAGCGCTTGGCATCCATCATTTTAAACGTTTGGGCCGTGGCAGGCACATGGAGGGTGACAAAATCACTCTCCCGCAAGAGCTCACTGAGGGTGTTGCAGCCCTTGGCGTTACCCAGAGGGAGTTTGGCGAGAATATCGTAGTAAAGAACCCTCATTCCCAAAGACTCAGCCAGGGTGGAAACCTGGGAGCCAATGTGTCCATACCCAATGATGCCCAAAGTCTTGCCGCGGACTTCAAAACAGCCCGTGGAGATTTTTTTCCAGATCTTTTGGTGCATCTCGAGATTTCTCTGTCCCAGGCTTCGGGCTAAGACAATGATCTCAGCTAAGGTCATCTCAGCCACACTTCGTGTGTTGCCAAACGGTGCGTTAAACACGGGCACTCCTCGTGCTTGGGCGGCCTCAAGATCCACTTGATTGGTTCCGATGCAGAAGCACCCGATGCTCAAGAGGCGGTGAGCGGAGTTCAGTACGCTTTCTGTGATTTGAGTCTTGCTGCGAATTCCTAAGACGTGGACGTCCTTGATCTTCTCTCGCAGCTGGTCTTCGCTTAGGGCTCCCGGTAAGGACTCCACGTGAAAGCCTTCGGCTTCAAAGGCGTCAAGAGCCAAGGGATGGATGTTCTCTAAGAGCAGCACATGGACCGGATCTTTTAAACCCGGGTGTGGAAACGAGGTTGTAAAAGAGGGAGAAAAAGGTACTTTACTCATGGAGTAAAGATAATCAAAAAATGGCACCGAAGTACAGAGGAGATGAAGAGGATTGGTTGGATCACCCAGGGCGTGGAGGCTCTCAGACCTCTGCTGGTGTGCGTCCAAAAAAAGCCCCCGCCGCTCGTGAGCTCATGCTGCCGCAGTCGGCCGCCAATGCCACCGTTTCTGAAGTCTTCCCCATGCAGTGTCGTGTGAGATTGGATGATGGGGGGGCTGAGCTCCTCTGCAGTTACCGCCGGGCCAAGGTGGTCTCCAAGTCCAAGACGGATGCGCGCGAGAGAACTCCCGTGGCCGTGGGCGATCGTGTGCGCGTGGAGCAGAAGGCCTCCAGTGGCGCTGTGATTTCAGGCGTGTGCATGAGAAAAAATCAGCTCTCTCGACCTGCTCCGGGCCGTGAGCATGGCCGGGTGCACCACGTGCTGGCAGCCAATGTGGATTTGCTGGTGGTAGTTGCCTCGGTTCGTCAGCCTGAGTTTTCTCCGGGCTTAATCGATCGATTTTTAGTGGCTGCCCAAGCGGAGTCCATCTCCGTGTGTATTGCATTAACGAAAGCGGATCTCATGACCCCTGGGGACCAACCCTGGGAGATCTACTTGGATCTTGGGGTTCACGTCTTTCCGCTGAGTGTGAAGGTTCATCAGGGAGTGGATGCGTTTTGCGAGTTTTTAGGCTCAAAAAGAGTGGTGTTTTGTGGTCCTTCGGGAGTGGGAAAAACCTCCCTTCTTCGGGAATTGCTGGGCCAGGATGTGGGACAGGTGGGCAGCGTGAATGCCGCAACGGGCAAAGGGCGACACACCACAACAGGCGCCGTGCTCTTTGAGGGGCCTCATTCGGCACAGTGGATTGATACCCCAGGAGTCAAAGAATTTGGCTTAATTGGGATTGAAGCCCAAGATTTGGCAGCCTTTTTTCCTGAGTTTCAGGCGCTTTCGTGTGAAACCCTCGGGTGCAGGCATGTGCAGGAGTCCGGGTGTCAAGCGCGAGGACTACCCCGATACTCCAGTTACTTAAAGATCTATCAGTCGCTGATCACCGACTAACGCTCAAAGATTTCCTTGGCGATGATGAGTCGCTGAATCTGACTGGTTCCTTCGTAGATTTGATAAATCTTGGCATCCCGCATGAGTTTTTCCACTGGGTACTCAGAGGAGTAGCCATAACCCCCTAAGACTTGCACGGCATCCGTGGTGACTCGCATGACCATGTCGGCAGCAAAGGCTTTGGCAAAGGCGGCAAACTTCGTGTTTCGATCGCCTTGATCAATCATCCAAGCCGAGCGCCAGACTAAAAGCCGGGCTGCTTCAATGTCTTTGGCCATATCGGCAATCATGAAGCTGACGGCCTGGTAGCTGGAAATGGGTTGCCCAAAGGTTTTTCGGGTTTTGGAATACTCAATGGCCTCGGTCATGGCGCGCCGAGCAAGTCCCACGGCCCCGGCTGCTACGGCTGGACGCGTGTGATCAAAGGCACTCATGGCAATCTTAAACCCATCCCCCTCCTTGCCTAAGCGGTACTTCTCAGGAATCTTGACGTCTTCAAAGGTGATCCCTCGCGTGTCGCTTGCCCTTTGGCCTAAGTTCCATTCTTTCTTCCCCACCTTGATGCCTGGGGTGTCAGCCGGCAGAACAAACCCGGACATCCCCTTGTGCTTTAGCGTGGGGTCCGTATAAGCCAGCACAAAGTACCAGTTGGCCACACTCCCGTTGGTGATCCACATCTTCGAGCCGTTTAAAACGTACTCCGAGCCCACCTTTTTTGCCGTCGTTCGAATGGCACTGACATCGGATCCTGCTCCAGGCTCAGTCACGCAGTAGGCTGCATGGATTGGTTCTGAGGTGAGTCGTCCTAAGAATTCTTTCTTTTGCTCTTCGTTCCCAGCCACAATCACTGGGGCTGCAGCTAAGGCATTGGCTTCCATGGCCGTGGCCACTCCGGTGCACCCATACGCTAGCTCCTCTGTGATGATGCATCCGTCTAAGACCCCTAGGCCCAGTCCGCCGTACTCTTGCGGTACATGGGTGTTGATCAGTCCTAACTCCCAGGCCTTCTTGCAAATTTCCTTTGGAAATTCACCGGTTTGATCATGGTGCGCCGCTTTGGGAATGATTTCCTCTTGGGCGAATTTACGAGCGAGTTCTTGAAGTTGCTTTTGGTCGTCAGTCAGAGAGAAGTCAATCATGGTTTAAGTGTATGTCAACGCCACTAAAAATCAAGGTTTTGGGCTTTCTCCTTTTTAGTTGTGCTTTGGGGCGGATCTCATTAGTTTGACCCCATGCGAAATCAGAAGAAAGTCAAGTGGACCGTCCAGCCGCGCATGCAGCGGCAGGAGATGGACTCGCCTCCGCCTAAGGCCAGTCGAGTGGATCAGGCGATGAAGGAATTGTGGGAAAAGCTTTTGACTTCTACCATTCATCTGGACTCAGCGTTATCCCAGCTTCCCCCGAAGCTCAAAAGTATCTTAGCTCAAATGGTGCCCAGGATTTTACTGAGCCCTGCGTCATTGGCCGAGGCCTTGGGCGTGGGCGTGGCTCCAGGTGAGCCTTGGAGCTTAGTGGAAACCCCGAGTCTTGCGCGCTGGAGACCGGCTCTTATGATGGCGCAACGACTCTATGAGAGCATGGAGCAAAAGCCCGTGGACGTCACGCCCCTGGAGTGCGACTTTCCGCCGGAGATGGTTCAGGAGTGGAAAAAAAGCTGGGGTGAAAAACGGGCCTTAGAATTGGTGGAGGTCCTTGCCACTTCAGCTCCCCTGTTCATTCGCGCAAGCCGCAAGGTGGGTGCACCCGCCGTTTTAGCAACGTTAAAAAAGAAAGATCAGATCCCCGTTCGCGCCCAACTTTGCCAGTTCTCCCCGGTGGGTGTGGAGCTTGCGGGCTATGCTCCGATCTTAAAGTCCGATGCCTATGCTCAGGGCTGGTTTGAGATTCAAGACGAAGGCTCTCAGTGGATGGCGCTCTTCACGCTATGGCCTGAAGTCTATGGCGGCCTCCTTCAATCCTCCCCAGGCAAGGTGTCTCAAGTGTCCCTGAAAGGGATGGTGAGGCAGTTACCGGAGAAGGATTTGCAACTGACGGTTGTGGATGCGTGTGCGGGAGCAGGCGGCAAAAGCTTAGCTCTGGCTGATTTACTCAAAGGGAAGGGACGGGTCTATGCCTACGATACTTCGCTTGGTAAATTGCAGGCGTTAAGAAGACGAGCCAAGCGAGCGGGCTTGACGAATATTCAAGTCACCCAGGTGGTCGACATCACGGCAAGCGATGCGCCTTCTGAGGAGCCGGTGGTGAGCCAGTTTAAGAACCAAGCCGATGTGGTTCTGGTGGATGCTCCGTGCACGGGCTGGGGCGTCTTAAGACGCAATCCCGACATCAAGTGGCGCCAGAAAAAAGAGAGCCTCACACGAATGCCTGAGCTGCAGATTCGGATCCTCAGTGAGTACTCCAAGCTCGTGCGCCCCGGAGGACGACTCGTCTACGGCGTGTGCACGTTTCGTCCCGAAGAGACCACCGACGTGGTGAAGCGCTTTTTGAAAGCGCACCCTGAGTTTCAAGCAGCACAGGGAGGGTATCTGGGGCCTGGTCCAATGGATGGGTTCTTTATGCAAGCCCTGGTGAAGTCTTGATCTGGAGAGTGCTTCGGTTTTTTCTCTTTCAACTGGAGGCCGAAACCGCTCATCGCTTGACGCTCGGGTGGATTCGATGGGTGAAGCGAGTGTTGGGATCCTCCCTTCTCAGAACGCTCAGCGGTGTGAGGTGGGTGGAAGGGGGGCTCTGCGTTTCTCCTTCGGAAGGATCCTCCTTGTGCTCCGTGTTTGGGATGCCTTTTGCCTCGCCCCTAGGTTTAGCAGCGGGTTTTGATAAGAACGCAGAGATCCTCCTTGCTTTGCCCGATCTGGGTTTTGGGTTTGTGGAGGTGGGTACGGTCACTCCACGACCTCAGCCGGGCAATCCTCCTCCCCGGCTCTTTCGAAATGCGAACGAGCAAGTCCTCTTTAATCGGATGGGGTTCAACGGGCTTGGGGCAACCTGTGTTGCTCAAAACGTGGCTCGTGCGCGGGAAAAATTACCCGAGACCTTTCGCATCGGTGTTAATATTGGAAAAAACAAAGAGACCCAAGCCCATGAAGCCAAAAACGACTACCTAAAAGCGGTACGTCCTTTTGAGTCTTGGGTGGATTATGTGGTGATCAATGTGAGTTCTCCAAATACTCCTGGTTTAAGAGCGCTTCAGAGTGTGGAGTCGTTAAAGCCCATTGTTGGGGAAGTGGCCGGTTTCATGGGCTCGTGGAGAAAAAAAGTGCCTCTTTTGTTGAAGCTGGCTCCTGAGCTTGAGGAATTAGAATTACGGGAGTTGATCGTGGGGCTTGAGCCATATGGCGTGGAGGGTTGGGTCCTCACCAATACCTTAGCGGGAACTTATGGTGCTTCCCAGCAGACTCTCTCGGGAGGTTACAGTGGTCGGATTCTTGCTGAAAAAGCCCAAGCGAGTTTAAAGAGTGCCCGAAAATTCACCCAGGCACCCATCATTTCCGTGGGTGGAATCATGACTCCGCAACACGCTCAGGATCGTCTTAGTTTAGGTGCGCAGTTGATTCAGATCTACAGTGGTTGGGTTTTCAATGGGCCCAGGTTTCCTCGGAGCATCTTAAAACAGGGACGCAAGTGATGGGTCTGGTGTGAAAAAAAAAGCCCCAGACTGAAGTCTGAGGCTTGATTTCGCTAAAATGCGCGGAAAAAACTTACTTTTTCTTAGCAGTCTTTTTCTTAGCAGTTTTCTTCTTAGCGGTTTTCTTCTTTGCAGCTTTTTTCTTAGCAGCCATTTTATTTTCCTCCGTTAAAGCATCAAACAATCTTAATGCTCAACTTTTATGTTACCTCGAAAGTTTTTGTAATCAAGAAAAGATCACAAAAAAGTTGATTTTTTTTTTCAAACTCATGCTCCTCAAAATGGGTTCAAAACAGATTTTGTTCTAAAAATTGCCTCATAAATATTCCAAAAAAGATCACTGCGACTCAGAACGGCCTAAAAATGGGCCTCATTCAGATTTTGTTGCCTTCTCAATGATACACGATCAATATAGAATGAGAGCAAAGGGAGACTCCTATGAGACGGATCATGGTGATCAATGAGCAAAAAGAAGAGCTGGATCGGCTCACTCAGATCCTCTTTCAACCGGGGTATTCCGTTCAATCGGTTCAGGAGTTGAGCCAAGCGTTGCATCGTTTTCGCACCTGGAAGCCTCAATTGGTGTGTCTTAGGGTGAGTCTTCCTCAGCTCAAGGAACTCGAGTTGATTTCCAAAATCCGCCTCATGTCGGTGGAGGATTACTGTACGATCCTCCTTTTATGCGAACGATCGGAACCCGAAGCCTTTGCGCGGTTGATGGAGTCGGGAGCCGATGACTTTTGGATGGGCCCTATCGATGAACTTCAACTGCACGCTCGGGTGCGTGCCAGTTTTCGGCACAAAGAAGTTCACGACTCGCTCAAGCGAGCCAGTCATCGGATTGAGGAATTGGTTTTACTGGATGATCTGACGGGATTGATGAACATTCGAGCCGTTTACCGAAAAGGGGAGGAAGAAATCACTCGCGCACACCGAATGGTCAGGCCTATTTCTGCGATTTTAATTAATCTCGATGGGTTTTCCTTGGTGAATCAAAGCTGTGGCTTCCTGATTGGTAGTCAGGTCCTGCAAGATATCGCTCGTCACATTCGAACCAGTTTAAGAAAATTAGACCTCATTGCACGCATTGGGGCTGATGAGTTTTTCATCGTGTTGCCCGATACGGATCTCACCCATGCGCAAGTGGTGGCGGAGAAGATCAGGGAGCTCATTCAACAGATCGAATTCAATCATTTGAATCAGTCCTTTAGTTTAACGGCGAGCTTAGGTGTGGCGGGTCTGACTCCTGATCAAACTAATCAGAGAATGGGAGACTTGCTTCATTTAACCATTGAAGCCTTGAAATCAGCAAAGGCTAGTGGTCCCAATCGGATTGAGGTTTATTCTTTCTCTTGAAGTAGGTAACACTACAAGAATGCAAGGAAGAAAACCGGTTGTCTTTGAGATGAATCAGAGCGATGGCTTTCCTCCTCTGGATTTTAGGGAGAAAAGAAAACGCAAACGAGAACGCCTCCTCATTGTTTTCCTTTTGGCTTTGTTTTTTGCGCTCACCTTTGCCGAGTATCACCTTAGCCAGATCTCCAGCACCCTGCCCTTTGTGAACTCCATCTTTTTTTTTGGGCTCCTGAACGTCAACATCATCATTCTGATTGCCTTAGTCTGGCTGGTTTTTAGAAACATTGGAAAACTCTTCATCGAGCGCCGGAGAAAAGTTCTGGGCGCACGCTTAAAAACGAAGTTAGTGATCGCGTTTTTAGCCTTTTCCTTAATTCCAACTCTGGTGTTGTTTCTGATTTCAGCGCTTTATATCAATTCCAGCTTTGATAAGTGGTTTTCGCTTAAGATTCAAAACACACTTGAGGCGTCTTTGGAGATCACGCGCTCTTATTACCGGAGCACCGAGGAGACGGCCATGCACTTTGCTGAGTACCTGGCTGAATCGGTAGGGAAGAAACTTGTGGAAGGAGAGCCAGGTGCCAGACCCTCGGGGCCTTCGCCCTCGGTTCCTGCTGTTCCTCCCGGTCTCCGCAGCTACTTGAAATCCCAGTCGGAACTTTTGGCCTTAGATGCGGTGGAGTTTTATTTGAGCCCCCACGCCCGAGCCTCACGAGTCTTGGTCAAGCGTCAGACTCAGTCCCCTGATCGGCGCGCCTATCCCCCACTCAGTGGAGTGATCTTGGAGAAAGCCTTTTTAGGGCAGAAGCTCTCCCTGATGCAGCACGTGGGCTCTGGGGATCTGATCCGCTCATTGGTTCCCGTTCGCCAGTTCACTGGGGGGCGAGAGGGGGTGGTGGGCGTCATCGTGGTGAATGCCTCCATTCCGTTGAGCTTAGTGAATAAGGTGGGCGAGATTTCCAGTGTCTTTGATGATTATAAAGAGACGAATCCTCTGAAGTATCCCATGAAGACCACCTATTTGGTGATCCTGATTCTCATTACCTTGGTCTTGGTTTTTGTGGCGGTTTGGGTGGGTCTTTACATGGCCCGAGAGCTCACCGTACCCGTTGAGCGCTTGGTTCAAGGAGTGGAGGCCGTGGGCTCGGGGAACCTCGATATTGAAATCTTAGGCTCCGGACATGATGAAATCGCCGTTCTCGTGGAGTCTTTTAATCAGATGACTCACGACCTGAGAGATCATCGCCACCAACTTCTTCAGGCCGGGGCAGATTTAGAGAAACGACGTTTGGAGCTTGAGGCTATCTTAGCAAATATTGGAACCGGAGTGATGGCGATTGCTCCTCACGGTGAGATTACCTTATTGAATGAGGCAGTCTCCCGTTTGTTTGAGATTGAGCCCTCTGAAGCCCTTCATCGAAATTTCTCGGAAATCCTAGGCGTGTTACCAGACAATGGGGCTCCCTTGGTGAAGCTCATTCATAGTGCTCTGCAGGCCTCCTTGCAGGGAAGTGAACGCGTCCAGCAATCGGGGCACTGGAATTTTAGGAAGCACGAGAGCGTTCATGTGCTCGTTGCTACGGCTGCGCCGCTGAGACAAGGATCCACTCACTGGGGGGTTGTGGTGGTGATTGATGATCTGACTCCTATGATCAAAGGTCAGAGGGAGATGGCTTGGCGAGAAGTCGCTCGTCGGATTGCTCATGAGATCAAAAATCCGTTGACCCCCATTAAGCTATCCGCTCAGCGTTTGCAGCGGCGCATGGGGGGGTATTTGGGAAGCGAGGGGGCGTTACTGAAGGAGTGCACAGATACCATCATTAAGCACACGGATGAGCTGAAGGAGATGGTCAACGAGTTTTCCAACTTCGCTCGGTTCCCTGAAATTTCCCCTGCGCCCCATGATCTCCATGAGGTGCTTTGCGAGGCGGTGGCTCTCTTTAAGCAGGCCCATTCAGAGGTGACCTTTCTGACTCAGTGGGCGAGTGTGATGCCGATCTTTGAGTTTGATCGAGATCAGATGAAGCGGGTGATTTTGAATCTTTTGGACAATGCTATCTCGGCGCTCTCCAGTGACTCGTCGCATTCTCCCAGGCAGGTTCGATTGATCACCCATTATTATGAACCGCTGCAAATGGCCGTCATCGAAGTCAGCGACAATGGAATGGGGATGACCGAGGAGGTGAGGGCTCGAGTGTTTGAACCGTATTTTTCGACCAAAAAAGAGGGCTCAGGCTTAGGGCTTTCAATCGTCAAGCGAATCGTGAATGATCATGATGGTTTCATTCGAGTTCGATCGGCTCCAGGGGAGGGGACTCAGTTTTTGATTGAAATCCCGACCTCAAGGTGCAGTCTCTTTCATTCAGGAGTGAGAAAGTATGATCTCTTCCCTAGTCCTAGTCATTGATGATGAACTGAGCATCCGACAGTCGCTCACAGGAGCTCTCGAAGATGAGGGCTATCGTGTTCTTACGGCCTGCTCGGCTGAGGAAGGAATCGAGGTGATTCGTTCCCAGCGACCGGATGTGGTGCTTTTAGATATTTGGATGCCTCGGGTGGACGGCATTGAGGCGCTCAGGCAAATTCGTGCCCAGTGGAGTGATCAAATCGTTTTGATGATGTCGGGACATGGAACGATTGAGACCGCCGTCCGAGCAACGAAGCTTGGGGCGTTTGACTTTATTGAAAAACCGCTCTCCTTGGAGCGGCTTTTGGTTTTGTTACAGAATGCTTCAGCTCTTTTGGCTTTGAGCCGAGAGAACCAGGCATTAAGAAAACACTTGAGTCAAAAGCGACCTCTGATTGGGGAGCATGCGGGGATGGCTCAAGTGCATGAGCTCATCAAACGAGCGGCTCCCACCAAAGGCTCTGTTTTAGTGACAGGAGAGAATGGAACCGGCAAGGAGCTCGTGGTTCAGCGGATTCATGCCCTCTCCTCACGCTTCAATCAGCCTTTAGTCGAGGTGAACTGTGCTGCGATTCCTGAGGAGTTAATTGAAAGTGAGCTCTTTGGCCATGAGAAGGGGGCTTTTACAGGAGCCACTCAATTGAGGCGAGGAAAGTTTGATCTGGCTCATGGGGGCACGCTCTTTTTAGATGAAATTGGAGACATGTCGCTGAAGACTCAGGCTAAGATTTTAAGAATTCTCCAAGAACAAAAGTTTGAACGCGTGGGAGGGTTTCAGACGATCTCTGTGGATGTGCGCGTGATTGCAGCAACCAATAAAGACCTGCGCCTTGAAATTTCAAATGGGAATTTTCGAGAGGATTTATTTTACCGACTGAATGTGATTTCAATTGTGGTCCCTCCTCTTCGGGATCGAGTGGGGGATATCCCGCTTTTGACGGATTATTTTTTAAAAGAATTTTGCACCTCTCACGGACGCCGCTTACGGCAGCTCTCCTCTGAGGCCATGCAAATGCTGATGGCTTACCCGTGGCCTGGAAACGTGCGCGAGCTGCGAAACTTGATGGAGCGCTTGGTGATTCTCACCACGGAGTCTGAGGAGGGGCAGGAGGTTTCGGCGGCCGATCTCCTGGGACATCTCCACGACGATGCCTTTCGTCCTCAGGTTCAAGAAGACTCCTTCTGTGGGCTAATCCCCAAACGAGAGGGGGTAGGCGTCTTGAGTTCCTCTTCTGCTCTCTCCTCTCAGGCGCCTGGGGCTTCCTTGGGTGAGGAGAAAAGAAACTTAAGGGATGCACGACACGAGTTTGAAAGGAGCTTCATTTTAAAGACTTTAGAGAAAAACGACTGGAACGTTTCTCGGACAGCTCAGATTCTGGGGATTGAGCGCAGTCACCTGCATCGGAAGATTAGATCCTATGGGCTTGAGTCTTAAAGTCGGCTGAAAAAAAATCAAGCAACAGCCTGCTTCTTGCATCCTGTTCTAGCCTCGGTGCTTTTCCCTCTGCATGAGTTGCCAGATTTTTAGTTGGCGGACTAGGCGAGAGGCTCCCTCTAAGAGTGAGATGACCACGCCGTGGATGCCGTCTTTAAATCCCCCATAGTAAAAAAGGGATTTTAAAAAATGAGCGGGAAACGCCAGAACCATCTTTGGAAGGTTGGTTCGTTGTCCTTGGGAAAATCGGTCCTTGGCCTCTAGCGTGGTGTACTGATTGAGCTTCTCTAAGTACTTCTCAATGCTCCAATCCGTTTTATGAAAGATGGGTTCATGGAGTTCTTGGGGGGGGTGAGCAAAAAGCGGGTACTCATGGACTTCATTGACGTACTGAACGCCTTGCCGATGAAAAAAGCGGTCTTGGTAGCTTGGGTTCCACATCCCGTGTTCAATCAGTCTGCCCATAAAATACTCGTAGCGACGGATTTTATAGGCTCTCTCGGGTGGGCCTCCCGCTTGGCTGAGGAGGGATTGGATTTTTTGTGCCAGCTCGGAGCTGCATTCCTCGTCGGCATCGACTGAGAGGACCCAGTCGTATTTGGCTTGGCTCAGAGCAAAGTTTCGTTGGTTTTTAAAACCCTTCCACGGGTTTTCAATCCAGCGCAGGCGCGACGCCCACGGCTGATTCGGGTCCAGGCAGATGCTCTTCGTCTGATCTTGGCTTAATGCGTCGATGACCAGGATTTCATCCGCCCAGCACAAGGAGCGGAGGCAGTTTGAAATTTTTTTCTCTTCATTAAACGTAATAACAACGGCAGTCACAGGTGTTTGATTCATTCTAGGTTAAGTTTTTGCATACCGGAGCTCCACCTTCAATCAAAACTAGACGCCAGCCTGTGAGGGATCACAGGACAAAGCACGCGTGCTTTGCTCAGGACACTTGCAGGTCAGCTGAAGGCGGGATAGGGTGGGGCGGCTATGGCAGAAAAAATTACTCCTCGTTCTGAAGATTTTTCCCGATGGTACCAAGATGTCGTGCTTCAAGCGAAGCTTGCCGACTACAGTCCCGTCAAAGGGTGCATGGTGATTCGGCCCAATGGATACTCCATTTGGGAGCAGATTCAAAAGGACTTGGATCGGCGAATTAAGGCAACGGGTGCAAAAAATGCGTATTTCCCGATCTTCATTCCGGAGAGTTTTTTAAAGAAAGAAGCCGAGCACGTGGAGGGGTTTGCTCCTCAGTGTGCCGTGGTGACCTATGCTGGGGCTAAGGATTTAGAAGAAAAACTCGTCATTCGACCCACCTCCGAGACGATTATCAATAGCATGTTTGCTAAATGGATTCAGTCGTATCGGGATCTTCCCCTGATGATCAATCAGTGGGCCAACGTGGTGCGCTGGGAAATGAGAACTCGCCTCTTTTTAAGGACTACGGAGTTTCTCTGGCAAGAAGGTCATACCTGCCATGCCACAGCTGAGGAGGCCGAGGCCGAGACGCGTCAAATGCTGCGAGTTTATCAGCAATTTGCTGAAGAAGTCCTGGCGATGCCCGTCATTGCAGGTCAGAAATCGGAATCGGAAAAGTTTGCAGGAGCCTTAAGAACCTATTCGATTGAAGCCATGATGCAGGATAAAAAAGCCTTACAGGCGGGCACTTCGCATAACCTGGCCTCCAACTTTGCTCAGGCGTTTCAGACGAGCTTCTTGGATAAAGACGGTCAGAAGAAGCTGGTGCACCAGACGAGCTGGGGAGTTTCAACTCGTTTGATTGGGGGGATGATCATGACTCATTCCGATGATCACGGGCTAGTTTTACCCCCTCGCCTAGCGGGCACGCATGTGGTGATTGTGCCGATCCTCTCCCAAGCCGCTGCCAAGGAGTCGGTCCTTCAAGCAGCTCACGGGTTGGCTCAGGCCCTTCAAAAGGCAGCCTCTGACCTTCCTTATGCTTTAGGCGTGCACGTCGATCAAGATGAGACCAAGCAGCCGGGTTGGAAGTTTCACGAGTATGAGCTTTTAGGGATCCCTCTTCGAATTGAATTGGGCCCCCGCGATCTGGAAAAAGGACAGGCCGTGATCACGCGAAGGGATACAGGGAAAAAAGAGTTTCTCCCCCTCTCTCAAGTCCCAGATGTTGCGGTTTCTCACTTAAAAACCATGCAACGAGAGCTTTTAGAGAAAGCCCGTCGTTTCCGGGATGAGAGCACCCGGCGGGTGGAAGCGTACCCTGAGTTTAAGAAAATTTTACAAGAGCAGGGCGGTTTCTTTGAGGCTCCTTGGTGTCAGAGCAAAGAGTGTGAGGCCAAGGTGAAAGAAGAGACCAAGGCAACGATTCGCTGCCTTCCTGTGGATGCCTCGTTTCAGACCTATGCGGAGCAGGCTCCATGCATGGTCTGTGCTCAAGGCGGACGCTCCGTGCGCGCAATATTTGCAATCAGTTACTAAGGTGACTGAAACCACAGGCGTGGTTTGAGGTTGGATCAACCCGGAATGCAGAGGGAAGTGGTGGGGAGAATGAGGGTCCCAGAAAAAAAATCAACAGCAACTGAGTTGATTGTGGCGTTGGACTTTCCCCGGGTTGAGCCTGCTTGGGAGTGCATCGAAGCTTTAAAAGGGCTTCCTGTGATTTTTAAGGTGGGTCTAGAACTCTACATGCATGGCGGGAGTGATTGGATCCGAGAACTGGTTCATCAGAAGAAGCGGGTGTTTTTGGATTTAAAGTTTCATGACATTCCGCAGACGGTGGCCCGAGCGGCTCATCAAGCGGCTTTGCTTCATGTGGAGATGTTTACGCTTCACCTGCTGGGCGGCAGTGCCATGATTCAAGCCGTGAACGACGAGTTGGCTGAGTTTCCAGCGCTTAAGCCCCGGGTGTTGGGGGTGAGTGTGCTCACCTCGTTTGATGATGTGCGCTGGGCTGAGGTGACCCGGGCGTTGACGGGTCACGCCATGGAAGTGTCGCATTCTGTGGAGGGATTGGTGAATCAGCTGCCTGCTTGGGGAGGGGTGGATGGGGTGGTGTGCTCCGCTTTGGAGTTATCCGAGATTCGCGCTCAGTATCCTCATCTCTATACGGTTGTGCCGGGAATCCGCCCTCAGGGTTCCCCTGCGCAAGATCAGGCTCGAGTCACGACGCCTGAGCAGGCCAAAAAATGGGGTGCCAGTGCCATTGTTGTTGGGCGGCCCATCACTCAGGCTGCAGATCCTCGGGGTGTGGCGGAGGCCATCTTAGCGGAACTTCAGGGTTGAGAGCTCTCAGAGACCCAGTTTGTGACGTTTCACCTTAACTCTGGCCGCGTTCTGTGCGAAGAGTCTAGGCTATGCCCGTTATTTTAAGAAATCCCCATAGTGTTTTAGCGGCTCTGAAGGTTCGCCCTCAGGACGTTCTTGAAGTCGTAGTTCCCTCCGAGGAGCGCTCGAGTCGTTTTTCGAGTGCTCAGCAGGAGGGGAGCGAAGCAGTCAGTGAATCGGATGTTTGGGGTCAGGTTCGCCTTCGAGCCCAGAAGTTGGGGATTCCTCTTCGAAGCAGCAAGTCCGCTCAGGCAGCGCAAGGATCTCGGGGTCGTTCATCCCGAATGGGGAATGGGCCCAAAGATCAGAGCTTAAGGCTGGGGGGTTCTGAAGCAACGGTTCGGGAGAGAGCTCCAGTTGCGAGTGAGGAGCTTTTTTCGGGGGCTACATCTCGGGCAGAGGGTCGGGGGTTATGGCTTGCCTTGGATTGTTTGCAGGATCCTCAAAATGTGGGTGCGATTTTTCGGGCGGCGGCATTCTTTGGGGTTCAGGGAATTTTACTCACCCAGGAGCGCTCGGCTTCCTTGACGGGAACCGTGTATGATGTGGCCTCCGGGGGTCTTGAGTTTGTGCCCTTTGTGGTTCAAGCCAACCTCCAGAGGGGGTTTGAAGTGGCAAAGAAAGCGGGTCTTTGGGTCTTAGGGACCTCCGAGCATGCTCAGGAGGATGTGGCTGCGGTGGCGTGCGATCGTCCCTGGCTTTTGGTTCTGGGGAATGAAGAAAAAGGCATTCGAAGGTTAACCGAGGAGTCCTGTGATGT
>JBMSSC010000023.1:0-27615 GCA_049424145.1 Bdellovibrionia bacterium
TTCCTGAGTGATCCGTGAAGGCTTGTTATGGGGCTGGGGGACTCCGATCCGGTGAATGATTCGGATTCCGTCAGGATTTGGCGTGCGGCATCGAGGGGGAACCCTTGTTGATCCCTGATTTTCGCTTTCAGGTAGCCGACTTTAGTCCGGTTCAAAGCGTCCATGACGCTTGGGTCAATTTTGGCAAGCGCTTGATTGGCCTCGTCCCAGTGCTGCAAGGCGAGTTGGGCTGTGGCTAGGTTGAGGTAAATGTAGTGATGGTGATGGGCGCTCTCAGGAGAGTCTTCTAGGAGAGATCCTCTTTTTTCGTGCGTCTCTAAGGCTTTTTCAAATCGGCGAGCAGCGGCCTCAGGCTTTTTTCGATCCAATAGAATCAGACCTCGGAGGTTTTCAACCGAAGGCACAAAAGCACTTTTGGGGTAATGCTTTAAAAAAAATACGGCCCGCGACTCGGTGGAGTCCAAAAGGCCCTTTCGATAAAGCGCTTCTAACTCCTGATAGGCGTGAGCATCCGAGTTGACGTCAAAACGACCTTTGCCCGTTTGATTGGACCCGTTTAAGGCTCCCCCGGTGGGGAGACTGGCACAGCTTGAGGCCCCCATCAGTAAGACGACCAGTGAGCACGAATGAGAAAAACTGCCTTTGACGCCGTTTTTAAAAGTCCCTTTGAATTTAGCCAAAAATGTTTTTCACTTTCTCAAAAAAAACACGATGCATGGGGTGTGATGACTCATTCTCATGCAGCTCCGAGAACTTCTTTAACAGATCCCTCTGCTCCGATGAGAGCTTGGTCGGAACCTCTACAATAATTCTCACAAGTTGGTCACCTCGTCCATAGGAGCCTAATTTTGCCAGACCTTTATTTTTGAGCCGAAGAATTCGGTGAGATTGGGTTCCGGGTGGGATCTTAAGCTTCACTTTTCCCTCCAGCGTGGGGACTTCAATCTCCTCCCCTAACGCGGCATGAGTGAACGTGATGGGCACTTCGCAAATGATGTCCGCTTCATCCCGTGTGAAAAAGTCATGGGGTAAGACGTTGATGACGACGTAAAGATCCCCGGGAGGACCTCCTCGCTCACCGGCTTCTCCTTCTCGGGATAACTTGAGTCGCTGTCCTGTATCCACTCCCGGTGGAATTTTAACAGCAATTTGAGATCTCTTTTTGGTTGTTCCTGAGCCCTGGCAACTTCCGCACGGATTGGGAATGACTTGTCCCATCCCATTACACCGGGGGCAGGGACGCGTGATGGCAAAGACCCCTTGTTGGAAGCTCACCTCACCTCGTCCTCCGCACTGTCCACAGTTCTCAGGCTGAGTGCCTGCTTTGGCTCCTGAGCCCTCGCATGTCTCGCAGCGAACCGTCTTCGGAACGGTAATGATCTTCTCCGCTCCAAAAGCCGCCTCTTCGAAGGTGATATCCAGTGTGGTTCTTAAATCCTCACCCGGCCGGCCCCCTGCCCTGCGTCTTCCGCCTCGAGCACGAGAACCGCCTCCTCCGGCGGATGCTCCAAAGAGATCCCCAAAGATATCTCCGAAAATATCGTTGATCGAAGCCCCGCCAAACCCTTGGAAGTCAAAGCCTCCTGGACCTCCCGGGCCTGCTCCCGCCGCCGCATGACCAAACTGGTCGTACATTTGGCGCTTCTGAGCATCCGAGAGGACTTCATAGGCTTCGGAGAGCTCTTTAAACTGCTCCTCGGCTTTTTTATCGCCGGGATTTTTATCCGGGTGAAATTGGATCGCAAGCTTTCGATACGCTTTTTTAATCTCCTCAGGCGAAGCACTCCGTGCCAGACCAAGAACCTCATAATAATCTCGTTTATTGGCCATACCTATTTATGCCTCGCTCTTTAGATGACGATCCAATTCAGCCCGCACTTGGGCACGGAGTGTTTCTACTGGGTTACTGATTTGATCTCAAATCAGCGGAAGAATCAAATTTCTTTGTAATCCGCGTCAATGACATCGTCCGATTTTTTCTCGGTCTTCTCGGCAGTGCTCCCAGCGTGTGCTGAGGCATGAGCCTGATCAGCTCCCGGTTGTTGAGCCGCAGAAGCACCTGCGGATTGATACATCTGCTCGGCCATCTGATTGGAAACCGACGTGAGATGCTCGGTTGCCTTTTTGATGGCTTCCTCATCTTGGCTCTCTAAGTGCTTGCGAGCTTCCACCAGGGCCTCTTCCACTTGCTTCTTGGTGTCAGCCTGGATTTTCTCACCATTTTCTTTAACGGTCTTTTCAATAGTGTAGATCAATCCATCTAAGGTGTTTCGCGCATTCACTAAAGCCTTTCGCTTCTCATCTTCTTCGCGATGGGCTTCGGCTTCTTTTTGCATCTTTTTGATCTCTTCTTCAGATAAACCCCCTGAAGCCGTGATCTTAATGGATTGCTCCTTGCCCGTGCCTAAGTCTTTTGCGCCCACATGGACAATCCCGTTGGCATCAATGTCAAAAGTCACTTCAATCTGAGGAACCCCTCTGGGAGCAGGAGGAATTCCCACTAAGTCAAATCGACCTAAAGACTTATTGTGCTCAGCAAATTCACGCTCCCCTTGAAGAACGTGAATGGTGACGGCGGATTGATTGTCTCCAGCTGTGGAGAAGACTTGGGATTTTTTCGAAGGAATGGTTGTATTCTTCTCAATGAGCTTGGTGAATACGCCACCTAAGGTTTCAATCCCTAAGGACAAAGGAGTGACATCCAAAAGCAGTACGTCTTTTACGTCACCTTTGAGCACGCCCCCTTGAATGGCAGCTCCCACGGCAACCACTTCATCTGGGTTCACCCCTTTGTGGGGCTCTTTTCCAAAGATCTCCTTCACTTTTTGCTGCACGCGAGGCATACGCGTCATCCCACCTACGAGAATGACTTCGTCGATCTTACTTTTTGGGACTCCCGAGTCTTTAATGCAGGTTTCACAAGGGGCCACAAGTTTTTCAATTAAATCAGAGACTAACGCTTCGAGCTTGGCTCGGCTGAGTTTCACATTTAAGTGCTTCGGTCCAGAAGCATCAGCCGTCACAAACGGAAGGTTAATGTCCGTTTCCGTTGAGCTGGAGAGTTCATGTTTGGCTTTTTCTGCTGCTTCTTTTAAGCGCTGCAACGCCATCTTGTCTTTTCGTAGGTCAATGCCGTTTTCTTTCTTAAATTCCTCGGCCAGCCAGTCGATGATTCTTTGGTCAAAGTTTCCTCCGCCTAAGAACGTATCTCCATTGGTGGCTTTCACTTCAAAAACGCCATCGCCTAACTCGAGGATGGAGATATCAAAGGTTCCGCCCCCTAAGTCAAACACGGCCACCGTGTGATCTTTGCCTTTTTTATCTAATCCATAGGCCAAAGCGGCAGAGGTGGGCTCATTGATGATGCGCTTGACATCTAAGCCTGCAATTCGGCCTGCGTCTTTGGTCGCTTGACGTTGAGCATCGTTGAAATAAGCAGGCACGGTCACCACAGCTTCCGTCACAGGCTCACCCAAGTAATCCTCGGCCGTCTTTTTCATCTTCTGAAGCACGAGAGCTGAAATCTCTTGTGGTGAGTAGTCCCGATCGCCCACTCGAATCCAAGCATCGCCATTTTTGGCTTCTACAATTTTAAAAGGGGTTACTTTGGCGAATTCTTGCACTTCTTTTGAAGTGAACTTTCTTCCAATTAAGCGCTTGGCTTCAAAGATCGTTTTTTCAGGATTGGTGATGGCTTGCCGTTTAGCAGCTTGACCGACCAGCTTTTCTCCCGATGCAACAAAGGCAGCGATGGAGGGTGTAGTATTTCCTCCTTCGGAGTTTGCAATGACTTTAGGCTCGCCTCCTTCTAATACAGAGACGCACGAGTTGGTCGTTCCTAAATCAATTCCAATTATTTTACCCATGGGTTCCTCACCTTTCTTGTTTTAAAATCTCAATCAGAAGTGTTCGTTCTTTTTTCTTATACTGGTTAAAATGGGCCTGATTTCTCAGTCGTCAATTCAAGCGGAGTTAGATTTTTTACTCATCTTGGAAAGTTGTGATTTTTCCCAAGCTTAAGTCTTCTGCTTCAATGGACTGAGGTTTCTTAAGCGCCGCTCTGAGGTCCTAGGCTTAAGATGACTCGAGAGGGTCGCAGCAATCGGCCGTGGAGCGTGTAACCTTTGGAAAGTTCTTTTAAAACTGTTCCTCCAGGCTGCGGGGAGGGCTCCTGACCCACTGCTTCGTGAAGGTTGGGATCAAATTCCTTTCCCTGACAGTCAATTCCTTGAACGCCGTTTTTTTGAAGCGCCGATTGAAATTGTTCAAAAACCAATCGAATCCCGCTGGACCAAGTGGAATCAGCGGTGGGAGGCAGGTGCGAGATGGCAAGCTCCAGATTATCGGCAGTCTGAAGGAGTTCTTTGGCCACCGATTCCCAGCCAAACTTCAGTAAGTCCGAGCGCTCCTTCTGAGCGCGTTTTTTAAAGTTTTCAAACTCAGCGTAAAGATAAACATATTTTGAGTCTTTTTCTTTAATCTGGGACTCAAGCGAAGCTAGCTTTTGTTCCCAATTCTCGGTTGGCCCGGATGCTGCGGCCGACGGTTTTCCTCCAGACGCAGGGGCTTCTCCTCCCTGAAGAGAAGAGGTCTCCGGGGAGTTCCCCTGGGTTGCTTGCTGGGCTGCTCGATTTGCTTCACTTGATTCAATCACTCCAAAATCCTCCAGATGGGGAGAATGTGAGCATGAAATCAAGAAAGTCAAACTCACCGGGCAATTTAATTTCCCTCGGCTTGAGCTCTAAGTCAGCACTTGAAGAATTTGATCAGACAGAGCAAAGCCCTTGGCCGTGAGCCGGAGCCTCTCAGGGAGGTTGGGGTGTTGCTCGATGAGCCCTTCATGGGTGAGGCGTAGGGCCTTTTGTTTTTGGCTTTCGGTCGATAACCAAGTTTTAGGAAATCCCGTGCTCAAACGCACTTTGAGCATCCACTGCTCAAGGCGAATCTGCTCGGTGGTGAGGGTTTCTTTGGATTCAATCGGTGAGAGTCCTTGGTTGAGAAGGGAGGCATACCGATGCAGGGAAGAAACGTTTTTCCAACGAATCTGTTGTTTTGCGTCATAGGAGTGAGCCGATGGACCTAGCCCGAGGTAGGATGATCCGTTCCAGTAGTGGAGGTTATGAACGGCCTGCTTGCCGGGTTTGGCAAAATTGGAGATCTCGTAGTGCTCAAAGCCGTGCGCCGTCATCCAATCGTGCACCACGAGTAGGTGCTGGAGCTGAGTTTCTTCGCAGGGAAGCTGAGGGAAAAGGGCGTGGTGCTTGGGGAGGGTGAGCAGGTAGCAGCTCAGGTGAGTGATGGGAAACGCGGTCAGTTGAGTAAGTGCTTGGATGACATCCTGCTCGGATTGACCGGGGACCCCACACAGCAGGTCCACGGAGACGTTGGTAAAGCCTGCTTTAAAAATGGCTTCCAAAGCGCCGAGGGCCGCTTGTTGGGAGTGAACGCGCCCTAAGAGCTCAAGTAAGTCGGGTCTCATGGCTTGAACGCCTAAGCTGATTCGATTGATCCCGAGGGCTCGGTATTCGCTCAGCGACTGAGGATTAACGGAAGAGGGGTTGGCCTCCATGGTCCACTCGGTTTCAGGGGTGAGCTGAAACGTCTTCCAGAGGGGCTCTAAGGCTTTGGCCATCGACTCAGGCGGCGTCATGGAGGGAGTGCCCCCGCCTAAAAAAATTGAGCTCAGCTGGGAGGGGGAGTGGGTTGTTGCGATGGACTCTGCCTCTTTCCTTAAGGCAGCTTCAAATTGGCTTTCGTCTCCAGGACGAGTTCGCTCTTTTCCTAGGGAGTAAAAATCACAATAGTGGCACTTGGATTCACAAAACGGGAAGTGGACGTAAATGGATTGCATGGAAAAACTCGGAGTTCATTTTAAAGTCAGAGCCCCTCCCTTTTTTTTCAAAGGAGGGGCTCTTAAAAAGGGTCATTCGGGCTAGGGTTTTAGGACCTTCGGGAGCGATCAAATCCCCCTCGTCCTCCGCGGTTGCCGCCGCGACCGCCGAAGCCTTCGCCGCGGCCCGATGATGGGTGACGAGGACCATGATCGCGCGATTCCTCACGTGCCTCATTCACAGTTAACGGGCGCCCCATGAAGTCATGACCGTGGAGGGCTTCAATGGCTTTCTGGGCGTCCTCGGCCGTGGCCATTTCAACAAAACCAAAGCCACGGGAGCGTCCGGTGATTTTATCGCTTAAGATTCGAACGGAGGTGACTTGGCGTCCATCGGCCGCAAATAAGGCTTGCAGTTGTCCTTCTTCTGCTGAAAACGGTAAATTTCCTACGTAGAGCTTTTTATTCATAACAAAACGACTCCTTTCGTCAGTCGTGTGGATCACGCACTGCTGCAGTGGATCCGATTGATTTCAAGAGGTTTTGGGAGCGCGATCGGAAACCGAGGACAACGGATCGAGTACTGGCCGAGGCGAGCTAACAAACCACAGACACTTTAAATAATATCTCAGGTGCATTTTTCTTGTCTAGTGAATAGGCAGAAGCCTTTCTATTCTTAAAGTTCCCTGGTAAAGTCCTCCGTTTGTTGCAGTTTTCAAACCAGTCCGCATTTAACCCAAGTGATGGAAATCATGATGCCAAAATTCAACCAGCCTGAAGTCATCGAACTCTCTAATGGAATTCCAGTGGTGTTGCAGCACTATGACGGCCCTGTGGCCTCGGTGTACTGGTGGATTCGCGTGGGGAGCTCCTCGGAGTCCAAACCTGAGGCAGGATTTGCTCACTTTCTTGAGCACATGTTGTTTAAAGACGCGGCAGCAAAAGAAAGCGGCCGAGCGTCCACAGGGCAATTAGCTCGTTTAATTGAATCATTGGGGGGGGAAATCAATGCCTACACCTCGTTTGATCAGACCGTGTACCACGTCACCTGTGCTGCCCGGCATTGGGAAGAAGTGTTAGACGCCTTTGGTACCATGGCCAAGCCTCAGAAGTTCCTTCGGGATGATTTCAATCGAGAACGAGAAGTGATTTTAGAAGAAGTCCGAAAAAATGAGGATTCTCCCAGCAGGCAACTGTTTCAAAAGCTCTTCTCCAGCACCTTTGGGTCGCATCCCTATGGAAGACCAGTCATTGGCTTTGTTCCCACCTTAAAATCGGCTCGGTTAAAGGAGTTGGAACGATTTTATCAAAGAAACTATGTGTCAGACCAAATGGGGGTGATTCTAGTGGGCCCTCTGTCTGAGGGGCCAACCGGTGCTTCGGGGGATCGAAAAAAGAAGATTTTAAAAATCGTTGAAAAACGCTTTGGGAAACGCACCATTCCAAAAAAGAAAGCCCCCGGGAATTTGCTCGAGAAAAGCCGAGCCCGATCCTCTTCAGCAGCGACGTGGAGTTTAAAGAGCTTCGATGTGAATTCCCCCTCTCTGGCTTTTTCTTTTCGTTTACCTGAGCTGGGTCATCCCGATTTGCCTGCGTTGGATCTGATTTCCAGTGTGCTGACCATGGGAGAGCTTTCTCGTCTCTATCAGCGTCTTTTTCATGAGACATCGCTTGCCACGGATGTTTCCGGTGGGGTGTATGCACTGAAAAAAGCAGGGATTTTTTATATCCATATGGAGTGTAGCTCGGTGGAGCGCTTAAATGAGCTCGCAAAAGAGGCTTTTGAAGTCATTGAAAAGCTCAAAACCGAAGGTCCAGGCCCCGAGGAAGTGGCGCGAGTCATTGCCAACATGGAAAGCGAACGCCTGTATGCCACACAAACGGCCGATGGCATGGCCAGCCGACTGGGATTTTTAAAGTTCATCATGGGCGAGCTCGACTATGATCGCCAGTATCTTGAGCTCCTTCACGAGTTAACCTCAGAGCAAGTTCGAGAAGTCGCTCGTCGCTACCTGACAGGCCAGAACCTCTCGGGCGTCGTTTTAGTGCCCCAGGCCCAAAGTCACTGGAGCTTGGCTGAGTTGGAAAAGACGACGGATCAATTTTTTAGTCCCGATCATCCTCAGCCCTTGAAAAAAAGAGCAACTCCAGGCTCACCGGAGTCTCGCCGAATTGCAAAGCAGGCCCTCAAGCAGCTTCAAAAAGCTCAAGCCTTAGAGCTTTCTCGGAAGCCCTACCGAGTGCAACTCAATTCCAAGATCGAGCTGCAAGTCTATGAGCGACCCGCATCCCATGTGTTTAGCATCCATGCCTGCACCTTAGGGGGGCTTAGGCTGGAGATTGCCAGTCCGCTGCAGACTGCGCAGTCGGATTGGGGCGCAAGCTCCATGATGGCCTCCACTTGGGCGAAAGGTACTTCGCAGAAGAATGCCAAACAGATCTTAGCCATTACCGAAGGAAGGGCCGCTCAAGTCGATGGGTTCTCCGGTCGCAACAGTGTCGGGTTGCAGATGACGGGTTTAGGTAAGGACTGGGACGTTCTTTCTCCTTTGTTCACGGATATCCTTTTGGATCCGATTTTTCCGGAAGATGAAATTCTCCATGCCCGAAGAACCACTGAGGAAACCCTTCGCAGCATGAAGGATCATTCCTCGCAGTTGTGTTTAAAGATGTTTTTAGAAACCCTCTTTGAACAGCACCCTTATGGTCGAATGACCTATGGCTCCTTAGAGAGCTTGCCGCAAATCACTCAACACAAGCTGCAGGGGTTTCATCAGCTCTGGGTGAGGCCTGAGCGTCTCGTCTTATCCGTGAGTGGTCCGATTCGCTTGAGTTCTGTGACTCAGTGGGCGGATGCCTTAGAGGAGCAAGCCTTGCGGCGTCAGACCCCATTGAATCATCCTCTCCCGGATCGTCTGCCTGATGAAGTGGAGCTGAAAGCCCCCCGTTGGGTGGAGCAAGCCGTCAAGCGTGAGCAAGCCCATCTGATTGTGGGAGGGTTAGGAACCCAAATGGGAAGTGAGCATCGCTGGGCCGTGCGGTTGCTTCAGACTTTATTGGGGGGACAAAGCGGGCGGCTGTTTATTGAGCTCCGTGAAAAAAGAAGTCTCGCCTACTCGGTGGCGCCTCTGGGCTCCGAGGGGATCGAGCGAGGCTACTTAGGCACTTATTTGGCCTGCGCCCCTCACAAAAAAAAGGAAGCCTTAGAGGGGATTCAACGCGTGTATGAGCAATTAGCAGAACAAGGTCCCACCGCAAAAGAAGTGAGTCGGGCTCAGGAGTTTTACTTAGGTCGACGAGCGATGGACTTGCAAAGTGATCCCGCTTTGGCAGCTCATTTTGGTCTTGAGGCTTTGTATCGAGTTCAGGATTTTTACGAAGATCAGGTGGCAGAGAAGGTTCGCGCCGTGACGGCTCGTGAGCTCAAAGAGGTTTGCCGGAAGTACTTTGTGGAGCCCCACTTAGTGACCAGTTGCGTGGGCTAGCAGGGGGCGCCTGAGCTCAGCTTTCTTTCGGCCTCTTGCAGTTCATGAGGGTTAGGCCGAGGTCACTTTCAGTGATTCCAGGTGCGGATGGCATCAAACACGCCGGATCGAATCATGGAAACGGAGAGGGTGGCCAGCAACAGGGCTGCGATCTTGGAGATGATCAGAGTGCCATCCTTGCCTAAAGTGCGAGTGACTCGTTCGGAGTGGCGTAAAATCAACCAGGCCAAAGCATAGTTGGAAGCCAGGGCCGCAAGCGAGACGCCGTAGCCCACGCTCTTGATCTGGAGCATGAGGGTGGTGAGAGTGCCTGGGCCAGTGATGAGAGGCACGGCCAGTGGGACGATCCCGGTTGAGCCTGAGGAGCGATTAATGCCCTCTGGGCCTGAGATGAGGTCGGTGAGTGCAACCAGCAGCAGAACCAGGCCTCCTGCAATTTTAAAATCCTCAAGCGTGATCCCGAGAAAGTGAAAAAGGGCATCTCCCGCGAGCGCAAAGCCCACGGCAACGAAGAAGGCCACGAGCATGGAGCTGTTCACCATGGCGGCTCGTTTGGGGCGGGAGAGTGATTGCGTGAGACTGACAAAGAGGGGGAGGGTCCCAATCGCATCGAGTGCGACAAAAAACGCTAAAAAGGAGAGACCAAAGAGTTGAGTCATTTCAGTCAGTGCCGTCATGGCTTTCCTCCTTGGGATTCTTTTTTGCTCTCCTTAGGTTCGAGGCTTTTTTTTCTCGCTTCATTCTCCTCGCTCGGTTCCCTTTCTTCGCTCTCTTCACTCTCTTCGCTTTCTTCAAAAGAACAGTGGTATTCAATTCCTAGCTTCTTAATGGTGCGATGAAACTCATCCTGGGGGTCGGCTTCAATTAAATCGTTATAAAGATCCCAGAGCTTCTCCAGGAGTTCTCCTTTTGGGGTTTTCGTTTTTGAGGCTTTCAGTCCCTTTCTGAGTTCATCGAGAAAACTTTTACGATCTTGTTCGCTCCGAATCTGTGCAGTGGCCGTATCGATGAGAGGCTGAATTTGAGAACTTTTTTCAATTTTCTCAAGAGATTGAAAAAAATCAGCCTGAGCTTTCAATCGGCTTTGAATTTTCTCACGGTAGCGGTCCATCAGGGCAGGCAGTTGAGTTGAATTGCGGGTCTGATCGATGGATTTTTGAATCCGATTCAGTGATCCCTGGACATCGAGGCAAGAAAGATTGGGGTATAGTTGAGCCGGGCCCAGTTGGTGAATGGCTCGAAGCACGGTCTCATTCCAGGGGCCTTGTAAAAGACAGGGTTGACCCAGGAGTTGGACCTTAATGGAGTGAGGTGAGGCGGCCCAGACTGGCGAAAAATAAAGTGAAGCGGTCCATCCGAGTAAGAAAATACCTGTGATACGGGCGCACTTGAGAGTTTGCATAAGTCAATCCAGTTTAACTAGATTTGGTTGTGTCGTCTATGACATCCCCTGATTTGACTCTTTTGGCAATCAGTTTATCATAAAAAGAAGGGGGGAAGATCAGAGCAAGCCTACGCGTGTGCCTGGAATGAGGAAGCCTTAAGCTTCCCAAAAAAGCAAGGCGATTGAAAAGCAAGAAGCAAAGCGGGATGAGCGCGTGTGAGGTCTGGGCAAAGTTTTTGTATCTTCACTTTTGAAAAGGAGGGTCAATCTCAGATGAAAGACAAGCCGACTGTTCAATTGGTGTCACAAACAGGAGAGTTTTTTCGTGCTCTGGTGATGGATGCTTTGGATCATCAAAAAATTCACCGAAGCCCTGAGACGGAAGTCTATCTGGTGAACCTATTGAGTCAATTTCTGAAAACCGATCAATTATTCTCACGGAATAAAGAAGGGGAGATTCGTGAAGAGCCCCTGGCTCTTTTATTGAAAGAGGCCCTTGAACAGTCGGATCCCGTGGCGCAAAATCTCCTGTTTCGTCACATTGGAGATGTTTCCCTTTATATGGCAGGTTATTTTCAAGACAGTTTGAGCAGAAAATTAGTAGACGTGGATTACTACATCGATTTGGGAGGCGCTGCTTATCAGCGAGTGGCTTCTCACGCAGACGGCTATTGCAAAAGGTCCACTCAAAAAAAGTCCGTGTACGAGGAATTGGCCAAGAAATTTGCCTCGTTTGTGGATGTGCTCGCTGAGGTGAGTGATAAGACGTCCCCAAAGACTGAAAAAGACATCTTGCGGCTCTATGAGCTTTGGATTCGAACCAAAAGTGAGCGAGCGGCAAAAGCTCTGCAAGAGGCAGGGATTATTCCTGTGGCTGGAATGAAAAAAGATTGGCAGCAGTAAGTTAGGGTTGGCCCTCTTGGATCAGGGTGATTGAACACTCAGAGAGAGGATCTGATCGCCGGCCCGAATTCCGCGAACCCAGTTCATGCCTTCAATGACTTGGCCAAAAACCGTGTAGTTTTGATCCAAATGCGGATGAGTTCCAAGCGAAATATAGAACTGCGAGTCGGCTGAGTCTGGATCCGCATCTCGGGCCATGGCCAGTGTGCCTTCAATGTGCTTGCGATGATTGAATTCGGCAGCCAGTTTTTTTCCACTCCCTCCGGTTCCGTTTCCAGAGGGATCGCCCGCTTGAACGATGAATCCGGCAACGACTCGGTGAAAAGTGAGACCGTTGTAAAAGCCTTGGTGAATGAGCTCCAGGATTCTTTGCGTGGTCTTGGGGGCGTCTTGGGGATAGAACTTAAAGCGGATGAGTCCTTTGGACGTTCGTAGCGTGGCGGTGACCTTGGAGAGTCCTGAGGAGTCGACCGATAGATCATCTGACACCGGGGCAGAGGCGCTGGGCTCAGGAGTGGGGCTCGTCTGAGGAAGGGGGGAGCTTGAGACCTGAGGCTCGGCAGAGGAGAGGGTGCCTGGGGCAAGGGGGGGGGCTGTTCCCTCGGGTTGGGCCTCTGAGGGGAGAGGGCTAGGAGAGGAGGTGAGACCGTGGGGCGCTTCAGGGAAGAAGCTTGAGGGTTCTTTTTGGGTACTGATTTGGGCGTGTTTTTGGTAAAGGACTCCAGCTCCAATTAAGCCAGCCATCATCAAGCCAAAAAGGGTGAGCAGCCATGAACGCATAAGTTGACAATTCCTTCTAAGACCAAATAGGAAGTACAGTAAATGATGTCCGAGTTGAAATCTAGCCGAAATATGAGTTTCTACGAGCACTTTGATGAGCTGCGAGTTCGTTTGTTGCGCGCTTTTGCTTTGTTTTTTTTGGGCTTTCTGGTTTGCTATGGGTTTTCAGAGCCGATCTTAAGTTTTTTAAGAAAGCCCCTGTTTGAAGTCCTGCCAGAGGCGCAGAGAAAGCTCTACTTTACGAGTTTGTTTGAGAATTTTCTGACGCATTTAAAAATCAGTGGGTATGCTTCGGTCTTCCTTCTCTCCCCTTATTTTTTCTCAGAAGTTTGGGGCTTTGTGGCCCCAGGGCTCTATCCACGGGAAAAAAAGCTCGCCATTCCCTTTGTTGTTGCAGCCAGTGTGTTTTTTTTAGGAGGTGCGGCGTTTGCTTACACGGTTTTATTTCCCGTTGGGTTTCGCTACTTTGTGAGCTATGGGGCGAGTTCTGATTTTCCCATGCTGACCATTGAGAGCTATTATGGGACGTGTTTGAAGCTGCTTCTTTTATTTGGGCTTGCTTTTGAGCTCCCGGTGTTGATTTGTTTCTTAGGGATCCTGGGGGTGGTTGATGCTCAGGTGTTAAGAGAGCATCGGAGAAATGCAATTTTGTTCATTACGATTCTTTCGGCTCTTTTTGCTCCTCCGGATGCGATCTCGATGTTGATCTTAGGGGTGCCGTTGATTTTTCTCTACGAGGCCTCGATTTTCGTGGTCCAGTGGATGGGGCGAGGCCGAGTGAGCTCGCAGGGCCTTCAGCCGGGTTCAACGCAGCAGGAGGAGTATGACCCATTTGACGGCCGCTCTAGGACCTAAAAGTCGCCTGTTTTAGGTCTCTGTTTTTCGTTGGGCTTTCAATGGCCTTTATGATAGGACACGTGCAACCTTGCCCGGGAAACCGAAGAGAAAAGGCTCTCCGGCCTGCTCGGGCTTTTTGATCGATGCGGACTAAACCAGCATCACTCATCAATCCATAAGGAGGCATGATGGCAAACCCAGCGACTGGATTTCTTCCAGGCTATGAAACTACGTTTATTACTCGATCGGAACTCTCCGATGAGAGCTTAAAATCCATTCAAGAGCGTCTCAACCAAGTGGTGGGATCCTTTGGTGGCGAAGTGGTCTTGACTGAAGATTGGGGCAAGAAGAAACTTGCTTACTCCATTCAAAAAGAAACTCGAGGTCACTACACTTATTTGGTTTACTCAGGAAAGCCAGGAGTGGTTCATGAGATCGAGCGAAACCTTCGCTTACAAGAGCATGTGCTCCGATTCTTGACGGTGAATTTGGAGAATGAATTTGACGCTCCTTCCTTCAAAAAGCGTCGAGCTGAAATCCATGCAGCTGCAAAAAAACGAGAAGAAGAGCGCGAAGCTCGTCGTGAAGAGAGAAATGCAGAGCGCCGTGGTTACAGCGATGATCGTCCTGATTATCGTCGGCATGAGATGGATGAAATGGATGACCTGGCTTCGAGTGCAGGCGACGAAGAGCTATAAAATTTTCCAAGGAGATCAAAACAATGGCCATTACCAATTTAAAGACAGATATGCGTGAAAGATCAGAGCGCTCAGGTCGTGAAGAGCGTGGCATGGATAAAGACGGAGACGACAGGGGTCGTAAAGGCGGCGGGAGTTTTCATAAGAAGAAGGTCTGCCGATTCTGTTCCGATCAAGAATTTATCTTAGATTATAAAGACGTGCGAATGATGCAATCCTTTGTGACGGAGCATGGAAAAATTGTCCCTCGAAGAATTTCAGGGAATTGCGCACTCCATCAGCGTCAATTGACGACAGCCGTCAAGCGTGCGCGTAACTTGGCCTTGGTTGGCTATGTTTCGATGGGTACCTAGGCTGAAAAAAAAGCTTGAATCTCAGGTGAAGCCACACGAGAGCGAATCGGAGTTGGGAGCTTCAGATTCAAGCGAAATGAAGGCATCGGATCCGACCAAACGCTCCCGTTTGGGCCTTCAGGGGCCTTGGGGGCTTGGGTTCGTGCCGTATTTTCTCAGCGCCGTATTGTTTCTGAGTGGGTTTTTTGTGGTGTTCGCACCGTTTCCCTTGCTTGCTTTGTTTTTTAAAAAAGGAAGAAAGTGGGCTTGGGGTGCTGCGATCACCAACGGGGGTTGGGTCTTTTTAGCAGGAGGAAAAGTCAGTCTTCTGCTTTATGGCCTTTTTGTTGCGGGCGTGGCTTTGATCTTAGCCGAGCTCCTTTGCATCAAAAAAATGACCCTTGAAAAAGCAACACTTGGAACCCTCTTGGGTCTGCTCGGGATGGTGGGGATTTTCCTTCTGGGAGAATCTTGGATTCACCACGTTTACCCCTGGGTTGAGCTCCAAACTCAAGTTCACAGGTGGGTGGAGGGGCTAGATGCTTCTTTCTCAGCAAACCCAGGGTGGCTTGGGCTTTTGACTTCCCCGGATGTGGAAGTAGAGGAATTGAAAAAAAGTCTGATGCTGGAGGTTCCCTCAGTTCTAGCCATTTTTTCACTCATTTTGGTCTGGTCGAACTTGGTTTTAATCATTCGAGCGAATCCCAGCCGGTTGAGGGAAAAATTGGGTCTTGAGCCTTCTTTTTTTAGGAAATGGAAGGCTCCGGAAGGATTGGTCTGGCCTACGATTGGAACTGGATTTTTTCTAGTCTTCAATATGGGTTGGGTTTCCGTCGTGAGTTTAAATTTCTTTAAATTCATGATGGCGATTTATTTCCTTCAAGGCTTAAGCATCTTGACCTACTACTTTGATGCGTGGCGGGTGCGAGGATGGTTTCGCATGCTGGGGTTTTCAGTTGCTGTTTTTTTCATGACTCTGGTGGTATTAGCGCTGGGTTTTTTTGATCTTTGGGTTGATTTTCGAGGTCGGTTCAAACAAGTCTAATTTTTAATGATGAAGGAGTAAGTCATGCTAGTGATTTTGCGTGAGAATGTAGAAAATTTAGGTCGGATTGGCGATGTGGTGAAGGTTTCGGATGGGTATGCCCGAAACTTTCTTCTCCCAAGAAACTTAGTGGTGGAAGCAGACCAAAGAAACGTGGCAGCCATTGAGCACCAAAAAAGACTTTTAGAAAAGCGTCGGTTGGCTCAAAAAGCCAGTGCTCAGGAATTGGCTAAGAAGCTCGAGGCGTTTTCTTGTGTGTTGTCTCGGAAGGTGGGCGAAAGCGACAAGCTGTTTGGTTCCGTGAGTGCTTCGGACATTTGTGAAGTGCTCAAGAAGGCGGGTTACGCCGTGGATAAGCGCACGGTTCAATTGGACTCCCCAATTAAGAGCTTGGGTGCTCATTCCGTGACCATTCGGCTTGAGCCTGAAGTGTCTGCTACCTTAAAAGTCTCGGTGGTTAAAGAAGACTAATGTTTGGCGAAGGAGGAGAATTTGGCAAAGGCCCAGAGGGCCCCAGTGGGCCGAATTCGTTCCCCTCGTATCGAGGGGGAAAGAAATCCTTCGACCATCGGTCTCAAGCCCTACCTGCAGGCAGAGTCCCCCCTCATCACACCGAAGCAGAGCGTTCTGTTTTAGGAGCGATCCTTTTAAATAACGAGAGTATTTATCGGGTCATTGAGGTGGGGCTTCTGCCTGCTGATTTTTATCAAGAGTCGCATCAAAAGATCTTCGAAGTGGCCTTATCTCTTTTTGAGCGAGGCGAGCCGGTGGATTTAGTCACCGTGACCACAGCCTTGCGCGATCGGGGGAGTTTCGAGCGGGTGGGAGGAAGCGCCACTTTGACGAGTCTTTTTGAAGACACGTTTGCCGTGGGAAACGTCTCTCATTACGCACGGATTATTAAAGATCAGGCCATCTTACGGTCCATGATTCAGACCACAGCTGAGATTGCGGCTGAGGCCTATGATGGAGTCGAGGACACCGAGGCGTTCTTAGATGAAGCGGAAAGACGCGTTCTCTCCGTGGCCGACTCCAAGCTCAACAAGATGTTCTCCAGCATGCAGGAAGTGCTGGTTCAAAACATGCACTCCATTGAAGAGCTTTCGCAGAAAAAAGCGGATGTCATTGGGCTATCAACGGGGTTTACGGATTTTGATCGCTTAACCAGTGGGCTGCGTCCAGGACAGCTGATCATCTTAGCCGCTCGACCTGCCATGGGTAAAACCAGTTTATTTTTATCGATGGCTCAAAACATCGCCATGACCGGAAAGTCCGTGGTGGCCATCTTTTCTCTTGAAATGTCCAAAGAGGAGTTGGGGTTTCGCTTCCTCTCGGGTATGACGCGAATTGATTCGAAAAAACTCAAAGTGGGTCGGTTGGCTGATCGCGATTGGCCGAGGCTTGCGCAGGCTGCCGATCAGCTCTCCAAATCCAAGATTTTCATCGATGATTCAGGCGATTTAACCGTCATGGATATTCGCTCGCGGTGTCGTCGGTTGTTTTCCATGGAAAAGCGCTTGGACATGATCGTCGTGGACTACCTCCAATTGATGAAGGGAACGAAAAGCTCCCAAAAAGGCGATGGCTCCAGGGAGCGTGAGATCTCCGAGATCAGTCGAAACCTAAAGAGTTTGGCCAAAGAACAGGGTGTTCCCATTATTGCGCTCTCTCAGTTGAATCGAGGCGTGGAGAGTAGGCCCAATAAAAGACCCATGTTGTCGGACTTAAGAGAATCCGGAGCCATTGAGCAGGATGCGGACATGGTTTGCTTTATTTATCGAGATGAGGTTTATAATAAAGAGTCTGAAGATAAGGGGATTGCCGAGTTGATCGTGGCAAAACACCGAGCTGGGGAAACTGATACGATTCGCCTTTCCTGGTTGCCTGAGTACACTCTATTTGCCAATTTGGCCAGGGACACTCCGGGATCCCCAATTCCTCCCTATCGTGTGGAGTAGAAAAAAGCCCCGTCCCCAAAGTGGTCTTTAGTCACTGCGTGGGATCTCTGACGCCCTAGCGGTGAGCTTTTTGACGGAGAGCGGGAATTCCAAACTTCATTTCTCAGGGGAGCTTGTATCCGTTTCGTGATAAGGTGAATGAGAAGTTTAATTTTATCATTCAGAGGGTATAAAAAATGGGAAAAAGAAGACCGTTGGAAGCAAAAGAAAAGATCGATCAAGTGTTCACTCAGGCGAGAGAGTCGTTTAAGCTCCTGCAGACCTTTGAAAAGGAGGCTTTGGCTAAGGCACGCTCTTTTGTAAAAAAGTCAAACACGAGAGAAACTCTTCAGTTGACCAATGATACAATTCTAGCTGGATTAAGAAAGCTGGGTGTTGCAACTCAGGCTGAAGTGGATGCGCTTAAATTTAAGCTCCAAGACTTAGAGGCTTCGATGAAAAGCACCAATCACGCGGCGCATTCAAAAGAAAATACCTCCTCAGTGAAGGAATAGTTTTTAAATTAAATCATTTTTTTTAATAATAAAAACACTGAAATATCAAGCATTTATAGAGCAATGCCCGAGGTCATTTTTTGACTCGGGCATTCTTATTTGATACTAATTTTGGATGAGTTTCAGAATAAGAAAATTCAGACTAGCCTCAATCCTTGTTGCCTTGATCACCACGAGTTGCTCTCCGGGAGTATTTTTCGGAGGGAAAGATGAAAAAATCTTAAGGACTCCAAGTTATCGAAGAGTCAATGTGGCTTGTAGCGGTATGGAGTTGTCGAGTTCAACTCTGGATGTGGCTCAGTCCAGAGAGATTCTTCATTGCTTCAACTCCAGCGGCGCTTTAGATCCCTTGGATCGTTTAGTGAGTAGACTGACTGATGCAGAGCTTTTGCCTTTTGTTCGTGGTTTAAATAAGTATGTATTAAATAATGAAAAGAAGCTCTATGAACTGGAGCGAACTTATCGCTCCATGGATGAGAAAGGGTTGCTCGCTCCCGTTCTCTTGAGCTTCGGGAAGATGATCGAAGACGATCGTTGGGTGAGCAGCATCTTCAGTCTGCTTCAATCCGGATTTGAGGGGCAGAAGCAGCAAGAGGTTTTAAAAGCTTTAGAGTTGCTCTCAGAAAAGCTTCAGTCAAAGACCGTGAGTTGGAGCCTGGATCTCTCCCATAGTCTCTTACAAGAGCCTTTCATTGCCGATCTCAAGCGCAACTGGAGTCGAAAGCTCCCTGAATCCCCAAGGACTCTGGAATTTGATGCGCTCATTTCAGCCCTTCATCAGTACATTCAAAGAGATCACGTCTATTCATGCGATCAGCACGTAGTGCCCCTTAAAAAAGACTGGCTTGAAACGGTTTTATTGCCTGGCCAAGGAGATGTTCTCTCCGTTCTTGAGCAGCTCTTAGGAACCGATGAAGCCGCAATTCGAAAAAACGCGGGACTCATCTCAAAGATTTTTCAAGCCTCTTTAGCCGCTCCTCAAGCTGATTCTCAGGCTTTTTTGCTCGAGGATTTGTCCGCGGCCATGAGGGATCTCAGACGACCCGTGGAGTGCATGGAGGGGACACGATCCATTCCCAATGCGGCCCTTCACGTCCTGCGCGAGCTGGCCCAGTTGGAAGTTCAAGAAAGTTCCCCCGACTTAGCCGCCCAGTTTGTTTTACGAACCCTGCCGCTTGAGCTCATGACCCTGAGGCCGTTTTGTCAGTTTCCCGCAGAGATTCAGACCTACTACCCTGCTTTAGTCCGGTTTGCGCAATCCGGTGCCATGGAGCCATTGGCTCGCGTGGTCAAAGCCCTGGCCACAGTGGAGCGTCCCTGGAGGGGATGCCAAGGGGAGGCTCCCGCTTCCTCCGAGGTCTACCGCCCCCTGCTCACGTTGTTTTTAAACGGCTTAGGCGATTTATCCGGATCCCAAGCCTCAGGCTCGCCCTCTTCAGGGTTATTTTCCGTCTTAGCCGAGCTCACTGAGCGCGATGTCTGGCCTGAGCTGCTTTTGATCGCCATGGCCCCTGAGAAGGATGATCTGCTTCAAATCCAAGACGGGGTTCGATTTTTATTCTCCCCGCAGCCCAAACTCTCAGGAAAAAGCCTCTTTGATTTGTTCATGACCTTGAGCGCTCAGGCTCGGTTTGAAGATGTGCTGCAATTTGCCCAAGGCGTGAGGAAGCTCGTTCAATCCGAAGATCCGATTGTGGGAAATTTCCTTCAGGATCTGAGGCGGGCATTCTATGTCAATGATGCCCATCCGATTTTAGACTTAGTTCACGATGCGTTCAGTGTGGCCACTGAGGATCGAGACTTTTATGGGGCCCTGTTTCGATTGGTGAAGGATCCAGATTTTTCCGAAACCATTCGCATGTTTTCAGCCATGAGCCAGGATGGACGCTTGCAAGAACTCCTGGGAGCTTTGGTCAATCTCTTTCATCGCTTTGCTGAAAATGGGCAAAAATGGGTGGAGATTCATGAGACGAGCCTTCCAGCCTTAAAACCCCTGCGTTATCACCTCACTCGCCAAGACTTAAGCCCGTTCCCCTTGCATCCCATCACGGAGGATAGCTCCTGGTATCACCCCAGCTGCGGGGAGTTGAATTTCAGCTTCTCTTTGGCTGAAGTATCCGATCCCCAGTTTGATCAACAGATTCGTCACTACATTCATTGTCAAAATGGAGCCAGTGGGCAAACCAACGTGGGTGCAGCTTTGGATTTTTTATTGAACTCACAAACGGATACCCAGGAATCTTTCTTGAAGTTTCAGGTTCAACGCGCAAAGAATCTATTTTCCTCCTCCTCGCTTCACTCCGATCGGCTCACACCTGCAGAGATTCATCGGCTCACTGAAGGGTGGCTTCAGTCCTTTGATGACGGACGGTTTTTTCAGCTGCTTGAGGGGATTCCCTTCTGGGTGGCTCCTCAAGCCTCATCCTCTCCGATGGATTCTACGGCGTCTTCTGCCCCAAGCCAGTCCGCCTTAACCCATGAGTCTCACTCCGTCAAAGGCCAAGTGCTAAAGCCCCTGCTTGAGGTTCTCCATCAAGTCACGGCTCAGGCCCACTCTCATCTCGCGCCGTTAGAAAAGCACTTAGCCCGTGTGCTTCGACATGACGATTTTCCTCGTCTCCTTGAAGATGGCCTGCAGATGATTTCAAAAAAAGCACTCCCCGTGGCCTCCCCCTCTCCCCGAGTGCGACCCAAGGCCCTAGCTCAGTTTGATCGGCAACAGATTGCCCTCTGGGTGGACTACAAAGAGTGTGCAACCTTGTCGGTGGATCCTCACGTGCGCCAGCAGCAGATTGAACGGCGCGTGGAGCAAATCTTAGATGAAGCTCAAGATAACCTCACCAACTGGGAGCTGGTGCAAAAGCCCGGGGACTCCTTGCTTGCTCCCCGACAGAGCTGGAATTACGAGGAGGCAAAACAAGCGGTTCTTCCTATTTTAAGAAAAATCGCTGATCGCGACCATCAGAGTGTGAAGGAACGATGGATTTTAGATAGCTTTGTGAACTTCAATCGCTACTTTGCAACGCCCGAGGATGCTCAGGAGCTGACGGCCCAAGAAAAGCGTCAGTTTCACTACGCGCCCGATGATCTCCTCAATTGGCTCTATGAGCGATCGGTGGATTACCGGCTCATCACTTATTATTACAAAGAAGATGAGTTCCCTCGAGTGCGTTTGGTGAACTCCTTGGATCTGCTGGAGTTAACCCTGACCAATGTGGATTTCATGGCCCCGTTTCCGGTGTCCAAGAACATGGGACTCGACTTTCTCTCCGAGCTTGCAGATGCTTGGGGAGATGAGCCCGAGGAGCGCTGGCCCGAGGAGATTCGAGCCCAGTACCCAAGTGCTCAGCATCGGCCTAAGACTGTGATTCAAGCCATTGAAGACATTGTGAATCGCCCAGGAATTACGGGATTAGATAACCTCGAGAAGCTGACCTATCGCTACATTGGGTTACCCGAGTTTCCCCACTGTTACCGGAATGTTCCAGGGACCCAGCCCGATCCTCAGGCCAAAGCCTCCTTGGGTTGGATGAATCCCTTGATTATCTCCCACGAACAGCGATCCGAGTTTCAGCGCCACCTCTATAACCTCTGGCAGTCCCAGTCCGTCCTTGTGGAAAATGCCCAGCGACATCAACTGAACATCCTTCGAGATTTATTTTTTGAAATCAAATACTCCACCCCAAAGAGCCTAAGAACACCGACAGCAGAAGACGGCAATAACCTTTCGGTCGTTTTACGGTCCGTCCGGATGGGGGTCCTTCGGCAGATTGGACGCCAACTTCAGCATTTTGATCCCCAAGACCCAGTCTTAAGGGATTTTTTTCGCTCTTTCGTTCATGCGGGAAGCTCCCCTGAGTTTGCTTCCCTTGCCTTCACTCTCATTCAAAGTGGAGCCGATCATCAGTTTTTTCTCGATCTTTTAAAGGTCGTGTTCGACCTCTTAGAGCAGTCCACTCCTGACCAAAGGGCTCGTCTGAATCAAATGGCGTTTTATGGGGTGGCCAACATCAATCGAGTCGACCCCTGGACGCCGCAGCATCCGCTGAGCAAGACGGTTGATTTGGTGGATCTCCTGCTGCTCCGAAGCACTGAAGCCGTTGAGATTTTAGGCCGCGATTTCTCCTCGCAGGATCCCTCCATTCATCACTGGCTTCCTCAAGGAGTAAAAAACCACGAGTTCCTGCTTGAGCTGCTCAAGTCCGAGACCCTAGCCTCACTTCCTCGGGTGATTCACGAGACCCTCACTTCGGAGCAACAGCAGAGGTGGAAAACTCAAATGATGGACTTTTTAGCGCCTCGGGGAACAGCACCTGGGCAATTGCTCAATTTTGAGCCCTCGCTTGTGGGAAACCTAGCCCACCTCTGGAAGGCAATCGACTCCCATGAGCGCTCCCGCCAATCCCTGCGTGAGTTCTTCAATCGTTATGACCAACTGACGGAGCTTCAGGAGTATCGAAGCTTGGATTTGGCCAAGAGTTGGGATCCGATCCTGAAATTCTTTCAAAACCAAGCTCACGACGGTTCCCCCTCCTCGCACGAAGATCAAAGGCTGGCTCGTAAACTGAGAGGTCATCTTGCTCAACTTTTAGACGAAGGGGTCTTGGATCAAATCTTGGTTTTAGAAAAAAATAATCCTGAACAATTTTATCAAACGCTTCAGACTTTCAGCCAAATGGCTTCCGCGGATCAGTCCCAGGGTTTGAAAAAATTCTTCTCTATGGTTCGACGAAGTCTTTCTGAGAAATCATATTGATAGTATAATGGGGCCTATGTCATCCATCGATGTGCAAGCCATCACTCAGGAAATTAAAAAACAAAGTGAAGTAATCGATCTGATTTTAGCTGAGACCTCTCAAGTCATCGTAGGACAGCGGGTCTTAATCGAAAGGCTCATTCTTGCCATCTTGTGCGAGGGGCACGTTCTGTTAGAAGGGCTCCCCGGTTTGGCAAAGACGCTGACGATTAAAACCCTCGCCGATGTCATTGAGGCGGATTTTCAGAGAATTCAGTTCACCCCCGATCTCCTTCCGGCTGATCTCGTGGGGACCATGATCTTTAATCAAAAAACAGGGGATTTTACCCCGAAAAAAGGCCCGATCTTCACGAGCTTAGTTTTGGCCGATGAAATCAATCGAGCACCCGCTAAAGTTCAAAGCGCGTTGCTTGAAGCCATGGGAGAAGGTCAAGTCACCATTGGGGAAACCACCTACCCGATGAATGAGCTGTTTACGGTGCTAGCCACTCAAAATCCCATTGAACAGGAGGGGACCTATCCTCTGCCTGAGGCGCAGTTGGATCGATTTTTGTTTAAAGTCCGCGTGGGATACCCCAATTTATCGGAAGAAAAAACCATTCTCAATCGGATGACCGGCACGGAGCGCCCGAAAGCAAGACGCGTGTGTCACCCTCGTTCGCTTCTCCAAGCCCGCTTGCTGTGTCGTCAAATCTACATGGATGAGAAGCTGAAGGACTACATTCTCACCGTCGTTTTTGCGACCCGAAACCCAGATCGTTTTGGTCTACCCGAGTTGAAGGACCAAATCGAAGTCGGAGCCTCGCCTCGAGCCACCCTTGCTCTCACTCAAGCAAGCCGAGCCCATGCGTTCCTCCATCACCGAGGCTTTGTCACCCCAGAGGACATTAAGTCAATTGCCTATGATGTCTTAAGGCATCGGGTCTTAGTCTCTTTTGAGGCCGAAGCCGATGGTGTTGATAGTGATCAGGTGATTAAAAAAATCTTGGAGCGGGTCGAAGTCCCCTAATCCCCATGTTATCCCAAGAGCTACTGAAAAAAGTTCGCCTCATTGAGATTTCAACTCGTCGGGTGGTGGATGAGGTGGTTTCTGGACAATACAAGAGCCATTTCAAAGGACAAGGCGTTCAGTTCTCTGAGCATCGTCTTTACGTTGCGGGAGACGACGTTCGCCACATCGATTGGAAAGTCAGTGCGAGAACCCGAGAGCCGCTGATTAAAAAGTTTGACGAAGAAAGGGAGCTGAACGTCTTTTTAGTGGTCGACATTTCAGGTTCTCAGTCGTTTGGCTCCAAAGATCAGTTGAAATCCGAAGTGGCAGCTCAGCTCGGTGGCGTTTTAGCCTATGCTGCATCTCATACGGGAGACCAAGTGGGGCTCTTACTCTTTGCAGGGGAGGTGGAACGCGTGATTCCCCCTCGCAAGGGCCGTCAGCATATTCTTCGCCTCATTCGGGAACTGCTCGTGGCAAAGCCCACCACTCCAGGAACGGACTTGGCCTCAGCACTTGAGTCCACCGGGCGGATCATGAAGCACCGAGGGGTGATCTTTTTGATCAGCGATTTTATGGCTCAGGGGTATGAGCGTGCGCTCAGAAAACTGGCAAAAAAACACGATGTGGTTGCTCTCCAGCTGTCTGATGAAAGGGAGAAGAGGCTGCCTGATTTAGGGCAGGTCCTCTTTTTTCATCCAGAAACGGAGCAAGAGTGCCTCGTGGACACGTCGTCCTATGAGTTTCGTAAATGGTTCACGCAGTACCAAAAGGAGTTTGAGACGAAGACTCGATCCGTGTTTAAATCCAATCGGGTGGAGTCCTTAGTGATTTCAACTCAAGAGAATTATGGAGATGCCGTTATCCGATTTTTTCAAGCACGCTCCAGAAAGCGCAAATCATGAGTGGAAGCAGTCATGCAGAGTCCAGTGATGGTTCGTAACTCGGTTCAGTCCAAGCTCAGTATTTTTTTGTTCTGTGTTGCGGTGACTTTAGGAAGTCGTATTCCTCTCGCCCGAGGATTGGATCAGCCCCCGGCCTCCGTCCCCACCTTTCCGCTTCAAAGGTTGGAGCAGAAAACCTCAGCCTCACCCCGCCCCGTCCAAGTCGGGGATCCGATTCTATTAAGAATCAAAGGGATTCAGGTTCCTGATCGCTTGCTTAAACCCCAAGACCTTAAGCTTTCCGTGTCGGAAGACGCCTTGCAAGAGGAAGGCTTTGGGTGGCAAACGGAGCTTGATGAGTCTGAAAAAAAAGCCTTTGAAGAGGACTCCAAAAGTGAATCAGGAGTGGATCTTCCCCTCAAATTCATTCCTCTGAAGAAAGGGAAGCTCACACTGCCTCCTTTAGACCTGGTTGATTCCCAAGGCAAACTGCTTGCCAGGACCCAAGTCTGGGAGATTGAAGTTCAATCGGCGATTCTGCCCTCAGATCCAAAACCCCAGGAGCCCGCAGGGGCTCTCCCACCGGAGCGCCTTGCGGTTCCTTACTGGGTTCTCTTGGGCGGGGTTCTCCTGGCGCTTGTTTTGGGGACGGCTCTCGTTTATTCGCTCGTTCGGCTCTATCAAAAAAAGCGAAAGCAAGTGCGCTCACCCGCCCGCACGCTCACAGAAGACGAGCAGGCTTTGGAAGATTTCAGGCACCTTCAAGCCCAAGGGTGGCTTGAAAACGGTCAATTTAAGGCCTACTACTTTCGAGTATCTGAGATCTTGAAGACTTACTTTGGAGCGCGCTTTGACTTTGATGCGCCCGAGTCCACCACAGGAGAAATGATTCAGGTCTTCAGATCCCAGTTGGACTTAAAAACTCCGGGTCTTACATCCGAATGGATTCTGCAGGTGCAGCAGCTCTTTGATCACTTGGATCGGGTGAAGTTCACGGATTATCGTCCGTTGGCTCAGGAACCTGAGTGGGTCATTCGCCAAGCCCACGAACTGGTGGTCAGTTCTCGCAGGACTCCTTTGATCCTTGACGCATCCAAAGGAGCGGTGCATGCGTCTTGCTAACTGGCCAGTTCTCATCCTTCTGCTGATCCTTCCGCTACTTCATCGCTGGTGGATGAATCGAAACAAGCCTCCTCGTGTGCGTTTCTCTCTTCCCCTCCCCGATCAGGTGGCCAAAAAAAACCCTCTTCGGGCCATGCTGTTTTTGAAGTACTTGGGGATTTGCTTTTTCATCTTCGCTTTGGCTAGGCCCCAGAGGAGTTGGGTTCAAACCGAGCGCACGGTCAGCGGAGTGGATATCGTGATGCTCTTAGACGTGTCTGCCAGCATGACTATTGAGGATTTAGCTGAGCGCGCTCGAATTGATGTGGCCAAAGACACGATGGAGAGCTTTATTCAAGGCAGACAAAACGATCGCCTGGGGTTTGTCGTCTTCAGTGGGGAGCCCTTGACTCTGGTGCCTCCGACTCTGGACTACGGGCTTTTGCTCAATGCTTTGCATCAGGTCACCTTAGGCATACTTAAAGATGGAACCGGAATTGGAGATGGACTGTCACTAGCCATCAGCCATCTAAAAAGTTCTCAGGCAAAAAGTCGAGTGGTGATTCTTTTAACAGACGGGGACAATAACGTCGGTCAAGTGGACCCAGCAACAGCAGGGGAATTGGCCAAAGGATTTGGGATTCGAGTGTACACCATTGCTATTGGTCGTGAAGGCAAAGTCCGCATGCCCATTCGTCATGCAGGTCCATTTGGTAATCCCGTGACCACCTATCAGTGGTTTGACAACGCCTTAAACCCAGAGCTTCTTAAGAAGATTGCTGAGATGAGTGGCGGAAAGTTCTACCGTGTGACGGATGAAAACACGCTGGAGGCCGTCTTTAAAGAGATTGATCAGCTGGAGAAAAGTGAAATCAAAGCGACCCAAAAAGTGAACTATGATGAGGCCTTTCAGACTCCATTGAAGCTTGGGCTTCTCACTCTTCTGCTGCAGCAACTCCTGGAGCGGGGCTGGTGGAGGTTTCTTCCATGAAGTTTGCGGCATCGCAGTGGCTTTGGGCCTTGCTTTTGATTCCTGTGTTTTATGGGATTCTTCGCGGGGATGAGTCCCGTAAAAAAAAGAGATTCGAGCAGTTTGCCCATCCTAAGCTTTGGTCATTTTTAGTCCCTGAGATGAATCCCGCTCTTCGCACCCGGAAGGTCATCTTTGGGCTTTTAGCCTTTGGGTTTGCCATCTTCGCTTTGGCACGACCCCAGTACGGTTTTCACCAGGAAAGTGTGAAGCTCACGGGCTTAGACGTGATGGTGGTCCTGGATGTCTCTCGAAGTATGGATGTGGAGGATGTGGTCCCCAGTCGTTTGAAGAAGGCCAAGCACTTGATCAAGAAGATTTTAGATCGACTTGACGGGGATCGGGTGGGGCTCGTTGGATTTGCTGGGAGTTCATTTTTAGCGTGTCCACTCACGACGGATTTAGCCTACGTTTGGGATCGAGTTGAGATTTTAACTCCCCAGTCCGTCACTCCTCAGGGGACCGATCTGGGGGCTGGCTTAAGCGCTGCAATCGGCGCTCTGGAGCGAGGAGCTGAGCAAGGCAAAGGCGCCACTGCCGAAGCGAAGACCTCGCGTGTTTTATTGCTCCTCTCGGATGGTGAGGACCATCAAGGAAGACTTCGGGAGTGGGCAGATCAATTGAAAGATTCGGGAATTAGTCTTTTTGTGGTGGGTGTGGGAACCGATGCGGGCGCTCCGATTCCAATCCAAGATGAAAATGGGAATCGAGTGGGCTATAAAAAAGATCGTAACTCTCAGCCGGTCATGAGTCAGTTTCACCCTGAGGCACTCAGGGATTTGGCCCAGCGTGTTGGGGGTCGGTACTGGACGATTACGCCTCAGGAGTCTGAAGCTGAGGAAATCCTCCATGAGCTCTCGGGACTCGTCCGAGGGGAGTTCTCGGAGCGGAAGATTGCAGTTTACGAGGAGCGATTTCAGATTCCCTTGTTTTTTGCGGTTCTTTTTCTTCTGTTGGAGCTTTGCGTGCCGGCTCGAAAGCTGCTGGTTTGGGTCGCGGTTTTTTTTCATGGACTGAGCTCCCTACAAGCCGCTGAGATGAAGCCCTTGCCCGGTTCTTTAGACTCTTATCTTTCGAATCAAAAAGGGATCGACGCGTTTGAAAAAG